>NZ_JAMOKL010000006.1:0-218032 GCF_023656675.1 Barnesiella sp. B2-R-119
GTTGCGCATAAGCAGACTGATAGTAGTTAACGGTGTAGCTGCCACTAATTTACTAATTATCTGCGATTTGTGCAACTTTTTCATTTGTGATTATTTATAAATCTAATTCAACCAACGAGTTAACTACGTCCAGTATTACAACTTTGGTAATGGTTACAACTTGGGGCAAAGAATGCTTCGCCATATTGCCATTGATGAGCAAAATACAATAGTGAATTTGTACAATCTTGATGAGATTGATGCAAATAAGCATACTTACTTTTGCATAGCTTGTGGTAAAGAAGTATTTGTAGATGTGGATGATAGGGGAAATTATTCATTTTTACATTTGGATGAAAACATACCATGTGAGGATGACTTTTATTTGCATGAAGCTGCAAAAAAGGTGTTATGTAGAAGATTCAACACTCAACATAAGTTCGATGTATATATACCCCAACGGCACTTATGCGAAAAAGGGCATCAGTGTTTGCTCTTTAATGAAAACTGTTGTTCCGTTGCAATTCCAATACCTTATGACTTGAAAGCGCATGGATATGATTCGTGTGAAATAGAATATAAATTCCCTAATGAGCAATTTTCTTATGACATAGTCTTGAAACGGGGTGAGGATTTGAAAACGGCAATAGTAATAGTCATAGATGCGGAGACATGCCGTATAGAACCGGGGAATCTAAAAAATAGGACAATAGAAGTAGCCGTAAGATGTGAAAATGATGTTTTTGAATTGTATGATAAACCTTTACGTGGAGAATGTGTCAGATTTTTCAATTTTGGACATAAAGATTTGAAGACCACATCCTGGGAGAATGTAAATCGTAAAGTATTGAAATTTAGATTGTTTTCCAGTGGTAAATATTATTTGAGTACAGAAAGTTGCATGAGTACAAAGAAAAAAAGTGCAATATATGAGATAATTATATCCAAAGGTACAGAAAACTATAAAGTGATGAGACAATATGCGGTATTGCGTTGTTATAACAAGAAAAAAGTATTGTGCCTTTGTGAAATCTGTTACTATTTAAGGGAGGTGAATGGCATCTGTCACGAAAATATCTGCATAAGGTATAAAAGAAAAGGAACTCCAAGAAATCCACTTGAAACAATGCACACCGGATGTCAGTATTTTAGGTTGGATAGAAACATTGAAACTACATTGGAAAAAGAGTGTTATGGTTTGGAGTTTATAGAAAAGGATTTGACAGAAAATAACTTGAATTAGTCAAGACTCAAATCTGACAGTTACGCATAAAAAGAATAATTTTGTAACAGAAAACAGATTAGGTTATGACAACGTCATAGATTTTTCATCTCAATCCGAAATTATTGTATCTTTTTCCTGAGAATTTCTAAATTTGCAATCACGAAAGATATTCGGAAAAATATACATAAGTGCAGAATTATAAGTCAAAGAATACAATGAAAACAAAATTTTTGGGGAAAACCTTCTTGCTATTGATATACACACTCAGTTTTATGGGCTGTAATGACGATGTTTTATGGGCTGTAATGACGATGATAACGAAACCACGGAAATACATCATTTGTCATTTGAAAAAGACTATTACGAGCGACCTTTGGTCGGAGCGAAAGACATCATGATACGAGGAGGAAATAGAGACTATGCTGTCGAGATAGAAAATCCCTCCATATTGGAAGTTACCGTAGATTTATCAAGCCCTGCTGATATGGGTAATTTGGAAATACATCCGAAACAAAAAGGAGAAACGACAATCAAAGTTCGGGACAAAGTTGCAAACGAAACTGTCGACTTGAAAATCAAGATTGTAGACAGTTACCTGAATCTGGCTGTTGCCAATCCGATAAAACCACCCTACCGGCAAGAGGATGAGTTTTTCTTAATCAACAATGAAGATAAAGACTTCTATCTGTATGATAAAGAGATGACATTAAGACATACAGGCAGCTATAAGTTCTTTGTAGAGAGCAATATCCCATATATGGAACTGACCTATCATGAAGACTTTGAAGGCAAAAAAACATATAAATACAACTTGTCGGGTACAGACCAAGCCATGTTTTATGCCATAAAAGGATTATTAGGCTGGGATTGGCATGCCCCCGTTGAGAGTCCGGCGACAAAAGAAATATCCCCCGTCGGGATGAATGCCACAGATACCGAAACGAATACAGTATATTACTTTGTTGCAAGGACAAATGACATGCCCGAGCACGTGTTAGACTGACGACCAGCCTCCGATAAGCCTGCACCGGGACTTTCAGTATTTGTATATGATTTATGATTTGGGACATGATTTATGAAGAAGATTATTCTATCCGGTTTCTTATGCCTTACCTTTACAGCATCTGCACAAAAGGAATATTTTTCCATAATAGGAAAAACATTTGTAGAAGAACACATAGTTCCTGACCATACAACAACTTCCCCTTTAGGCGGTGGCACATATATCCGGGTCAAAGAAATACCAAAACGAGGCTGGTTGGCAGATGCAGAAGGATATTTTAGAATAGATAGCCTGCGAAGGGGGAAATATCATCTGACCTTTTCATATATCGGTCTTGAGCCTGTAGATACAGCACTATTCATTGACAACGATGTAGATTTGAAAATCACATTATCAAATCTCAGTATTTCTACCCCGCAACTGTCCTTGATACTTCCGGAGAAGGAAATATGTGAGGTGCTGAAAAGGACATTTTGGACTAAATACGGGATTCGAGGGTCGTTTTACACAAAAGAAAGTTTGCAAGACAAATCGCAACGAATGACGGCTATAGGCTATTTCCACGAAGTTAGGAAAAACCGGATAATTTTTGACTATCTCGATACGAAATACGGATATAGTTGGAGATATGAAGCCCCCAAAGGGATAATAGGTTTAGACGAAACGTTAGATACGTATGAAATTTTTACCAGATGAAAGCCCTGTCAGAAATAATAGCCCGAAAACAAATCTCTTACCGTGGACAATGAAGAGAAACGGCAGCAAGAGGCCAATTCCCTCAATCGTGTTGACGATTCCTATACCAAAATCGTCGTGGTAGGCTACAATTTGTGTATTTTTTTATGTATTTTATGTGATAGACAAAAGAGTATATATACTGTTTAGTACCATTTTAGTATCATTGTTTGTATTTCAAAAAGAATAAGGTTGAACAACCGTCAATGTTTTTACAAATATTCATAATGCAGTTTTGAAAACAAAGTTATCGAATATTTGGGTACTTAAAAAAGATTTGTTGCCTTTACAACATTAGAACCTGCCAAGCCTCTCAACGATGCTCAAATCGGCGGGTCGTTTTTTTATTATACCTGTATGAAAACGAATTTCATCAAACCGTATTCCTCACCGAAACAGATTATTCAGATATTAAAGACACGTGGTATGCTCATGGAAGATACTTCCTCGCATCCGTTTCTCCGAATAACAACTTCAATGAAAAGGTGGCTGATTTACTGGCTTGTTTTCCTTTAATAGACAGGCCGTAGGTGATGTCCCAATAAGTAGAGCCTACCCGATATTTTTTTATTCAGTAAGAAATGGTGGAGAGTGTCGATGACATTCATGGCTCCGCCACGCCCTGCTACGGCAACTGTTCCGCAAACCTTGTGACGGAACATGCCCGGATTGGAGTCGCTTACTACACTGGCACATTCAATGACAGCTTTTAATGTAGATGGAACATCAGCGGAATAAATGGGAGAACCCAACAGAATGTTGTCGGCTTCGGCGTTTTTTTGAACAAGTCTATAATGAGATGTCCTTCTTTTCCGTCTTGGAGCCTTTGCGGTCTTTTGTGCCTGACAACTGCCGAAGACTGGACAGATGCCGGTAATTGCCGAATGCCTTCCATTGATAGGATATGTTGCAGATTGTCGCTATGCTGTCTGCAATGAAGGCCATCTGTGTGGCGTTGCAACCCTCGTAGGGACGGTATTCGTCATCCGTAACCCCTTCCCGATGCAATGTGTGGCAGGATGAGTTTTTTTGCACCTTTTAATGCGTCGGAAAAATTCGGGGGCGGCAGATGAGGTAAGTCATTATATGACAACAAGAAACGCAGCGTAAGATAAAATAAGCCGATGCATCTACGCTGCGCCTCTGCGTCACAAAAAGTATTTTTAGCCGGACGTAACTATTCGGTCAGGATTCTGACCGGGCCCGTCAATCCCGACTTTTGAAGCGGAGATTTAGGCCGGTAAGTACGGCATACATACGATGTTTTTCGCTTCTCTTCCGGTACTCTGGAATCCCCCACCAGACGATTTACCCAGTTGTTTACCACTGAGATTTCTATCGAGTTCTTGCCCCGTTTCAAGACATCGGTGATATCCAGAGTATAAGGAGCCGTCCATACACCGCCCGCATACTTTCCATTCACCTTCACTTTAGCCATTTCGTATACCTCTCCCAAGTCGAGAATTACCCTTTTGCCGGCAGGAATCTCCTTTATTTTGAATGAGTTTGTATATACAGCCGTACCCGAGAAATACTTCACATAGTCATCATCCATCGTCGACAAATCTTTCAAAGCCTCCGGTTTCAGTTTCTTCCCGTCGTTGACCATCGATTTCAAAGTCAGGCTCCAGTCGTCGTTTATCACGGACAACACCTTTGTTTCCGGATAGTTGAGAGCCATGTCCAACACTTGGGGCTCACCCGATATATCTTTGTCAAATACGATAAAAGCGCTTTCGTTGGGATGCAGTCTCATCGGGATATGAGTTACATTCCCCACGTTTACAAACGATTTGAGGGTACGTACCGAACCGTCCATCGGGCTCCATAATTCAGGAACTTTCCCTCCGATGCGGAATTGAGCCGTAAATTCAATGTCCTTTTCGGTCTGGTTGCTCACAAAATAAATATCCCGGTCACGCTGTGTCGTATGGGCATATTTCACGTCACTGTCGATAGATATCCGGAAGTCCGGCATATATCCCATCATACCGAATATATCTTCTATGCTGTATCCGGCAAACAACCATCCTTTACCTATGCGGCGTATCGTTTGAGAGTTGCTGTTGCCCCACAATTCGTCGGCAATAGCTTTCACTTCGGCATCCGCCTCCATATAGTCTTGGAGGCTCGGCGACCTTTCCGGTTTGGGGCCCAGAATGATGGCACCCTCTTCGAGAAGCCGTTTTATTTTTCTGATGACCCCCGGGCGCATGGTTTTGCTCGGCGGTAAAACAAGCAATTTATATCGGGTGCCATGAGGCAAAGACAATATATGCTCCTCATTGGCAGAAAGATAATTCTCGATGACCTCGGCATTTATGAAGTCATATTGGAATCCCTTAGGCAGAGCCGGTTCGGTAATACCCGTCATTACAGGGACATCCTCTCCGATGTAATAAGCCACATCGGCCACGTAATTCCCCTGTTGCAGCAAATAATTGCAACGCTTCAGATAGTCGGTAAACAAGTCTATATGGCTGTACCAAGTATTTTTACGGTTAAATTCGTTCCCGAACCAGCAATTCAGTCCCGGAAAAGAGGTCTCATCGGGTTGGGAGACATACAAGTGAAGTAGAGTATTATTGATACCCTCTGTAAAGAACTTGTCGCCCCGCTGTTTCATATGGCGGGGACTGCGGGCAAACTCCGGCCCGCCGCACGTGAACGATTCGGACGATACTTTGCCTTTTCCGTATATGTGAGCCGCCGATGACGCCGCGCGGTTCTCTATGTCGCCCAGCGAGCCTTCGCTCCAGAACTCGCCCGCCACTTCGTCCGACTGGCCGCCGTACTGCAAAAATTCACCGGGAAACCCCCAATGCCCGTATGGCTCCAGCCATATACCGAACCCGTCTTTGTGGGCAAGCTCCCGCATACCGCCTATATGGTCATAGGCCAGGCGGTCGGCAATCATGCGGCGCAAGTCCCATAAGAAGCGGTCCGACTTGTCGGTACTGCCTACCACAATGCCGTCAAAGGTGAGAAGGTAAGGAGTGGGGTCATATCCGAAATGCGATTTGAAATAGTCGATAAAGTCGTCTCCATAATTTTGCGTAGCTTTCTCATAACTGTCACATACAATCATTTTCCAGGTCTTCCGGTCATTTTCCGGAACCCGTCTGAGTATCTCGCCTATAAAACTGTCGTAGTGGTGTTTCAAGTTCTCCCGGTTCCAGCGGTCTACCTCAGGGCCTTCCCCGTCGCCTTTTATGGCAGGGGCATTACATATGCCCGTAGGAGCCATGTAAGTACGTACGATTTCCCAATCACCCTCCGGGACATTCCAGACAACCCGGTCGGCATCGATGTGGTCGGTGATGTCGATAATATCCCTTTCCGAAACTACGGCATCCGGTGCATAAGAAACCCGGTTGTCCCATTTATAGTCATGCCACATCGGCTGGGGAGTCTGGTGCATTTTGCTCAGTATCTTGTCTGCATAGCGGTCTACGATAGGAGTTTCGGACAATTTGAATTCCTTTATTTTGCAGTTGGCATTGATATTCATCTCTACCATGAATTCCTCGCCGCGCGTTTCGGGTACAGCCACAGCCGTAGGAGCCAGCCCGTCATATCCCACTTCGTTCTTTAGAACTGTGCGGTCGGCCCCGAAAGAACAAACCTCTTCGAAAGCCCCGTTGCGTTTCACCTTTACGGAAAAGTAAGCCCTGATAGGCGTAGCGCTCTCTATCCGGATAGAGCGGAGTGTAAAATCCTTCTTCGACGGCCTTACCGTAATGCTGGCCTTATCGCGTTCAAATCCGCCTGTAGTATTCAAGTCCCCGTCGAACATCCGGGCGACATCCGTCACGCCCTCTGTCGTAATATGATCTACCGTCGCCCTTATATCAGGAGCGATGTTGTTACGTTTGAAAGCAAGCACTTTTACATTCTGCAGGAAGTTGTCGGGGTGGGGGAATACGATATCCCTTTCGCCTCCGCCCGTTACCAGAGCATGTTGTGAAGCCAAGTAACGCATCGACTGTTTCGGGTCTACCCACGGCCCTCCGGCCTGGCTCCATCCGGGGCCGTTGAAAATGCCGATTTCGATATTCTCTTCAGTAGCCGTTTTCAAAGCAGCGTGTACGATGTCATACCACTCGTCGCTCTGCATATACACAGGGCCGTGCGGCATTTCTGCAATACCCTGGAATCCGATAAAAGCCCGGTTGATACCCGCCTTTTTCATCGATTTCAAATCATTGATGACACCCTCTTTACTTATATTGCCCGATATCCAATACCAGTAGCAACTGGTTTGTACATCTTGGGGCGAGGCAAACACCTTGCGCATATCCTGGTAACTGTCGGTAGCCGTGGCAGCCGGTACTTGTACCGTAAGCAACAACAAGGCTGCTGCGACCAAAGACGATTTTAAATTCATCGATTTCATGATAATATATCCCTTATATTTCTTTTATGTTGTTTCACCTAACTATCTTTACCCCTTTCGGAGCCTGTATGTCACATACGACTTTTCCCCGGCCGTTTTTCGTGCAACTTACCGTTACGATACCGTAAGGAGTGGGAAAAGTCCCTTTGACTGACTGTAGCGGGCCGAGGTTGGGTTTCACCTGCAGGACACGGCATCCCGGTTCTATCGGGACGATGCCGAGCACATGCCGGGTAAGCCAGGATGTAGGGCCCGATGCCCATCCATGGCAAAGGCTCAGCCTCAACCCCTTATAACAATAAGCACCCCCGCCTGCATGTATGTCATGCTTGCCCGGCGGCACTATCTCGTCGATGCGTGCCGCATTGGCTACGTCGGCATATTTCAAATCTTCCCAGAAAGTAGTCGCCCCCAAGTCCAGCATCGCTCCCCAATACGTAGAGATGAAGTCGAGAGCCTCATCATATTTGCCCAGCATGGCAAGAGCCTCCAGCATATAATACCCGTAAAACGTTGAGAAACCGTCAAGGCCGTTTTTCAATATCGTTTCACAATCCTTCTCCGGGTCTGTGCTCAACCCCGATATGATATTCAACGCTGCCGCCTGGCTGTTATCATGAGCATCCACGGCCACCCCCTTCATCCGTTCGAGGCAGCTCGATGCCATTCTTATCATATCCCTGTCACCGATATACTCCCCGATTTGTACAGCCGCTTTCATCGCCATGAAAGAGAGCGATTGCAGTCCGCTGTGTATCACATTCTGGTTTTCCGATGTCGGCCAGTCGAGAAAGCGTATTCCGTCGAGCCGTTCCACCCCGTTCTCGTCAATCCTCTCGTCGATCTGCTTGACGAGACGGAGCAAATAGTCGCGCTGGCTTTTTAAGTAATCGAGGTTGCCCTGGTACATATACAAGTCCTTCTGTATGATTATCCACCACAACGAATAGGAGCACATCCCGTTCATCCAGCCCGGAAAAGGCGTATCGTCGCGGGCAAAGTCGAGACTCTTGTACACCACCTCTTGTTCCCCGAATACATTGTTTATCGTCATCACCTCCGGATGCATGTCGCCCACCCATACGAGCCGGTCGCGCTTTATCCCGTCCCAGAGGTACTCCTGCATGTTCAGTTTTACGGTATAAGCACCTGTTTGCCATATTTGGTTTATCCGTTCATTATCAGAGCAGAACGACCCCTTGTCCTCGATGTCCCTTATCAGCGAGACAGCCGATACATGGCGCAAGTTATATTTTATATCCTTATCGAGCAAGTCTATCCTGGCAAACCTGAAGCCGCTGTTCCCGCATTGGAAAGAGCCCAGCCACGGAGCCGAAACCGTAAAATCACGCAACGAATGCTCGTTGGTCGGATTTTGAGGGTTATCCGGCATATTCACGTCGCTCATGGCCTCCGTGACCGACTCGCCCAGGCGTATTCTCAATCTGACGGGAACTTTACATTCCCGGATAGCCGAAAATATTTTTATCCTTCCATACATTTCCTTGCCGAAATCCAGTAAAATGGAGGCCTGATGCGTGTCGGAGCTCATCAGGGTTGCATACGAAGTATCAGATACCGATAACTGTCCGCTGAATGTCCCCAACAGGTGATTGGGATTGGAGACGAATTTCCCGGTATTATCCGACATCCAGACGATTCTGGCCGGAGGTACGGTTGTATGCGTGACTTTCGCTTGGGAGCTGAGCGCAAACAAGCATAAGAGAGAAAACACTATAAATAAATGAGGTTTCACCATTACGTAAAATTATTGTTTGATAAAGTTGATTTTTTTTGATTTACAATGTTACGCAATTTACGGCCGTATCAGTTTTTCATTTATCCCGATTTGTGTGATATTTGTCTTCAAGGTCTCGTGTTTTGTCTCAAAAGTTATTATATAAGTCTCAAAATAGGGAAATCGTACAAATTTGTTTTGAAATATACGATATTTTGAGATAAATTTACACAGTGATTTATCACACCTGTTTATTTTTTTTAATATCCATGAAACCTCTATGAGACAACAAATACTGACGATATCGCTATGTTGTGTTTTTATTTTGTCGGCACTCTCCGATGTCCTTTCACAGCCGTTGCATCGCACCGATTTGTCAAACCTTCGGGTCAATGCCTTTGCCCAAGACAGCTTGGGATATATATGGATAGCTACGGCAAACGGACTTTGTAAGAGCTTCGGCGAAAGCTATGATGTATTCTTCTATGACGAAGCCGACGAACACTCCATACCCTCCAATCTCATTACAGGCCTTTATGTCGACGACGCCTCCAAGCTGTGGATATCTACCGGGAAGGGTATCTGTTCGATGGCGCGGGGGAAGTACGAGTTTCACCGATACTCGCAGAGTACCTCGACCGGTATGGAAAGTTTTTTTCTCGGATTTGTGCAGTATGCCGGGAGAATATATACATACGGCTATAACGGGCTGTACGAGATAGATGAAAAAAACAAGACGCTTATACCGCGCATCGAAGTCGATAGGCAGGTCATATATGGAGCCGTTACCGACAGTCACGGCAACTTGTGGCTCACCAATGGGGCAGAGCTGATAAAGCTCGACCGCTCGTTGAGCCTGATTTCCAAAATCGTCGTAGGACGGGACGATGTTGTAAACTGTATGGTCAGTGACCGTGAAAAGATACTTTTGGGTACCGAAAACGGCATCAAGCTCCTCGATTTGCATAGCCTCGAAATCAGCGACGGCGATTTCCCTCATGCGCTCGACGATTTGCGTATCAATCAGATGTTGCCCGTCGACGGAGGCCGTAAGTTGCTGATAAGCACAAGAAACAAAGGTGCGCTTGTGTACGACATGGAAACCCGCGATGTGATAAGCCGGTACAACAACGACGAGTTTGCCGATATACCCTCTGTCGATATCAATACGGCATTTGTCGATAAGGAAAAAAACGTGTGGTTCGGGACTTTCGACCGGGGGCATTTCATGCTTTCGAACAAGAAAAAGATATTTAATGAAAACAAAGCCATAGTAAACCTGTTCAGAAACCGGTTTGTCACCCGTATTACCGCCGACCGGTATGGAAATATGTGGATAGGAACCCGCTATGACGGCCTGGCATATTACAATACCGCCACCGGGAAAGTGGTCTGGTACGACGCCTCCACGACCCCCTGGCTGTCGGTGTTCAACAGCAACTTTGTGCAGGAAATATACTGTGATACCCGCAACCGGTTATGGGTCGGGTATGGAAATTTGCTTATAGTCTGCAACATTGGCCGGGACGGGCAACTCTCTTTGGTAAAAACCTGTTCCGGAACCGGAAATGTGGTTACCATAGCCGAAGACGCTAACCGCAGGATATGGGCGGGCTCGTCCGAAAACGGATTATATATCTACGACGACGATCTTATTCTCAAGCAACATATCACATCGGCCGTTTCCAACAGCAACAACATCACCAAAATCATACCCCTTTCCGATGACAAGATGCTCTTTTCGGCATACATGGACAATATCTACGTCATCGATGCCAATTCGCTGGTAGCCAGTGCTCTCGATGCCAAGTGCCGGAAGCTTTGGAGCAATGCCGTAGAACTCAGGCTCGACGCTAAAGGCAACCTGTGGATCGGCACTTACGGCAACGGCCTTATGAAATACGACTTGAAAAAGAAGACGCTGAAGCAGTACGACCCGCTCCAGCGCAATGACATGGTAGGCATCGAGTGCGACGCGCACGATAATGTATGGGCAAGTTCTTCTTACGGCATATACCGCATATCACCGGCCGATACCATCAACGTCTATCTCCAGCAAGACGGTATCGGAGGCAACCAGTACCATGAAAAATGTACGTTCAAGGACAGCCGGGGACATATCTATTTCGGCGGGAACACAGGACTCGAAGAAGTCTTCCCCGATAACGTGGAGCCTGTCCGCCAAGACATTCCCATATATCTTACCGACTTCAAGCTTTTCGGCAACAGCGTGGTACCCGAAGACGGCGGAGTCATCGACAGGGATATATCCTTGATAAGGAACCTCAAACTCGACCATGACGAGAATGTTGTCAGTTTCGAGTTTTCGGGCATTGCTTATGACTGTCTGTCGTTTCTCGAATACGCCTATATGCTCGAAGGTTTCGACCACACATGGAACTATATAGGCAAATACAACCGGGCTACCTACGCCAACCTGCCGGCAGGCAGTTATACCTTCCTGGTCAAGGCAAAAAATCGTAACGGGGCCTGGGGTGAGCCCAGAAAGCTGCTCGACGTCGAAGTCAGTCCCGCACCCTGGTTGCATCCTCTCGCGCTATCCGTATATGCGGTATTGGCGGTATTGCTTGTTTTCCTGTTCAGTAAACTATATGTCCGTCTCAAGCTTGCCAAAGAAAAATATACCCTTATCGAGGCAAAAATTGAGCAGGAACACAAAATGTCCCAGATGAAAGTAAACTTTTTTACCAACATATCGCACGAGTTGAGGACACCCCTGACTCTGATTTATGCCCCTGTAAAGATGTTGAAAGACAAATATCGGACTCTGAGCGAGCAGCAAGTAGAGTCGAATCTCGATTTTATAGCCGGCAACGTAGACCGGTTGCTCGATCTCACCGACCAGTTACTGAAGTTTCGCCATGTCAAGGACGAAACACTTCCGCTGAAAGTCAGTCGGCACGATTGTGTTCACCAATTGGAAAATATTATTAAATTATACAATATATATACGGCAGAGAAAAATCAGATAGTGGAATTCGACTGCCCGTACGACAGTCTTACGGTCATATACGACGCCGATAAGCTGGATAAGATTATGAACAATCTGCTGATGAATGCGACCAAATATACGCTCGACAGCGGTCGCATTATCGTCAAGCTCGACTTGACAAAATACCCGGAAAGAACTACCGGAAACGATTGGACGTATATGGAAATCCGGGTGACCGATAACGGCATAGGCATAGATAAAAATGATTTTACACGGCTCTTCAAGCGTTTCAGCCGGTTGGTGACACCCTCGAAATACGGGCAGATAAAAGGATTCGGCATAGGATTGAACTACGTATATCACTTGGTCGAAAACCACAAGGGAAAAATACGTGCCGAACGGAATGTCTCCCGGGGGATGACCTTTACGGTTGTCATTCCCGTTTGCGAGAGTGCATATAGCGAAGACGAACGGGCATCCGACGATATGGATATGAAGCAGGAAGCAGAACAGGCAGCCGGCAGTGATATCCTCCCTGCAATCCCCGTTACGGACGATGCCGCAGAAGAAGAGGCGGCTGGTGCCGAACGCAGGAAGATACTTATCATCGAAGACAATCCCGATATGAACGCCTTTATAGCCGGCCTGTTCAGCGATAAGTTCGATGTAACCACGGCATTTGACGGCCTCAACGGGTTGCAAAGGGCTGTGGAGACGGTTCCCGACATCATCATTAGCGATGTATTGATGCCGCGTATGGACGGATATGAGCTATGCAGTGAAGTGAAGAAGAACAAGGACATTTGCCATATCCCCGTAATCCTGCTTACGGCCAAAGTCATGGACGAGGAGCAGATAAGAGGATATGACCAGGGAGCCGATATGTACCTCAGCAAACCCTTCAATCCGAGTGTGCTTATTTCCATAGTCAACAGGATGATGGCAAAGCAGGACAAGCTCAAAGTCCTTCTCATTTCGGCATGTGGAGCACAAGACTCTGTCCCGGCGGAGAAAGACGTACGGCTCGAGCTCAGCCCGCTCGACCGGAAATTTCTCGACAAATTGTACAAATACATAGAAGACAACATACCCAACGATGATATCAACATCAATATCCTTAGCCGCGAGCTGGGTTATTCCCGTGCCAATTTCTACCGGAAAATCAAAGCACTTACAGGAGCCACTCCGAATGATTTGCTTAAGACATACCGTCTCAACCGCGCGGCCGAGCTTATATTGACCCGGGAATATACATTGGGAGAAATCAGTGAGATGACTGGTTTCGGGACCCAGTCGCATTTTTCCAATCTCTTTAAGAAACATTTCGGGATATCGCCGAAAGAGTACCTGACCGAACATTTCGGCAAGTGATGGAAATATGGTGTCCGCTATCGGAACGAAGTAATTGTACGAATTTATCACACTATATGTAATATGGATATAAAAATGAAACCGTACCTCTTGTTATTTGCGACATACCTTATATGCGTCGCCCAGACATTCGCCCAAAATCAGGAAATACGGCTCTTTTCACACCGGGGAGGGCGCCTGGAACACGACGAGAACACGCTCCGGGCCTTTGAAGCCAGTTATCGGGCAGGATACCGGGGATTCGAGACCGATGTGCGGATGACCCGCGACGGAGCACTCGTCATCACGCACGACAGTTCGCTGGAGCGTACCACCGACGGCAAAGGCGTGGTAGAGCAGCATACTCGGGCAGAAATAGAGCAATTGCATACCCGGCAAGGGAACAAAGTGCTCTTTCTCGATGAACTGCTTCGCTTCCTGCACGACAAGCCGGGGCTCTATGTCGAGTTTGAGATGAAGACCGCTCCGCAACATCTCTATCCCTCCCGTCGTCTTGAGGAGTATTGCGACAAACTCTATGAAGCAGTCATGGCAGAGAAGCCCGCAGATGCCCTTTATGTGTTCACGTCGAGCGATTATCGGGCGTTGCGCTATTTGCAATCGCGCTACCCCGGAGTAGAACTGTTGCTCATCACTTCCAAGCCCTGCAACGACGAGACCATAGACCTCTGTAAGACTGTCGGCATAAAACGCCTCGGGGCGACCATGGACGGTACCAGTCGCGCAAGTGTACGGCGGGCACACGATGAAGGCATTATCGTAAGCCTGTGGCCGGGGAAGTCGGTACAGGACTTTATGCTCGGGGCGTACTTGGGATGTGACTATATGTGCACCGATATCCCGGTTGAGCTCAAAAAGTGGGTTGCAGAAAACGCCCCTTGGATAAAAGTGAAATATTAGCCGGCCCGCTCGTCGGAAAATATTTTGAAATAAACTTTGATAAGAATTTTGAAAATATAAAATGTTGATAATAAGAATGATGATTGGATAAATTGCAAAATGTACCACCCTTGTATAGACAAATTCGCCATTCGATTCTGAAACAAATATTCAAATAAATGAGACATATAGATGGCAGCCCATTGTTTCGATGCAACTACTTTTGTCGGACCATGTAACCATAAAGCCCGGGGACAACACCATAATCCCCCGGCACCCGGCAGAAGCCATTATTTGAAAATAAAGCGAAAACAAGTCTGTAATAAATTTTTTATTGGAATGAAACGAATACATACTATCCTTATTATCCTGTTATTGGCAGTGACGTACGGGGAGGCAAAAAAATCCTCGGACGACAGGCAGATGGATGACTTTATCACATCATTGATGAAGAAGATGACGCTGGAAGAAAAAATCGGGCAGTTGAATTTGGGAGGAGTCGGCAGCCCCAAAGTGGTCGGCAGTGCCATAGGACTCGACGAAGCCATAAGAAAAGGGCTTGTCAGTTCGGTCGGAGGGTTCGATGCCAAAGCAGCCGAAGACGCCCAAAAATTTGCCGTAGAAAATTCGCGCATGAAGATACCTTTGATTACAGGGCTCGATGTCGTTCACGGATATTATACGATTTTCCCCATACCCTTGGCCAGTGCATGCAGCTGGAACATGCCCCTCTTGGAAGAGAGCGCACGGGTCGCAGCCGACGAAGCATCCGCATTCGGTATCAACTGGACATTCGCGCCTATGGTCGACATCTGCCGCGACCCGAGATGGGGGCGTATTGCCGAAGGTGCAGGAGAAGACCCCTGCCTCGGCTCCCGCATAGGCCGGGCAATGGTCAGGGGATTTCAGGGTGACGACCTCTCCAAACCCAATACCCTCCTGGCATGTGTAAAGCACTTTGCCTTGTACGGAGCATCCGAAGCCGGACGCGACTATAATACCGTGAGCATGGATCCCGTAACCATGTACAACTACTATCTGCCGCCCTACAAGGCAGCCTTCGATGAGGGAGCGGGTAGTGGGATGACCTCTTTCAACGTCGTGAACGGAGTACCGGCCACAGGAAACAAGTGGCTCCTGACCGACTTGCTGCGTGACCAATGGAAATTCAAAGGATTCATGGTATCCGATGCCAATTCGCTGGCCGAAATGTCAGAACACGGAATGGGCGGCGCTCAACGAATCACCGAGCTGGCGATGAACGCCGGGCTCGATATGGACATGAGTTCCAGCCTGTATGTACTCTGTCTCAAAAAAGCGGTAGAAGAAAAACGGGTCCCCCTCAGCCGGATAGATGCCGCCTGCCGCAGAGTGCTCGAAGCCAAATACAAATTAGGACTGTTTGAAGACCCTTTCAGGTATCTGAAAAACAAGCAACGGCAATCACAAGTACTATCACCTCAAAACCGCGATGTCGCGCGTAGGCTTGCTGCCGAGTCTATTGTCCTGCTCAAGAATTCCGAGCAGCTCCTGCCGATTACCCCTCCCCGTAAAATAGCCGTTGTAGGGCCTATGGGCAATGTACGTGACGAGTTGCTCGGTACATGGTCATACGGCTACTCTAAAGACAAGATGCATTCGGCATACGAAGCGCTCCGCGAAGCCCTGGCCGGGAAATGCGAAGTCTCCTACTCGCAAGGAGCCAATTATATCGAAGACTATTGTATATATAATGGAAAATTTTCCATACCCACCGACTCGCTCATACGCAGAGCCATTGCTGAGACAAGCGATGCCGACCTTATAATCGCAACCGTAGGAGAGCCTGCCTCTTGGAGTGGAGAAGCCAAAAGCCGGGTAAATCCCTCCCTGCCTGACTGCCAGAAAAAGATGCTTCGCGAACTCAAGAAAACAGGAAAACCCGTCGTTGTCGTCATATTCAGCGGCCGGCCTTTGATTCTTACAGAGGAAGATGCCGAGTTTTCCACCCTTGTAGAAGCCTGGCACGGCGGTACTATGGCCGGTGAAGCTCTGTGTGACATATTATTGGGAAAAGTATGTCCCTCAGGAAAGATTACAGCCACATTTCCCCGCCACATAGGGCAGATACCCATATATTACAACCACCTCAGGACGGGACGTCCGTATTCCGGCTTCTGGGCGACGACAAAATATGTCGATTGCGTCAATGAACCCCTTTATCCGTTCGGTTACGGGTTGAGTTATAACCGGTACACGTATGGAAAACCTGTTTTGGACAAGAAAAAGGCCAAGGGAGATGACGATGTCGTAACACTGAGCATCGACATTACCAATACCGGAAAATATACCGGAAAAGAAGTCGTGCAACTCTATATCGGAGACCCCGAAGCATCTGTTTCGAGACCCGTTATAGAATTGAAAGACTTTCAGAAAGTCGATTTTGCACCGGGAGAGACCAAGACAGTAACTTTCCGCATTACGACCGGGCAGCTCAAGTTCTATAATCAGGATTTGAAATACGATTGGGAAGCCGGGAAGTTCAACATCTCGGTAGGCCCCAATTCCCGTGAGCTACAGAAACTCACGATGACATGGGACAAATAAGATAACAATATGACATACCGGTTTACCGATACGAAAATGAAAAAGACGATAACCATATTGGCGATGGCTTGGGCTGCCTTCAGCCGGGCACAAATTCCCGACGAGGCAAAAAATCTGAAAGCGTATATCGACAGAGACATGCCCAAGACCGTACGTGTATGCACGGCCGATACAGTAGGCAACTTCGCCTTGCCCTATCCGTTCAGTGTGCCCTGCATCGTAAACGGCTTTCAAAATATGTTCTATTGGGACACATATTTCACCAATGTCGGGCTCTTGCTCGACGGGAATACAGGACAAGCAAAAAACAACATAGATAACATACTGGCGATGATTGAGCGGTTCGGATACATGCCCAATGCCACTTGCGAGGGGATGCTCAACAGGTCGCAGCCCCCGTATGCAAGTATGATGGTAAGAGAGGTATACGAAGCGACCCGGGACAAAGCCTGGCTTGCCCGGGCATGCAAGGCTCTCGAAAAAGAATACGGCTTCTGGATGACCCGGCGCATGACCCCCAGCGGGCTCAACCGGTATTCCAACAATGCCGACAAAGCATCATTGATGGCATTCTACAACTACATTGTCGGAAGGCTCGGGCTGAATCCCGCTCACTATACCGATGATGAGGAGCGATGTGCCGTAGCCTCCCATTTTCTTGCAGAAGCAGAGTCGGGCTGGGACTTCAACCCCCGGTTCGATTCCAGATGCGAAGACCACAATCCCGTAGACCTCAATGCCAACCTATACGCCTATGAGCGCAACTTCGCGTATTTCTATAAAGAACTCGGGCTCCGGGGAGCAAAAAATTGGGAAAAGCTTGCAGCCCGGCGCAAGGCCTTGCTCGACGAGATGTGCCTTGACCCCCGGGACGGGCTGTATTATGATTACGACTATGTCAACCGGCGCCGTTCCCCTGTACTTTCGGCTGCCGTGTTCAGTACACTGTTTGCAAAATTGGCGGGCAAGAAACAAGCCCGCGCCATATATCGCAACCTCTCCCGGCTGGAGTGTGCCAATGGAGTCGCAGCCTGTGAAAAAGGAGACCGCCGGAGAGTATACCAGTGGGACTATCCCAACGGGTGGGCGGCACTCAACTATCTCGCGATAAAAGGACTCGACAGTTACGGTTACAGGAAAGCCGCCCGCAGGATAGCCGGAAAGTACGTGCACAGTATGGCCGATATCTACAAGCGCACCGGCAACCTCTGGGAAAAGTACAATGCCGTCAGCGGAAGTACCGATGTGAAAGACGAATATGCCATGCCCGGAGCCTTCATGGGGTGGACTGCCGGAGTCTACATATTCGCATTCGATTATTACTATAAATGACCGTTCTCCACCCCTTGTTACAGTAAATCACACATAAAACATTAATATTTCAACTATGGTAAAATCATTGAAAAGACTATGTATCCTCGCCCTCTCCCTTTCTGTTTGCACCGCAGGAATCCGAGCAGGAGAGCAGGAGAGCACGTCAGCTCCCAGAATAGTCAACGTAATCAATTTTATACGGCAGACCGAACCCCGTATCGACGCCATTACCGACGAAGTGCTCTACCGCACCGTTGTCGAGCAGGTAAAGCTCCTCAATCGGTACGGTATCAAAGGCACATATTTGTTGCAATACGATGCGCTTATATCGCCCTCATATCAGGAACTGCTGAAAAAAGAAACCCTGCCGGGAACAGAAATAGGAGGCTGGTGGGAAATCACACAGCCGCATGTGGAAGCCGCCGGGCTCAAGTGGCGCGGACGGTATCCGTGGGACTGGCATGCCGATGTAGGCTTTGCCACCGGATATACCCCCGAAGAACGCGAAAAACTCGTAGATGTGTATATGGCGAAATTCAAGGAAATATTCGGAAAATATCCCTCAGCCATAGGCTCATGGTTTATAGACGCCCATACACTGGCATATATGTACGACAAATACCATATCGAGGCTTCCTGCAATTGTAGAGACCAGATAGGAACCGACGGATACACCCTCTGGGGAGGATACTGGCAGGGAGGATATTACCCCAGCCGCAAAAACGCATATATGCCGGCACAGACCCGGAAAGGGCAGATTCCCGTACCCGTATTCCGTATGCTGGGAAGCGACCCCATATACCAGTACGATTTGGGAATCGGCGGCAACTATCAAGGAGTAGTTACCTTGGAGCCGGTATATGGCAGTGCCGGAGGGTCGGAAACTTGGGTAAAATGGTTTTTCGACTCCATGTTCAAAGACCCCGGTATGGGATTGTCGTACGTCCAGGCAGGACAAGAAAATTCCTTCACTTGGGGAGCCATGAAAAAAGGCCTGGAGATACAGATACCCCTCCTCGCACGCCTTCGGGACGATAATACGATACGCATCCAGACCCTCTCCGAGACAGGACGATGGTACAAAGACAACTATTCTACCACTGCACCCTCGGCAATCAGTGCACTGACCGACTATAAAAACACCGGGAAAAAGACCGTATGGTACAACAGCAAATACTACCGGGCCAATCTCTTTTGGGAAGGCAATACATTCCGGTTCAGGGACATACACCTCTTCGATGAAAGATTTGCTTCCGACTATATCGACAAGCCCGGTACGACATCTACTTGCCTGTACACCACTTTGCCCTTTGTCGACGGGAATATCTGGAGCTCCGACAAGAAGTTGGCAGGCCTCCGGCTTTTCTGTGCCCGTCAAGACGGTACGATGATTGAAGCGACAGGCCGGGAACCCGAAATAGCACACAAGGGAAAGCGTCTTTACGTAAGATGGCCGCTGGAAATACCCGGAGCAACTTTTGTCATGACCTTTGACGAAGACAAAGTCCGTATGCAAATCGAATCGGCCGGCAACACCCGCATGGAATGGTACATGGAACTCTCCGTCGTGCCGGGTACCGCATTGCCTTTTACACGAATAGATGACAAGCGTATCGATGCCCGGGAAAAAACATTCGATTATAAAATAACCTGTAAGAAAGGAACATTCGCAGACTGCAAAGACTCCTCGGGACGAATATTTAGAATAAAACCCGAAAACAAAGAAATATCCATATCCTTTAAAAATTGAGCAATGGCAGGAACATTAGAAAAATTACGGGCCGGATGCCGGCCGGACAGACGTGCCCTCTTCTCTCTGGGGGCGATGCTGTTTGTTTTTGGCAATATGGCATGGGGGAAAATAAGCCCCGGTAACCTGAGATGCGAATATATGGAAAATCCCGCAGTGGTAGACACCCGTGCCCCGCGCCTCTCTTGGATAAACCATGCATCTTCCGGGCAGGAGAGAGGACGCTCGCAACAGGCGTACCGCATAGTCGTGTCCACCTCGAAAGAAAAATTGCAAAAAGGAGACTACGACGCGTGGGACAGCGGCCGGCAAAACTCCTCCGTGTCGCGGCTGGTGCACTATGCAGGAGCCCCCTTGAAGTCGGCGGGAGACTACTGGTGGCGCGTTATGGTCTGGGACGATAAAGACCGGGCTTCAGACTGGAGCGAGCCCGCTTATTGGGGCATGGGGCTGTTGGAACCCGCCGACTGGAAAGCCCGGTGGATAGGAGTGCCCTGGCAGGGAGAAGCCCCCCGGAGAGTACTCAGCCCGGTAAAGTACGAGCAGCGACAATACCCGGCACCGCTGTTTCGCAAGACATTCCGGGCCAAAGGAAAAATAACCTCTGCAAAAGCCTTCGTCACCGGGCTGGGCTACTTTGAGCTGTATATCAACGGAGAGAAAGTAGGAGACGACTATTTAGTCCCCAACTTTACCAATTACACCGTACGCGAAGACATAAAGCACTATGGCATATCCATCGACAACAAATTTCGCGGTTACAGGGTCATGTATCTGGCTTATGACATCACGCACATGCTCCGTCGCGGTGACAACGTAGCCGGGGCGATATTGGGCAACGGATTCTACGATTGCACCACCGGTTGGGTATGCTCCTTCGGGTCGCCCCGCCTGCTCTGCCAGATAGAAATCACATACGCCGACAATACCAAAGAAATGATATGCACCGACGAAACCTGGAAAGTAAAAGAGTCTCCGATTGTAGCCGATGACGTCTTCGCAGGAGAAGTCTACGATGCCAATAAAGAAACTGACGGTTGGTGCACGACGAGCTGCGACGATGCAGACTGGAGCCGGGCCGTTTATCGGAATGCCCCTGTCGGCACACTCACGGCAAACACCGCACCTACCGATAAAATCACCGAAGTGCTGGAGCCCGTATCCTTGAAAAAGCTGGACAACGGTACCTACGAAGTAGACTTTGGCAAAGAAATTTCAGGTTGGATACGGTTCAAGGACATAAAAGGGAACAAAGGCGATACACTCGATGTCAAGTACATCTGCGAGTCTCCCCTCGGAGTATACCGGTACATATTCAAGGGCACAGGCAAGGAGAGCTATGCACCCCGTTTTACATGGTACGTCTTCCGCAAAGCCGTCATATCGGGAGTACATGACCTGTCCGAAAAAAATATGACGGCAGAAGCTGTCAATACCGATGTTCCCATTGATGCAGAGTTCAGGACTTCGAACCCGCTGTTCAACAAGATAAACCAAATCTGGCGGCAAAGCCAGCTCGACAATATGCACGGGGGCATAGCCAGCGACTGTCCCCACCGAGAGAGAGCACCTTATACAGGCGATGCGCAAGTCGTGTGCACTACGGTAATGCACAACTTCGACGCTGCCGCTTTTTATCAGAAATGGATACGAGACATGAGAGATGCCCAGAATATAGAGACCGGCTATGTCCCCAACGGAGCCCCCTGGCAACCCGGTTGCGGAGGAGGAGTTCCCTGGGGCGCAGCCATGAATATCATGCCCTGGGAATTCTATCTGCACTATGGAGACAAGAAGATATTGGAAGACAACTATTTCGCCATGAAAGAGCAAATACGCTACATGCTGACATGGCTTACTCCCGACAGTACCATGCTCGCACAACGTGCCAATCTGAATGCGACCCAACCCAATTATTGGCTCAATCTGGGCGATTGGGCACCCGCATTCGACATACCCTCTGTCGAGCTCGTGCACACGTTCTATCTCTGGCGTTGTGCCGATTTTACCGCAAAAGCCGCCCGGGTGATGGGGTTGCAGGACGATGCCCGTTACTATTCGGTATTGGCCGGCAATGTAAAAAAAGCCTTCAACAAGAAATTTTACAATCCCGAAACCCGCTCTTATGGAGATTTTGGCAGCAATATATTCGCATTGGTATTAGGTGTCCCTGACGACCGTTACGACGATGTCGTGGCGACCTTGAAACACGAGATTTCGGTCAAGTACGACAACCATCTCAATACCGGGATATTCGGTACACAATTCTTTTTCGAGACACTGGCGCTGAACGGGCTCAACGACATCGCCTATAACGCCATGAATCAGGAAGATTTTCCCAGTTTCGGGAACTGGATAAAACAAGGAGCTACCGTCACCTGGGAAAAATGGAACGGAGCCGATTCCCGCAACCATCCGATGTTCGGAGGAGGACTCACTTGGTTTTACAGAATTCTTGCAGGAGTCAATGTCGATGCCGAAAGACCCGCATACGAACATATCATCATAAAGCCCATCTTGGACAAGCGGCTGCCCGAAGTCTATTACTCGCACATGACACCTTACGGCGAAGTCGTGTCCGAAATCAGGCAGACAGGCCGCAATCTGGAAATGAACGTGACCGTTCCCGTAGGGAGTACAGCCACCATATACATACCCGTAGGAGGCAATACCTCGGAAGTGACAGAAAGCGGGATATCGGTACGCGACTCGAAAGACGTCCGGTTCGAAAGGATACAAGACGGGAACTGTATCGTGCGTGTGCCGCAAGGAAAATATAAATTCAAAGTAGACAACCAATAAACTCTTTCCTATGAAAAATAGAATCGTCACGATTATCGGGCTGTTTGCCCTGTTGAGTACGGCATCTGCCGCCGGCCCGAAAGCCGATTTTAATGTAATACCCGTGCCGCGTACCATCTGTGCCGGTACGTCGGCCCCCTTTGTTCTGGATAGCAATACCAAAATATACTACGAAGAAGGGCAGAAGCGCAATGCCGCCTTTCTGCAACAATACATTACCGACATCACAGGCATTGTTCCCGAGCTGACCGATAGACCTCGGAAACGCGGGACGATAAGCCTCCGCGTCAAAGATACCTCTTCCGATGCCGAAGGGTACACCTTGACTGTCGACAAGAAAAACATACACATCGTCGGCAATTCTCCCGCAGGTGTATTCTATGCCATACAGACATTGCGCAAGGCACTCCCTGCAGGGCAGGCCTCCGAAGTGGAAATACCCTCATGTATCGTAGAAGATTCGCCCCGCTTCGCATACAGGGGAGTACATCTCGATGTAGTCAGGCACTTTTTCCCTGTCGATTCGGTAAAGCGCTATATCGACATCATTGCGCTTCACAATGTAAACCGTTTCCACTGGCATCTCACCGACGACCAGGGCTGGAGAGTAGAGATAAAGTCTCGGCCCCGGCTCACCTCCGTAGGAGCATACCGTAAACAGACGGCAGGCGACGGCACGCCTCACGGCGGGTTTTATACACAAGACGAGATACGCGACATCATCAGATATGCACAAGAGCGGTATATAACCATTATTCCCGAGATAGACATTCCCGGACACTCTGCAGCGGCATTGGCGTCATATCCCGAGATAGGATGCACCGGTGGCCCTTATGAAGTATGCGAAGTATGGGGAGGGCCGGCAGATGTACTATGCGCCGGAAAAGACGAGACCATGCAGTTTCTGCAAGATGTCTTTACCGAGATAGCCGGGCTCTTCCCCTCGCAGTACATACACATCGGGGGAGACGAATGCCCCAAACAACGTTGGAAAGAGTGCCGGGCGTGTCAGGCAAAAATAAAAGAACTCGGCATAGTCCCGGACAAAAAACACTCGGCAGAGCAGAAACTGCAAAGCTATGTCATGGTCTCGGTCGAGAAATTTCTGGCGGCAAAAGGACGTAAAGTCATCGGTTGGGATGAAATACTCGAAGGAGGCTTGGGCCCTGACGCCACAGTGCACTCCTGGAGAGGCATGGGCGGGGCCGTCGAAGCCGTCAAGCAAGGGCACGACGCCATACTTTCCCCCACGTCCCACTGTTACTTTGACTACGACCAGGAAAAAGTGACGCAGATAGACAAAGTGTACTCTCTGAATCCGGTGCCCGAAGGATTCGATTCCGAAAAGATGACACACATTTTAGGCGTCCAGGCAAACGTCTGGACCGAGTATATGCCCACTTTCGGCAGAGTGCAGTACATGCTGCTGCCACGATTGGCCGCACTCTCTGAAGTACAATGGTCCCAACCCGGCCGGATGGACTATTCGGCCTTCCTGCAACGTCTCCGTCATTTGGCACAGATATATGACAAGTACGGATACAATTACGCCAAAGTAATAGACATATTCAAATGAAATCCGAAACACATCTTTACATTTTAGCTCTGGTATTCATGTCCTTCTTATGGCCGGTATGGGCAACCGCATCCGAATTTAAGATGTTGCTACGGCTCTGGCCGCATCACCATACCGACGATTCGTTGAAAAATGAGCTGTTGGCAGCGCTGGAAGATTATCCCGGACTTTGGGATGAAGCCTGGTTTTTCATGGAATATAATACGCTTTTATCTGAGAAACATAACTGTTCGGCTCGGAAAATGGGGGAAGCTGCCCGGCAGCTGAGAGCCATAGGAATAAAGCCGTCTGTGCAGGGACTTACGATAGGACATGGAGACGGCTTTGAATTCAATACCGAGGAGTCCATTCCCGATAAATGGACAACGATAGTAAACAATGCCGGGCAGGCAACCCGAATGTGCAGTTGTCCCCGGCAGGCACAGTTCCTCGAATACGTAGAGCATACCTTTGCCCAATACGCATTACAATGCAAGCCGTCGGTAGTATGGCTCGACGACGATTTGAGAATTACGGAGCATTGGCCTGCAAAAATGCTGTGTTTTTGCAATACTTGCATATCCCTCTTCAATCAAAAATACGGATACAGTTACGAGGCTGCATCTCTCCTTGTTGCCATGAACGGCAATGCAGACAACGGTATTTTGCGCAGTCGATGGATAGAATTCTCCCAAGAAAGCCTGGCTCAAGTAGCCCGTTCTGTTGCCCGTGGCGTACATGCCGTATCACCGGAGACAATTGTCGGCTTGCAGCATCCCAATTTTCATCGCGAGTTGCTCGAAGGATACGATTGGACCCCCGTTTTTGAAGCCATTAAAGACGAGACGGGTAAGGCCCCGGCATCCCGTCCGGGCAGCGGTTTTTACGATGATCATGAACCCAGAGGCATGATACGAAAAGCATTCGACATGGCGCGGCAGATACGGCGGTTGCCCGCGTATGTAACGCAGATTGCAGCCGAAATCGAAGGCCATCCGCACAGACATACCGGAAAATCCCCTGACGGTCTGTGTACTGAGTCATTGCTATACCTCTCCATGGGGGCGACACAACTGTCATATGCCATTATATGCAGTGCATTGGAACCCATGAGCTGGTATGCCGGTAACTATTTTGGCCCTCTGTCCGCTTGCCGGTCCTTTTATGAAGAATACGTAGAGTTCAATCGAGGCACTCAGCCGGGAGGTTTGAATCCCTATATCAGCCCCGATTTCGTATTGCGTCCGCATTATCCCGGAGAACCCGCCTTCGGATGGTTTACCACCGGAGCCAATGATGTGATTTCAGAGTTGGCAACCTTAGGAATACCATTCAGTCCCGACGGAGATTACAGCTCTGCACTCTTTATGGATGCCGAGGCCGTTAAGGGATTGGGACAGAAAGAAGGGGAATCGTTGTTTCGGGAAAGAGGCATACTCATCGACCGGGCAGCTTGGAATATAGCGTGCAGCCGTGGATTTGATAAGAGACTTGACCCTTGTGGCAAATCGGTAGAAGCCGTAGAGACCCGATATTATACTTCGACGGACGGAGCGCGGGTAGCAGTAGTACCCTTCTTCAGCCTTGCGGTAAATAATGCCTCGAGGATTGCCCTGATACAGGCTGCCGACTGGGTATCGGAGCATCGGTTGCCCGTAATGACTGAGACAGCAGCACAAGTAGTGGTCGTGCCTCGGGTCGATTCCGGTTATCGCCTGCGTTCCGTTACGGTACTCAACAGCAGCATATCCCGGTATACAGGGATAAAACTGAGATTACGAGGATGCGCCTCGAAAAGCAGATACATCTGGAAACGACCCGGACATAAAAATATCCGGCTGAAAGCCGTAGCTGACGGTAGCGATGTTATAGTCACTCTGCCTGCGATGGACGGTTGGAAAATAGGTTACATAAGCATATCTCACCATTGAATTATAGAAAAGACAGTATGATAAAAAATCTTTTATTGACAATGCTTTTGACAGTCGGCATCACCGCTTCAGCCCAAGAAGCATTGGATAGCAGGCACACGATTGTCTCTCCCGAAATACATGACGATAACCGGGTTACTTTTCGGCTGAAGACCCCGGACCATGTTGCATCGGTGAGAGTAGGTAGTGATTGCTTTTCTTCAGGAGGTGCCGATTTGAAGAAAAATGCGGAAGGAATCTGGGAATATACGACCCCGGAGCCTTTGCCTTCAGAGTTGTACAGCTATTTCTATGTAGTAGATGGCATGATGATGTTAGACCCCTCTAACGTGTATATAGTCCGGGATGTATCCACGACGATGAATATCTTTATCATAGGTGGAGGCATTGGAGACCTTTATAAAGTCAATGCCGTGCCTCACGGGACGGTCTCGCGGGTATGGTACGACAGTCCGTCGTTGCAGATGAAGAGACGTCTCTCCGTCTATACACCCGCCGGATATGACCCCGGTTCGAAACGGAAATATCCGGTACTTTATCTGTTGCACGGTATGGGAGGGGACGAAGAGGCATGGTTGACCCTCGGGCGTGTGGCGCAGATAATGGACAACCTCATAGCGGCTCGCAAGGCACACCCCATGATTGTAGTAATGCCCAATGGCAATGTAGCGCAGGAAGCAGCTCCCGGAGAGTCTGCACTCGGGCTTGTCCCTCCGACGCCCTATCTGCCGAAGACGATGGAAGGGACATTCGAAAGCACATTCCCCGATATCGTGCAGTACGTCGATACGCATTATCGCACATCCCGTAAAAAGTCGCATCGTGCCATTTGCGGATTGTCGATGGGTGGGTTCCATGCCAAATTTATATCGGCACGATACCCCGACATGTTCGATTATATCGGATTGTTTTCGGCAGCCGTTGCACCCGGAGAAAAAGTACATAGTGAAGTCTACGAGAATATGGAACTCAAATTGAAAAAACAGTTCGATACCTCCCCCGAATTATATTGGATATCCATCGGTAAAGATGATTTCCTGTACAGTGCAAACCTCGATTACAGGAAATACCTTTCTCTCAACAACTATCCTTATACTTGGTTCGAGACAGAAGGCGGTCATTCTTGGAGAAATTGGCGTCACTATATTTCCCGGTTTGTTCAGGAAGTATTTAAATGACTGTAGACAAACCGGGAATTTCCGGTATGAGCAGGTGCGCCAAGACCATTTTGTTGCATCTGTATCGATAATACGGAAATGTATACGTAAAGACAAAACTAGCTCTTATATACTGATTATTAATATGTTGTGTATATAATGCAAAAAAGTCTCACATGCATAAAAGAGACAAATATGCAAATCAATTAGACAAAAATCGATAGTACTTATATGAATCGATGCATTACTTTGTATAGTGGAAACCGAACTAAATTTAATATACATGAGTCTTAACAAATTTCAAATTCCAATAAAAAATCTATGCCGGTTTTTTTTACTGATGGGACTTATATTGTTTGCTCCGGTAATGATATATGCCGAGATAAAAAACGTGAAAGGCATTGTTGTAGATGAATCCGGAGAATCCCTGATTGGAGCTACCGTAAAAGAAAAAGGAACAGCCAATGTTACTGTCACAAATTTCGAAGGAGTATTCAATCTGAAACTGACGACTCCCAAACCCGTGTTGGAAATCACCTACATGGGATATGAAACAGCAACATATCCTGTGAAAACCTCACAAGTAAAAGTGGTCATGAAAGTTGCGGAAAAATTGCTCGATGAGACTGTTGTCGTGGCATACGGTACACAGCGGAAAGTCACCGTGACAGGTTCTGTCGCCTCTATCGGGGCCGACGACATCAAGAAAAGTTCTGCCCCGAATATCACGGCAGCCATTGCCGGACGGCTTCCCGGTCTGACGACCATACAGACCAACGGTGCCCCGGGCAAGGACGAAGTGACGATGTTTTTACGCGGGGCAGCTACGTACAACGATAAGAAACCCTTGATTCTGGTCGACGGTATTCCCCGGGAAAGCATTCGCGAAATAGATGCCAACGAAGTACAGTCGATTACCGTGCTCAAAGACGCCAGTTCTACAGCCGTATTCGGAGTGCGGGGAGCCAATGGAGTTATCCTTGTGACCACCCGGAGAGGTGAGAAAGGGAAAGTCTCCGTACGTCCCTCCCTCTCGTATAGTATGCAGACATTTGCCCGCAAATCTACCCGGCGCAATTCGTGGGATTATGTGCGCTTGCTCAACGAAGCACGCAAAAATGAAGGAGCAGCCCCCGAGTTTGACGAAAAAGACATTGCCAAGTTCGATGCTTGGCGCGATGGTTCGGGGCCCTCTGACCCCGTAGACCGTTATTGGTATCCCAATACCGACTGGCAAAGCATTTACTTCAAAGACTATGCCTCCATGGTGAAAGCCAATGTCGACATATCGGGAGGTTCCGACCGCTTGCAGTACTTTGTAAATGCAGGATATGTATACCAGGGGGGTATGTACAATACCGAACCGAAATCGCAACTGGGATACGACCCCCAGGCGAAGATGAACCGTTATAATTTCCGTTCCAATATCGACTATTCATTCAGCAAATGGATAAAAGCCTCTTTTGACCTCTCCAGTTTTATCGAAAAAGTAAACGGGACGAACGGGGTGGAATCGGCCGTCTGGGGCGACGCGATAACGGCCCGGCCCACATCTCCCGGCCCGCTTACCGTAGCCGGATTCAAAGTACGTGAAAACGGGACCGACTCCGAAGGCAACGTCCTTGTGCACGACGTCAGGCCCGGGCAGGTGGTACACGACCCGGTACAGACCTTGGAATCGGGGTACGGCAATATGAATCGCAGCGGATACAATTTGCAGACACGTTCCGGAGTGAATGCCATAGCGTCGTTGAATGTAGACCTCGGATTTATTACAAAAGGCCTGAGCCTGAAAGGGCTGGCATCGTTCGAGTCGAGGAGCAATAACGTGACCACCGCATTGAAAGGTTTCGTGACCTACAAGTATGAGCGCAAGCCTGCCGGTCTGGACCAGCCGATTTACACCTTCGACGGGGATAATGAGGAGGACGACCCCTTGAGCCTGCACCGCTCCACGACAAGCAACTACTTCCTCAATATGCAGATGCAGCTCAATTACAACCGCACATTCAACAGCAGGCACTATGTAACCGGTATGGTGCTTTTCCAGAGAGATTTGCGCGAGATGGCCAGCGGTGACATCCCTTACAATATGGTGGGACTGTCGGCACGCGGTACATACGCATTCGATAGCCGTTATCTGGCAGAGGTCAATATCGGTTACAACGGGACGGAGCAGTTTGCCCCCTCCAATCGTTTCGGATTTTTCCCGGCATTCTCTTTGGGTTGGGTCATATCGAACGAATCCTTTATGGACAATTTGCGCAATAACGGAATCATCTCCAATTTGAAGCTAAGGGCATCTGTCGGCAAAGTCGGGAATGACGGTCTGGGAAGCACCCGGTTCCTGTATCTGGACAATATCGACCTGCAATACCATACCAGCCATATCCCCTCATTAGGGAACGGAGGCAAAATTTACGAACGGATGGTAGGGAACAAGAACATCCATTGGGAAGTAGCGTGGAAGCAGAACTATGCCGTCGATTTGACGCTTTTCGATGACTTGGACTTGACTTTCGATTACTTTATCGAAGACCGTAGCGACATTCTTATCGAGAGGAATACCGTCCCGGCCATCTCCGGACTTACATCCTCGCAATTGCCGAGAGTGAATATGGGCGAGATAAAGAACAAGGGATACGAAATCACCTTGGACTATAATACAGACATCACCCGTGATTTGAACATCAATTTTGGCGGAAACTTCTCTTATGCAAGAAACAAGGTCATATCGGCCGATGAAGCCGTATTGTCGAGCGACTATGCCTACAGATACCGTGAGACCGGATTCTCTTTGGGGCAGAATTGGGGATACATTATCGACCATACCGTAGACCCTGAGCATGGAAAAGACGGTTCCGGATTCTTCAACAGTAAAGAAGATGTCATCAATAGCGGGCTTACCTATGAGACCGGAGGAGGAATCCCCCAGCCGGGAGACTTTATCTACAAAGACCTGAATGGAGACCATATTATCAATGAGAAAGACATGGCCCCTATCAAGTACTCTTCTCTGGTGCCCCGTATAAGCTACGGCTTCCATATAGGAGCCTCTTACAAAGGATTCGATTTCTCCGTCATGTTCCAAGGCGTAGGACAATACTCCAAATACTATTCGGGACGGGGCATATTTGAAGAAGAAGGCTCCAAATACTATTTGGACATTTGCGACAACCGCTGGAATGAAGAGCGCTATGCCAACGGGGAGAAAATCACGCATCCGCGTTTGGCAAATTCCGGTTCCGTGAGCCATATACAGAATAGTTACTATATAATGGATGCCGCCTATATGCGTCTCAAGAATGCAGAGATAGGATATACCTTCCCCGCACGGCTTACTCGCAAAGCGAAAATGAACCATGTACGCATCTATATCTCCGGTGACAATCTCTGTACGTGGACAGCGCTGCCTACAAAAGCATTCGACCCGGAACAGGCATCGGTAGTAGACTACCCCTTGATGCGGACATTCAATTGTGGAATCAATATTCAATTCTAATATCCCCAGATATGAAAAAGAAACTATTATATACCTGCATTGCGGCCTCTTTTGCACTATCGTTAGGCTCTTGTAGCGATGTGATGGACGTTACACCTGACGGACGTCTCTCTCTCGAAGAAGTATTTGCCAATCCCGATTATACGGCCGCTTATTTTTCCCAGGCATTCGATAATTTGCCTCATAAAATGATGAACTATTATTGGTTCGACAACCTGCCTTCGGCGCTGAGCGATGAGTCTTGGTCATGCGACGATGTGGAAGGGGTCGGCGCCATCAATGCCTATAAAGGGCAGGGCAGTGCCCGTGAAAATCTCTTCGAGACATGTTATAACGAAAACTTCGAATGCCAGTATTGGGAAAGATATTGGAAGTCGATACGCACCATAAATGTCTTTTTACAGAATATCCCTACCGCTGCAGTCAACAGCGAGACAGACCGGTCGAGAATGACGGCCGAGGCACATGTATTGCGGGCTTACTATTACTTGCAGTTGATAAAATGGTATGGAGCGCTTCCCATAATAAAAGTCCCTTTCCCGGACGATGTCGACTACTCGACCGTAAAAAAGAGCTCGGCCGTAGACTGCCTCAAGTTTGTCGTAGAAGATTGCGAGACGGCTATGCTGTGCGAAGACCTGCCGTGGCGTATAGTGAACGACCGGGAATTCAGGCGCCTGACCCGCGCCATGGCTGCAGCTATCCGTTCCCAAGCTGCTCTGTATGCCGCAAGCCCGCTGTATAATACCGGTGGCGAAAATCTCTGGGACTATGCTTACGAGAAAAACAAGGACAGCTATCAGAAGCTGAAAGCCAATGGGTATGAGCTGTACACACAACAACATCATCCGGAAGAATATCTGAATGCCTATGGAGAGTATTTCGCGCAAAATGCCACAGGTGGGGCAAATCCTATCGACCGCGAAACCATTTGGTTGGACATCAAGGACAACTGGGGCATGTGGTGGGTATGGGGCCTGCCTATACAGAGCAATTACAGGGCCGGTTGCGTGCCTTCCCAGGAGTTGGTCGATGCCTATGATATGCTCGAAACTGGGAAACCCGTTCTGGACTTGAAGCAACCCTACCTCGACGAGACACATTTGCAGCCTAACTATACCGAGGGCTCAGGGTACAATCCGGCACGCCCTTACGAAGGCAGAGACCCTCGCTTCTATGCCACGATAATCTATAACGGGGCTTCTATATACGTAGGTAACACCAAATCTGTCGTGCAGACTTATAACGGAGGCAATAGCGAACTTCGCGACAATGACCGCCGGTACACCCGTACCGGTTATTACCTGAACAAATACCGTAACTGGCAAGCCTATTCCGGTCTCTCCGGACAAGACGGCAAGTGGAAGCATTATCGTATGGGAGAAGTATATCTCAATCTGGCCGAAGCCGCCATTGAAGCCGGGCATATAGACGAAGGGCTGGCGCTTATCAACGATATACGGCATCGCGCCGGGTTCGACCCGTCGGTAGACGTCACCGCGACTACCCAGGAGGAAGCCCGCTTGTTGTTGAGGCACGAACGCCAAGTTGAGTTTGCCTTCGAAGAACACCGTTTCTTCGATACAAGAAGATGGACGAGAAACGAAGAAGATCTGGAGAACGAAAAGTTCTGTACCGGTATGAGGGCCAAACGTTCGGGGCTCAAACTGACATACGAACGCTTTATCGTCGGTTCTGACGGTTCGTCGCCCAGCAAGCTTTCCTATAAAGCTAAATGGCATTTCTTGCCGATACCGATTGATGATGTGTCATCATTGGAAGACCAGACCGGAGACCGCTGGCAGAATTATGGTTGGTAACAAGTCTTAAAAATATAATCATGAAAAAAATAAGAAAAATAGTAATGATTGTTGTGGCGGCTTGCTCTCTGGCAGGAGTTGGAGAGGCTGCTTCTCAAACAAAACATCTGGCCGGAGTCGTTCGCGACGAGGCAGGAAACCCCGTTCCCGGAGTATCCGTCAAAATATTGGATTCATGGCAATACGTCATAACCGATTCTGAAGGCAGATTCTATATAAATACCGATAAAGCCGACGGCAAACTCTCTTTTAGCTGTATCGGTTATAAAAACGAGATATTGCCGATAACCGAAAATTCGGATATGGAAGTGAAAATGCTCCCCGATGCCTCATGCAGCGATGAAATGCTCGACATTGCCTTAGACCGTACCGAACCGCGTTTTTCCTACACCGGGTCTATGAGTACCGTGAAGAGCCGAGAGATAGAACTGTGGCAGTCCAAAGGCCTTACCGAAACCCTTCAAGGAAAGCTCGCGGGATATCATGACGGACATATCAGGGGACTCAGTTCGATGAACGGCGAAGCGATATTGATAGTGCTCGACGGAGTGCCGGCGCCAACCCTCGATTTGAATTCGCTCGACCCGAGAAGCATAGAGTCGGTCTCTATACTGAAAGATGCCGCAGCAAAGGCACTCTATGGCCCCCTTGGAGCACAGGGAGTGATATTGGTTACGACCAAGAAAGGCCGTCCCGGGAAAACTCAAGTCAATGTGAATCTGAATTTTGCTCTTGAGATGCCTACTGTAAAGGCCGATATGCTCGACTCTTACCAATACGCTGTTTTACGTAATCAGGCACTGGCCAATGACGGGTTGCAACCCGTTTACAGCCCGGACGACATCACTGCTTTTGCCGATGGTACCGGTATCGACAACGACTGGCGCAAAATTTTTCTGAAAGACATGCGTACCTCGCAACGGTACAATATAGAACTCAACGGAGGAAATGAGAGAGTACGTTATTATGTCAACGGCGGTTATGCCCGTACGGAAGGAATGTATAAAGTAGACTGGAAAGAAAAGTATAATCCCGCCAACTTCGAGAACCGTTTTACACTGGTATCGAATATCGATGTCGACTTGTTCAGCTTTATGACGGCATTCCTCAATACAAATATGAGGATATACCGTAACAATGAAACCCGGGGAGGAGATATTATCAATAAAATTTATACGACCCCCAATACGATAGAAGGGCCTTTGGTCGACGGTAAAATCGTAACCACCGAGAATTTCTCCGATCCTATATATGGTTCTATCAATTATAAAGGAGTAAATCAGGAGACAGCCACGGATGTGAATGCCGATTTCGGGTTGAATCTGGATTTGAGTGCCCTCACCAAAGGACTTTCGCTTAAAGGCATTGTCGGGTACCACTCATATTATACCGGTATCCGGAACGGGGAGTACGACTATGCCCGTTACGTAAGGAATGAAGAAGGGGAACTCGTACTCTTCGGTACCAACGTGGAGAAAGCCTTGAGTTGGTCCAAGAGCGCGTCGACCGTATATTTTATGAATTTTCAAGGAATGCTCGAATATAACCGCACTTTCGGAGCCCATTCGGTCGATGCCTTTTTGAATTATCTGGCCGAAGACCGTCTCGGTGACAGTACCAGTGCCGGATGGTTGCTGCCTTTCCGCCGGATACAATTGGGTGGACATGCAAAATATGGCTACGATGGCCGCTATTTCCTGCAATTCGACTTTACACATGCCGGTTCCGAACAGATGAGGAAAGGCAATCAGTTTCATTTCTCTCCGACAGTTTCCGGTGCCTGGGTGGTATCGAATGAGAAATTTATGAAAAACCAGAGCGTACTGGATTTCTTGAAATTCAGGTTGTCATTCGGGGCTCTTCAGTACGACAACTTGTGGAATTTTTCGAGCCGTTACCTGTATGCCGATGACATCAGAGATATGGGCGGTAGCGGGCTCATAGGCTCTATATTTACCAATTTTCTCGTCACAGAAGGAGCCTTGGGCAATCCGGATATCAAATGGGAAAAGTCGTACCAGCAAAACTATGGCGTAGATATGACTCTCTTCAACTCGTTGAGCCTGTCGGTAGACTATTGGCGTACCCAACAGAGAGGAGTGTTGTGCCAGAGCGACTTGACCCCTGCCCTGAGTGGTTTCACCGGAGACAAACTGCCCTATACGAATGTCGGCAAAGTACAGAATCAGGGAGTAGATATCGAAGTCGGATATAGCAAAAAATGGAATTCCGGGTTTGAAATCGGGGTGACCGGAGACTTCGCTTGGAACAAGAACGAGATAATCGATGCAAACGACCTCAATTATTCCAGTATCGGGTATTATTACCCCTTCCGCAAGACCGGATACAGCATCGGGCAGAAATTCGGTTATCTAATCGATTATTCCAACGGTAACGGCTTTTTCAACAGCCGGCAGGAAATTGCAGACCGTAAACTCGTTTATCAGGGCGTCACACCCCGTGTCGGTGACTTTATCTATCGCGACCTGAACAGTGACGGTCTTATCGACGAGCGAGACAAAGCCCCTCTCGATGGGGTAAAAACCATGCCCAGCTTTATGGCAGGGGCTTCCGTACAGATGAAATATAAAAACTTCGACCTCTATATCCAGTTGCAGGGAGAGACCGGGCGCAATGCCTTTTATGACGGGTTTGGTGTATTCGAAAATCAGGCACAAGGTGTATATCTGGACATACACCGGAATGCCTGGACTCCCGAACGCTATGCCGCCGGGGAAAAAATAGAATATCCGGCATTGACATCGACAACTTCATCGAGCTTGCTGGCCAATGAATTTTTTGTCTCCAAAGCAAATTATCTGCGGCTCAAGAACGTCACTTTAGGGTACTCTTTACCTGATAAAATCGTTAAGAAGATGAAAATGAACCAGTTCCGAATATATATCACAGGGCAAAACCTCCTGTCGATGACCGACCTTAAGTTCAAAGGATTTGATCCTGAGTCCAAGAGCATCGATTCGTTTGTGTACAGGATGTTTAATTTCGGGTTGAATATCAATTTCTAAATAAATATAGGATAAGTAAAATGAAAAGATACAGATTATCATATATTGCACTGGCCGCATGGGCGGTAATCTCATTCGGCTGCACCTCTATCGAAGATTATCCTGACGGAAGACTGGAATTTGACCAGATATTCGAAAATCAGAAACTTCTCGGAGGCTACCTCAACAGTTGTTACGGTGCAATCGGGAATAACATGGGAAACAATTATACAGATAATACGTTTCTGGCTTCGGCAAGCGATGAAGCCCATGACGTAGGCGATGTCACCAATGGAGTGATGTCCCAGTGGTGCAACGGCTTTGTATCGGCATTCTCCAATCCGTTGGGAACTCCGGAAAAGTGGGATTATTATGAACCTATCAGGAAATGCAACATCATAATTGCCCGTATCGCTACCGCTAATATGCACTTGGAAGACCAGCGGGAAAGCTACAAAGGAGAAGCACACGGCCTCAGAGCCTTTTATTATCTCCAGATGATTAAGAATTACGGAGGAGTGCCCATTATCCTCGACGACCCCTCTGCCGAAGGGTACGACTTCTCCAAACTGCGTCGTGCAACGTTCTCCGAGTGTGCCCGGCAGATTATTTCAGACTGTCGTATTTCCATGGAAAATAAGACACTGGGATGGCACTCCGGGTCATCCGATAGTTACCGCTTCCGGTGGAGCAAGGCGATGAGTGCGGCAATAATGTCACAAGCCGCCTTATATGCGGCCAGTCCCCTCAATAACGATGGCACGTTGGATTGGGACGAAGCTGCCCAGATAACGAAAGAAGCGCTGGACCTCTGTCTGGCAAACGGGTATTCCCTGTACAAGGCCGTCCCCTCGGGAGGATTTGCCTCCTTGGCATATACCCCTTACGACATGTATTTCATGACAGCAGCCGATGTAAGGGGAGTAGAAGACCCGGAAACGATAATGACCGGGCGTAACAAACTCACCGTGTGGGAGCATTGCGGATTGCCCGTTACCGAAGGGCAAGTACGGGCAGGCTCATGCCCTTCGCAGGAGCTGGTAGACAGCTATGAGACCATCGACGGAGAGATGCCTATACTCGGATACGAAGACGAAGACCATTTGAGACCCATCATCAATCCGAAAGCCGTGCTGTATGATGAGAATAATCCCTTTGCCAATCGGGACCCGCGCCTGAAAGCGTCGATATACTATAACGGGGCTCCCTTTCAGGTCGGAGGAGACACCTACGTCTGGACATTCGAAGGAGGAAATTGTGCTTTGTCGAGTACGAACCGGAGAAATACACGTACAGGATATTATATGCGTAAGTTCGGAAACCCCACGTCAAACCGTGCCAACGGTAACAATGACGGCTACTTCCGTATATTCCGTCTGGCAGAGTTGTACCTCAATTATGCCGAAGCCTTGAATGAAGCCGAAGCATCTGATATAGCTCCCGATGCCGCTGTAGATGCGGTAAATGCAGTCAGGGACAGAGTAGGGATGCCCGACATTCCGTACGGGCTGGCAAAAGACGAGTTTCGGAAAAGATTACGCAACGAGCGCCGGGTGGAATTTGCCTTTGAAGAACAGCGTTTTTATGACGTGCGTCGTTGGAAAATACTGCATGAGACCGACCGGATTGTCACCGGTATGCGGGTGACGGACGAAGGCAAATACGAACGGTTTGTCGTAAGTCGGCGCAATGCGTATACAGACAAGTTCCTTCGTTTCCCGATACCGGGAGAAGAAGCGATACGCTTGCAGGTACATACCGGGCTCAATTTCCAGAATCCCGGATGGGAATAATCCCTTATAATGTTTCCTTAAAAGTAAAAAAGAACCGGAAAGTAAATATAACAAGATGAGCAAACAAGAAAAAATCATTCTGGCAGGATTGAGCCTGTTGCTGGTGACGTCAACGCTGAAAGCCCAGACATGGGAGACATATCCCGATACATGGGTGGCTGTTGACGAATTGGGGAGAAATGTAGCCCAGTCCGATGAGGGTGTGACACGCGGCAGTATCGACAAGAACTGCACAGTCGGCATGTTTTATTACATCTGGCACGGAATGCATCCGATGGCAGGAAAAGATGTGACGGAACTTCTCAAGGAAAATCCCGATAATCCCGATTGGGGAGCCGAGCAGACCTTCCATTGGGGGAGTAAGCCCTGGTTGGGATACTACACGGCAGGAGACAAATACGTCGTGGCCAAGCACATGCAGATGCTGGTCGATGCAGGAGTAGATTTTCTCTTCCTGGATGCTACCAACAGTTATCATTATCCCACGCGGGTAGAAGTGCTGATGCGCGAGATGGACCGGCGGGAGGCTTTGGGCATGAAAAGCCCGAAACTGGCATTTATGGTACACTCCAACGCTACGGCAACAGCCGAGAATATATACAATACCTTTTATAAGGATAGTAAATATGATAAGTACTGGTTCGAGTATGAGGGTAAACCTCTCTTGCTCGGGAATAAGGCCGAGATATCCCATACCCTGGTGAAAGGATTGGTAGACCGCTTTACCTTCCGTAATTCCTGGGCGTGGATGGGCGGGGCGAATGCCGACGAGTGGGCTTGGCTCGAATATTATCCGCAACGTCCCGGATGGACAAGCGTGTACAACAGTATTTTGGGGACGACGGTGAAGAAGACCGAACAAATCTCGGTCAGCGTAGCCCAGCATGCGACGACCAAAGTGGGGAAGAGCTACCACGGGGGCAAACAGCCGGCATACGACAAATACGGGCTATGCGAAGAAACCCCTTACGGGCTGTATTTCCAAGAACAGTGGAACCACGCCATAGATGTGCATCCGCCCATCGTGATGGTGACCCAGTTCAACGAATGGATAGCCCAGCGGTTTGTGATTCACAATCAGGGAGAATATGGAAACATCCGTCCGGGAGCCACAGCCAAAATCGGGGAGACATACTTCGTCGATGTCTACAACGCCGAGTTCAGCCGCGATTTGGAACCCGGTACACACCCCCTGATACGGGACAACTACTATTTGCAGTTGGTTTCCAATACACGCAAGTACCGGGGAGTAAATAAGATACCGGTGCCCACTGTAAACCTGTCGATAGATATAAACGGGGATTTTTCCCAGTGGGATGCCGAGCCTGTGGAATATCGGGACGATAAAGGCGATGTAGCATACATATCGAGAGACGTGCAGACGGCAGAGACCCTTGAACGGAAATCCAACGACATTGTCATGGCCAAAGTAACCAAAGACGCCGGCAATATCTATTTCTATGTAGAGACGATGGACGATATAAGCGACTTCGAATCATCGAAATACTGGATGCGCCTGCTACTCAACACCGATACTGACTACACGACCGGATGGGGCGGATACGATTATATGGTGTACAAAGATGCCGCTACCGGCAAATATTCGTTGATGAAGAACCGGCAAGACAAATTCCTCTGGGAAACGGTAACCCCTGTGGAATATAAGGTTGTAGGAAACCGGATGCACGTATCTGTACCCAGAGCTGCGTTAGGACTCGCCGGAGACGGGGACATAGACTTCAAATGGGCCGATAATATCACCGATAACGACCCCGACATCATGACATTTATATCGGACGGGGATGTCGCACCCAACGGACGTTTCAACTATCGTTACAAAGGGGCTTCCTTGCCCTCTGCGGTAAGCCGTGTCGAGAAAGACGATACAAATTTCACAATAACCTGTACCGACGGGAATGTGGCATTCTCCTACAATGATTCTGCCGAAGTATCCATTCAGGTTTTCGATATTATGGGGCGTATGATGAAGTCGATAGAAGAGCCCGGACACGGTGCACGGATGATGTTGGACGATGGAGTATATATGACCCGGTATTCCCTTGATGGCAGGTCGGGTACGCAGAAATTCGTAGTAAGGTAAACTGGTAGCCCGCATTCCTTGAACCCCTTTTCGGCAAAAAAATGCAGAGCCTTTTGCGGAACAGGGGGCGGGAGTGTGGTACCGGACAAAGGAAAATGGCATATAAAAAAAGAGATATGTAATATTTATTATTCACTTAAATCAAAACAATTATGAAATTGAAGTTATTACATTTGGTATTGTGTTGCTTGTTAGCAACAAGTGCGTTTGCACATAGAGACGACTATTTCAGGTTCACAATGGGAGACAATCCTGCAAATGACGGTTGGACGATAACCGGAGGAACGGGAGAAGCTCTTGATGGTCTGTATGTAGTGATGGCAGATGCCTCCGGAACTGTGACTTGGACTCGTGACCTGAAGTCGCAACCCGGGGAGAAAAATCAGCCTTACGTGTCGCAGGCAATATTGAAGTTCATCAGTGGAACCGACACAGGAGGGGAAGCCCATGTCGTACCTAAAGTTATTTTGAAAGACGAAGAAGGAAATGCCTTGAAAACATTTGTTTTCGAAACGGCGCCTGATAATTTGGAATTGCAAGTTTGCGATACGGCAAAAGTAGAGATGACAGAAGAATTGACGAAAGAAATCAGATATATCGATGTCACATTCGAAAACATGAAAGAAGGAGAAATGGTATCATTCAACTATATCGATTTGATATCCGATTGGTTCATGCCCGAATTGAGAATGAACGATACTATCTATATCCAGGCAGAAGACTACGACGAGTTCTGGATAAACAACCGTAAAGCCTATTCTCCCATAGGCGGAGGGGCCAACAGTTATCGGAACGATGACGCCGATTTGTATGTTGCCTTCCAAGATGACGGAGCTTTCTTCCAGTCGTGGACTTTGGGGCATGGGCACAAAGACAACTGGTATGGAATGGCTGTAAAGAACATGACTCCCAGCGGAAGCGATTGGATGACTTATAAAGGGGATTACGTAGATGGGACTTCCAATATAATAACAGCCGAAAGCGCAAAGAAAAACTGGGGTGCCTGGTTGGAATATACATTTGACGTACCCGAAGATTGCGTGGCCGATATATCTTTGAAGATAGGTACTCATTGGCTTGTATATTCTCAAGTCGGAGGTGTGGGAACCGGTAATTTCGGTAAATCTCGTGAAGAAGGAGGATATGTAGTAGAAGGCATGGCCGAAGACTGGGTAAAGAAATATTGTGCAACGGTAGTGACTTCTCTCGATGGTAACAACCTGACCACCAACTGGAGTTCATATCCGAAACTTAATGGACATTCGCAACTGGAATATGCAGCTTTGGCAAGCGACCCTTACAGCGGATGGACGAGCACGCAAGTACTTAAAGACGGCAATCTGGTAAACAGCGATACTCTGTTTATATACCCGAATCCTCGTTCGGGTGACCCCGACAATGGCAATCCGATGGTTGTATGGTCTACCTATTACAAGAGCGAACTGTATAAGGAACTTGCACAGATAACCGGAGATGAATCACTCAATGCCTATATAAAACCCGACTATGCGGATGTTCCCCTGACCAAAGGACGTCACACCTTGAAAGTACAGTCGTTGGCACCAATGATGCATTTCGATGAAATAAGGATTACAGCGAAAAAAGGTACCGTAGGGATCGAAAAATCGATTGCAGAAGACACTGAAAAACTCGTCGTATATCCCTCTCCGGCAACGGACGTTTTACATATCAAAGGAATCGAAAGCAATTATGCCATCATCGATTTGAGAAGTGGTGCAACCGTTATCGAAGGCTTTGGAAATACCGTAGATGTATCCGGTCTGAGCGCAGGAGTATATGCTGTCAGAGTAGGAACACAGACCCAAAGTTTTATCAAAAAATAATTGAGTAAAACACCTTTTAAAAGTCGGAGTTTCCTGTTGCAGTAATGACAGGAGCTCCGGCTTGTATTATAAATATCCGGAAAACAGATATAAGGACAAACCTATGAAGTTCATCAGAATATTCGCACTCTTGCCGTTCTTAGGAGTTGTGTCGATAATGAATATATCGGCACGCAGTCTCAGCAGCGATTTGAAGACCTTGGCGCAAAACAGCCGGTACAAGATGATGCTCTGTGCCCATCGCGGGAACACTGCCGCCGGATTTGAAAACAACGTACCCGAGAGGCTCTCGAATGGGCGGTAGCGAAAGGCATCGATATGATAGAGATAGATGCCCGTGTGACAAAAGACAGCGTTATTGTAAACTTTCACGACCCTTATATCGATGCTACTACCAACGGCACAGGTGTGTTGGGAGCTATGACTTACAATGATAGTAGTACCTTTGTGGCGGTTAAAACGTCATATGATTTTAGCTATTAAGAAGTTAGTTAGACTATAGAATAATCGTTAAATAAAAACAAATATTGTAAAGAAGATAAGCAGGATATAAATTATATCTCGCCTGAGGTTCAAATAATTGTAGTTGAGGTTGAAAAAGGATTTGCGCAATCCTCTCGTATAGACGGAATTTTTGAAGATAATGCAGAAAATGATTTCTGGACAATTAAATTAATAACAGATCACTATATCAATGAAAATAACGAGACATATAACCACGATGTTGTTCAAGGCAACTATTTCTTTGTTAACACTGGCATTTGTAGCTTGTAAAAGCGAAATAGAGGCTTCATTAACTGATACTGATACATTAGAATTTGGAGTCAATCTAATAATGTTGCCTGACACGAGAACACACTTAGGTGATAAGACAGATAATCATTACGAGTTGCTTTGGTCAGCAGGAGACAAAATATCCGTAAATGGATATCAATCAGAAGAGGTGCCAAACGAATATGTAAATTCTGTGAATGCTACTTTTACAGTCCCAAATATGCAGCCAGCCTCTTCATATAGCGTGGTTTATCCGTCTTCAGTTGTGGATAGTGAAGATTATACAAAAATACATCTTCCTTTTACCTATTGCCACACAGAAACAGGTATTCCTGCTGGTTCATCAGTTGCAGTTGCTAAAACATCCGATTCTCAGTATATACACCTAAAACATATTTGTGGCTTCCTGAGAGTTACTATCAATGACAATGAGAATTCATCATACCCTAAGGTTATGCTTTCCATACCGGGAGCAGCATTAGCTGGCGAATTTGAGGTAAATTACGAATCTGCAAGCATTACACCAATTGAAGGCCTTAACCAAATCTCCATTTCTGATGTAATTATTAAAGATGGCAAGGCAGAAATTGTATTCCCTTTACCAGCAGGCGAATATTCTGACCTTGTGGTACATGTATACGATGGGAACAAATGTCTAAGAAAGGTTGTGAAAAAAATGACTATCCAGTCGGGAAGGATTTTAAATGTACCGGCTGTTGACTATAACACCTTAGAACAAGAAACCTACACCGGTCAAGGCAAGGTTCTTGATGCAACTACAGGAAAAGGCATTGCAGGAATTTCTGTATCTGATGGTTACACTGTAACTAAAACTGATGCGAATGGCGTATATCGAATTCCATTGCATTCAGATGCGCGTTTTATTTACTATTCAACCCCATCAGGATATAATATAAACTTAACTCAATCAAAGACTCCTGATTTCTACAGTAAAATTGCAGATCCAACCCAGGTAAATATTGCCGATTTCCATCTTACACCCTCTGATAATGGAGATAATTTTACTTTGATAGGTGTGGGCGACCCTCAATGTTCAAGTAATTCAGAGCTAAACCGTTACACTACCGAAACAATAGCTGATATCGTTTCAACAACAAGAAATGCTGGTTACAAAAATGTGGTTGCTGTCACGTTAGGTGACGTTACGTTCGACTCGAATAATCTATATGAAAGCCTAAAAAACTCTATGTCAAATGTAGCTATATCAGGCAATGATTATATCCCATTCTTTCAGACTATTGGCAATCATGATCATGATGGTTTGAGCCAGACTGACCCGACAGGACTCTTCCAAAGCCATTTCGGTCCGACTGATTATTCCTTTAATGTAGGTAAGGCTCATATAGTCGTTATGGATAATGTGTATGAAACTTCTATATCATCAACCTCAAAGCCGAATGGCAAGAAATGGGACTATCAGGCTGGATACACCGAACAACAATACAATTGGTTGAAAGCAGACTTAAGCAATGTGGAAAATCCACAGGAGAAATTATTAATATTTTGTGGACATATTCCTTTTAGAGCAGGAGGTTCTAATAACGGTTCCAATGTTAACACTGATAAATTTTACTCTGAAGTGCTGTCCTTGATGACTCAGTTTAATGAAGCTCATATCATGATAGGGCATACGCATTACTCACAAAACTGGATTCATGCTAACTATAAATGTCAGAATGGTAAGCCTGTTTATGAACACATCCATGGTGCTGCCTCTGGAGCTTGGTGGTCAACCTATAATACGGACAAGTTCGGAGGTCCATCAGGATATTCAATCTACTCCATTGAAGGAAATTCCATTGTGGATTGGACTGCCAAAGGAACAGGTAGACCTGCTGGCTACCAAATGAGAGTGTTTGATGGCAATAAAATGCTTACAGGAACGAAAGGCTACAAGCTCAACTGGTATACAACCTCTACACTTTCTTTGACAGACGAATGTAAGATTAAAGGTAACGAAAATCTTCAGAATGCATTTGTAGTTCAGATTTGGGATGATGATTCTGATAACTGGAAAGTAGAGTTGAGACAGAATGACGCAAAGGTAGGCGACTTCACAAGGCTTGCTGATAAGTCTTGTTCCAATGTTTGGGCTTCTTCGTTCTTTTATAATGAAGCGAATAAAAAGACAGATACATATTGCGGGACTACTGCCAGTCACTATTGGTATTTTAAGCCAAGCAATAATGTTAAACCGTCTGAGATGGACAACTGGAGTGTAGTGGCTACATTTACTAACCCATATAGTGGGAAGGTAAAACAATACAAGTGTGATGCTTTCACAACGGACTATTCTTCTTTGAAACAACAAATAGGCGAAAATCAACAATTAACATATTAATGCTAAATGAATGAAAATCGACTATTTAAAATGGGTGTAAGGGGTAATAATATCTCCCTATGTATATAAAAACATCAGATACACGATGTATAACCATTATCACAATAATTAAAAAATTGTACAATATGAAAAGAACATTTCTATTCGTAGCATTACTATTGATATTTTCAGGGGCGGCATTAGCCAAAAAAAGGCCCTAAAAATATTATTATCATGATAGGCGACGGCATGGGAATAAATCAGGTACAGGCTGCATATACCTCTAATGGAGGCTATCTGAATATGACCGACCGCTGCCCCTACTCAGGATTGAGGCGTACAAATTCGGCAAGCGACTACATTACCGACTCGGCAGCCGGAGGTACAGCCATAGCAACAGGAGTAAAGACCAAGAACAATATGGTAGGCATGTCCCCCGATACAGTACCTTTGAACTCTATCATACGTTTGGCGACACTCAAGGGCCTCTCTACCGGAGTCATTGCCACCCACTCCGTGACAGACGCGACACCGGCATCATTTGTCGCACATCGGCCCCACCGGTTTATGCACGAGGAGATAGCCGCCGATTATCTGGCAAGCGACATTACTCTTTTTATCGGAGGCGGAAAAATGCACTTTGAAAAAAGAAAAGACGGGCGCGACATCTCTGAAGAACTCCGGGCAAAAGGATATGAAATAGTATATTCATTGGAAGAGGCCCGGAAAACAACCGGGGACAAATTAGGGGCTTTAATAGCCGAAGACGCAGTAGAGCCTGCCTCTCGGCGCGACCCTGACCTGCTGGCAGATGCCACACAATTGGCTATCGACAAGTTGAGCAGTAACAAGAAAGGGTTCGTGCTTATGGTAGAAGGGTCGCAGATAGACAAAGGCGGGCACAAGAATGACCAGAACTATATGATTAGCGAAACATTGGACTTTGACAGGGCAGTAGGCAAAGCACTCGACTTTGCCCAAAAAGATAAAAATACGCTTGTCCTGATTACCGCCGACCACGAAACAGGAGGAGTAACCGTTGCCGAAGGACACTATGGCAAGAAAAAAGTGGTCGTAAAATTCAATACCGGATGGCATACCGCATCGCCTGTGCCCTTTTTCGCTTACGGGCCCGGAGCAGAACTCTTCTCCGGATTCAAAGACAATACAGCATCCTTTTACCTGATGAAGGACTTATTGAAGTTAAAATAAATACGCGCGTGCCTCCCTCTCCTGGAAAAGCAGCAGAATGCCGTGCCGGAAAAGAAAAAAAACGAATTATATCATGAACAGGAAAAAGATGAGAACGAAAAAATATATCACCGTTATACCCCATGCGCCATTCATTACTATGGTGGCACTGCTCTTGTTGTGTACAGGAGCTGCAAAAGCAAAAGATTACCATATGGGGACATACAATATCCGTTGCATAAACGCTACCTTGACCGGTCTGCGGGACTGGGACAACCGGAAAGAATACGTTGCCAAAATCATTACAGACAACCGCTTCGACGTCATCGGATTACAGGAAATCGCCAATGACGACCAGGAAAACGACCTCCGGCAATTATTACCTGAATATTCGATGGTTACCTGGGGGCGTGAAAGTGCCGAGAAGAACGAAGGAGAACGGTTGGCAGTAGCTTTTAAAACCTCTGATTTTAACCTTCTGGACTGGGGGTATTATTTCCTGACTCCCGACCCGAAGGTGCCCGGACTGGCTTGGGACGCTGGATGTAAGCGGATATCTGTTTGGGCAAAACTTCAGGATAAGGACACCGGAGAGATATTTTTCTACTGCTCCACCCATTTGGACAATGACGGGGTTATTGCCCGTAAAGAAGGCACACGCATCAATGTAGAGATGATGAATAAGCTGGCAGGAGACTACCCCGTGTTTATCGTGGGTGACCTCAATGCCAAAGCTTCTGAAAAAGGCGTACATGCCGTGATGGGAGCCTACTATGACGACAGCCGGCTCACGAGTGGCCTTGACCTCTCGGCTTCGGGGCCCGAAGGAACATATTCGGGGTGGAACCCCGGGCGGTCAGATAACAAACGCATCGACTATGTGTACAGTCGGCATGCCGATGTAAAAAGCTATAAAGTTATTACAGAAGATTATGGAAGAGGGGAGACACCGTCCGACCACTTTTGCGTAATAGTCTCCTTGACACTGAGGCAACCCGCTCTGCCGCAAAACATATATGTCTGCGGAGAAGAAGGAGACGATAATGGAGACGGTACTCTTCAGTCTCCCTTTAAGACTATCGGCAAAGCGATAAGTATGGCAAGCTCCTGTGACACGTTGAGAATTACCGAAGGCCGTTACCTGACGGAAAACCGGGAAAATATCGACCGGACAAAATACCTCAAAGTCAAGAGAACACTATGTATTATCGGAGGGTACGATAAGAAATTTGAGAAAATTACCGGATATACGACGATAGACGGAGACTTCAACGGAAATGACCGGTACGACGATGAAGGGAAAGTCATCGGGGGGAATGAAGACAATTGCAAACTGCTTGTGTACGTATACAGTCCCGCGCTTCTGCATATCGAAAATGTTAAGATATGCAATGCCTTCCTCGATGATAATACCGTGACAAGAGGAGCCGGAATTTATAGCATCGGAGCCGGAATCAAAATGAAAAACGTGATTTTTATGAATAACATCTCAAAGGCATCCGGCGGAGCTGTCAAGGCGACGACCGACATAGATGCGGAAAACTGCACGTTCTTCAACAACCGGGCAGCATCGGGAGGAGCAGTTTATGTATCGGCTAAAAACTGGTCGGCGACATTGCGGAATTGTCATTTTGAAGCAAATGTCGCAGAGTCGGGGAGTGCCTTGCATATAGACAAGAATAGGACCCTTTATGCCCGGGGGAACAGTTTTATCGGCAATCATTCATCCCGGTACGGTTGCATATCCGTAATCGGAGAAGCGATAAGCAGTAAGTTTACATTCGTCAACAATACATTCGCTGGCAATGCCCTTGCATTTGAAGGTGAAGTCGGGGACGATATTCCGGGAGGAAGTGCCATATACTTCCGTGCCGGAACGGATGGGAAAATTTCGTTGGTGAACAATACCATTGCCGGAAATTTCTGTGAAAGTGCAGGAAACGCCTCCGGCTTCAAAGGTGCGGCAGTACAATTGGTTTCGGGCTGGGTCTTTATGTATAACAATATAGTAGCCGGAAATCACTCGACAGGCGGTATCGGTGATATATGCTACGAAAGTGCCGGTATAAAGAACTGTATGGGGAAGCACAACCTGTACACATCGGCCGACAATATCGTGATGAAACAATCCGGTACGGATATAATGGCAGCAGACTATGGCACGGGACTTTCTTGGTTGGCGCAGACCCTGGATGGGACGGTATCGGGCGACCGGTTCGAAGCCAGTCCCAAAAATGAAGGAAACGGAACCTATACGGTCGGGGTATTGAATCCGCAATATGGGACTACACCGATAAATAACCTGGCAAAAAGAGATTTGAACGAATACTATATGACCATGACCGATTTAGATGGCGGTCTCAGAGACGAAGCCCCCTTCACGCTTTTGGAGCAAGACCAGACAGGGCGTCCGCGAGACATGGAAGGGCACGCCACAATAGGAGCATACGAATATATCGGGACAATCGGTATCTGCGACCGGGCAGTTTCGGAAGCAAGAGCATACTACTTCGACGGACAAGTACGGTTTGCCGAGAAAATTGCCGGAGATTACAAAATATATGATGCAGAAGGCAAGTTAATACAAGCAGGACGGGTCGAAGACGATAAAATACCGGTTGTTGTGGGAAAATCACGAGGCATTTGCCTTTGTATCGTGAAAACAGAAGCCGGATATCGGTTTTGTAAATTTTTAAGACAAGAGTAGATAGGTTAGATAGGTGTATAAAGTTGTGTTTCTTTAAGAGCCGGTCTGGGTTTTCCAATTAAGGAAATATTATCAGGTCATTTTCTTCCGCTTTTTTCCCAGTTTTCTCTCGTCAGATAGCCCGCTATCATCCCCTTGACAACGGAAAAATATCCGCGAAAGAAATTCCCGACCCTGACTCGGGCAAAATCCAGGCAGGCACTTAAAGTTTTTTAGGAATAAACTCATTTCGGATTTTATTATAAATAGTGTGTGTGTCAATTAGATATCGTCCTCGCAAATGTATGAACCATACCGGAGCGAGGACGGTTTTTTTTACATGCCACTTACCATCACTTGCCTGTTCTTTTAATTATTGCAACTAATTGATTATAAATAAATTATAATAACTTCACATTCTTTCCATAGACAAGGATAATTGTATTTTGCTGAATTTCAAAGTTTTCCAGTAAATAAGTTACAAGGAAGAGGTATTTTTTACCTCTTTTTTAGTGGTGTAGCATATTTATCAATGGCGTGTAATATTATGCAAATAGAATACGTATTTTCGGGTTGTCTTTAAATCTTTGTGAAGTGAGATAATATGAAGATTGACGTTGATTTGTATCGATTTTTTGTATTGATGGATGGACTGATATTTTGATTAAATGATTATATCTTCTGTGGTTATAATAAATTCGATAAAATAGATATTAGTTTTCAATATTTACATGAATGATGTAAATAATTAAATCTAATTTGTAGGTTTGGATATTTAGTTATATTTTTGTGAAAAACAGAGATTATATGATAGCAGAAATTAGATTTAAGAATATGTTCTCATTTAGAGACGAGGCTATATTAAGTTTTGAAGCTGATAGAAGTAAGGATATGGAATCATATCATGTCGTTGAATTGGGGGGTGATGTGAGGCTATTGAAAGTGGCTGTCATCTATGGAGCAAATGCTTCGGGTAAGAGTAATATTATTAAAGTTTGTGATTTCATCAAGTCATTCATTACTTATACTCCACTTAATAAGGCAGAACAAATTCAAATAGTCCCGTTTCTTCTGAATAAAACAAGTTCGAGGCAGTTATCTGAATATTCGATTTCGTTCTATTTGAAGAATGAGGAGAAAGCTGTTCGTTATGTCTATTCTGTAGCTTTAGACAGATGGCACGTAGCAAAGGAAAGTCTAATCTATTATCCAAGTCAACAGCCTGCTACTATATTTGAAAGAAATACTGAGAATAACGTATCTGTTATTAAATTTGGACAGAAAATCAAGATGTCGCAATCTGTCAAAGAGGAAATAACATTGAAGTGTTTGCATAATATGTCAGTTTTTGCTGCCTATATGCAGGTGAATACACATATTGTAGAACTAGAGACGGTTCTTCAGTATCTGGCCAATCAGGTTATGCCGGCTATTGTGCCTGCATCATCTTTAAGTCGTTATGCCGAAGAATCAATCAAGAATGAGTCTGCAAAAGATTATATTTTGAGGTATCTGCAGGAAGCAGATTTTAATATTTCAAATATTACTTCCAAAGAACAGGAAACGCATAAGGGTTTGATTAATTATACTATGTATCAGCATAAAGTTTCATCTGATGATGGTAGCAATGATTATTATGAGTTCCCGGAACTGTTTGAATCGGACGGTACTATCCGTACATTTGGCTTAGCTGCTCAAGTGCAAAAGATTCTTGAAAGAGATGCTTTTCTCGCAGTTGACGAGATTGAATCTTCTCTTCATCCGAAATTGATAGAATACATCATTGAACGTTTTCTAAAGGAATCAGAGCAAGCCCAGTTGTTGTTCACTACACATTATGATGGACTGTTAGGAGAGGAAGATTTGCTTAGAAAAGATAATGTTTGGTTTACTGAAAAGAATCCGGATGGATCAAGTATATTGTATCCTCTGACAGATTTTAAGGGATTGAATAGGATCAGTTCTCTCCAAAAGGCATATAAGTTCGGTAAATTCGGTGCAGTTCCTAATCTATAATCATGTACTTTTATGAGAAAATCGAGAAAAAATACAGCGACCAGACAGGTTATTCATATCGTCGGTGAGGGTTTGACTGAATTATTCTATTTCAGTCATTTGAAAAAAATACTTGGTTATAGATACTCTATTTCTCCTCGTTTATTTGAAAACAATAGTATTGAGAAAATAGAAAAGAAAATAAAGGAACTTTTGGATGAAGATGTCTTTGTAATATGTGTTTTTGATGCTGATGTTAGCAGGCGTTCTGATGCAGAGAATAAAAAAATGGTGTCGCTCAAAAAGAAATATGAAAATAATTCCAATGTGATTCTCTGTGATAGCTTACAGTCAATAGAATATTGGTTTTTACTACATTTTGAAGATACGTGTCGATATTTTCGAGATTCAACAGCAACAGAAAGAGCATTAAAGCAATATCTGCCAACATACGATAAAACTCGGAAATATCTTGAGAAGGATAAATGGGTCAAAGAAATGCTTGCAGACTCAAAAATGGATAAAGCATGTGAACTGGCTGAAAAATATAAAGGTAGAGATTCTTATAGCGAGATTTATAAGGCGATTAAAAAAGTTAGTGAATCGTTGTAATAAATATGAATTGATGAAAAAAAGATTTATATGTTGTTTTGGGAATCATAATTAGTGGAATTGCTATTGCATTTATCATTAATACGCTGTTGACATATGGTAATGTTATCAAAACAAATCTTTCAAATGACTCATGGTTAAATTTTGGGGGAAGTTATAATCCGAGAAGCTGGAGACTGCATTTTCCGCTTGATATTTCATAATGTTGTTTTTATTTAAGGTTATACATCCTTGCAAAATAGCTGTTCACTTCAGGGATCCTTTTCTTGTAATAGGGCTGGTTGTCCCTGCACCAGTCCGCCAGTTCCTGTTTGTTCCTGAAAGGTTCCCTCCAGCTTTGCCCGCTCATGATCATTTCCACCTGCGGGGCCAGTTCCCTGATGAACGCTCCGACAGTCCATCCTTCCCAGACGTATCTGTCCATATTGATTTTTGTTGCCATATTGTCTTTCGTTTCAAGAGTTTCCTTTTGTATTTTCAAGTTGAAGCCTTACTGCTTCGTACATTTGATTAAGCCAATCAATGTTGCTGGCTCCGAGTTCGAAAGGACTCTGACAGAAAACCTCTTCCATACTGTCCTTTATTGTTGTCAACACGGTAATGTGCTTGTCAGTAACCTCAATTCCTGTAACATAACACTCGTATGGTTCTGCATTATCGTCAAACCAGATGATCCATACAGGGTCTTCTTCGTTGTCGGTAAACGTGATTTTTTTCAGGCCGTGCGCATCGAGCAGTTGCCTGATGGCTTCGATTATGTCCTTTCTCAGTTCTTCAATCCTGTCGCTGAAACACATGGACGTGTATCTGACCTTGCCTTTGTCAACCCGTTCCCTGAAAGAAAGGATCTGCATGTCAGGGTGACTGCTGAATCTCCACTCTGTCACCTCGTCATCATCGCGGGTAGTGTGGATGTTTCCGCCCAATACCAGACCGCAGTCTTCCGTTACAATTCTTTCCGCCTCGTCGCGGTCTTCCGCCACGACCTTATAGGTACCCTCGAAGGTGTACCTTACTCTTACTTCGTACTTTTCCATAATGCTTATGATTTTAATTGTTATATAAATGAATTGTTTATGAAACGACAAGAGCTATCCTTTCACCGAAGAAGGAGTCGCATACCCCATACACTCGCTTGATGGAGCATTCATATTCTGACCACTCGCTGTCAAGCCGGAAGCGAAATCCGTGATAGTCCCTGACTCCCAGTTTCAGCCGGACATCCTTTTTAAGCTCCATCTCCAGGAGACTTCCGCCACCGTACATGGAGCTGAATATACCGCAGCAGTTACCTTTGGGGATAATGACTTCCCCGAGCGAGAATCCGGCTTCATAGAGTTCCGTCAGGCTTACCTTACCGATATAGGTCAGCAGGTTAGCACCGCAGCAGGAGTTGACGAGTTCCTGGTAGAATTGTTCGTAGGATACCTGTTCCTTGCCATCTCGGTATTTTTTGTCGGGGAAACGGCCATACACCGTGTAACCATTCTCCACCAAAACTTTCTTCACCTTGGCAGGATTGAGATTCAGGGCATCGACTATGTCCCCGAAATAGGACTCCTTGTACCGGTAGCCTTCCTGCGATTCCAGCCAGTTGGAATTGATGCAGTCGTAGTTGGAGAGCATCTCGACACGCACGGGAATGTCATCCGTGTTCTTAATCAGTTCCTTCAAGATGTCTGAATCGTTTCGGTTGTAGATTTCCTCCCTGATTTCTTCCTCATGTTCCTCGAAGAACTCTTCCACCTCCTCTTCTTCAAAGCCGTGGAAGCCGATGCATTCATCCTTCAGCTTTGAGAAGATTTCATGGACTGCTTCCCATTCCGCGTCATCGTACCACTCGTCCACTTTCTCCCACAGACTTTCACAACTCCTTTCTTCCAAACACTTCTGGATGGTGTCATAGCAGTTGTCGAAATTGTCGTTGTAACCCACCCACACCAGCGTGTAGGACTTGTCCATAAGCGATTTCACGAATTCCATGGTCAGTCTTTTCTGTTCTTCCATATTCCGTTACCTGTGTACGGCAGGATTCCGTTTCCCGTACATGTATTTATTTTTCTGTTGTTTCTCGTTCAGTTTATTTTTGTCTCTTTCCCGCTGTCTTTCGCTGCCAGGATACCGAAAGGCAGATCGAGTATCCTGTGGTTAAAACATAGCGTTGAATTGTAGTCCGTGCGTTGCCAGAGGGTAAAATGGTCTCCGGCGAACGACCATCTGAAATAGCCTGACAGTGAGCCGAACTGCGGATTGACATTCCTGCTTATGAGGAAGCGGTTCACGTCCACGATGTGTCCCGCCGTCAGTAGTATGTTCAGTATTTCCACGAATGCCAGCTGCGAGTATGGGTCGATAGGCATTACAGGTCCTTTGAAGTTGATTTCCATATCTTTTGTCTTTTAGTCATAATTGTCATCAAATATTTCGTAACGGAATGGAAGCATGTCGCAGTAGTAGCTTGATACGCCCGTGTATATCAGGGCATCTTCTCCCGTGTCCGCGTCTTCTTCCGTTTCCGTGACGGTATCCCCGTACAGGTCATGGTAGTGTGATACCATCATGTGCGGGTCATCCGTGGTGATGTCATATCCGTAACTTCTGCTCCAGCTTATGAAAAACTCCGTTTCTTCCTCTTCGAGCCTTTCAAGGGCATCCCTGATCTCGAAGAAGTTGGAACAGAGCCATTCACGGCTGATCAGTGTGTCCGGAATGTTTTCCCATTTCGGATACCGGTATTCCGGTTCCTTTTCTCCGGGAAACAGGTCGGAACAGGCACTCAGGAACTCGCCCATGTCGCTGTAGTCGGACAGGTGCAGCCAGTAGTCCCTGTAATCCTTTATGTCAATGAGATGCTGTGTGGTCACGGCAATCTCTGCATTGTTCAGATCCATATTACTTGTCTTTTATGTATGTGGATGCCGGGGATTCCATTCCACCGACCTCGACAAGGTGCCGTGTCCCGGCTGTGCAGGGTTTTTCGGGAAAATACCGCAGCTCCGCGAGGATGATTTTCCTGAAAACCGCCTGCGGCCTGACCTTGCTCAGCCGATGGGGACGCGGCTTACCTTTGTCGGTGGGAATGGAACTCCCGGTCTTCTTCATACGGTTCATATTTATTCTGTTATGCGCTGGCTTCCCCAGCTGATGTGTATTTTGCCTTCACTGTCCTGCGTGCGGATGAGCAGGCTGTCGATGACAGACATTGTGATGTCGAACTCCTCGAAGATTTCTGACTGTTCTTTGACCTCACCGGTCTTGATGAATTCGTTCAGACGCTCCTTGGTCAGTACCAGTGCCATCAGGTTCTGTTCGACCGAATCTTCGTAGGTGACATAGTGGACATCCTTCATTTCTTTGGAATCGAGACGGATGAAACGGAAGTAGAACTGTTCCATACGGGGGATGTTCCACTGCAGGGATTCCAGTATCACGTCGTTGCAGGTAGGTATGTTCACGGAGCTGCTCAGGCTCTGCTGTGTGCATATCAGGATGCCGTTGATGGTGGAGTCGAATTCGGTCACGATGCTCTGTCGTTTCTTAAAGGCTACATCTCCCTTGACCACAAATACAGGTCTGTCGGGAAAATGTTCCCGGATATAGCTCTCGTAGAGGTCGAAGGCCGCCAATGTGGTACATCCGATGGCAACCTTACCCGGTATTGTCCTTATGAGCCTTTCAATATAGCGGGTCTTGGAAGGATAACTGTCACCGTAGTATCCCTCTATCAGGTGAGGTACCGAACAGGCTTTGATAAGCAGTTTGATCTGCCTCATGAGTCTCAGTCCTGCATCCTTTTTCGTGTCTCCCGTGCTGTTGTAGTACAGCTCACAGATGCGGCAGAATTCCTCGATGATGACACGGTATACCTCGTGTTCTCCTTCCGAGGGACGGACGGTATGTGTCCGTATCTGGTATTTCTCTCCTGCGAAGTCCCTGAATTTACGGGTGATGACCGTCTTGCCGATAAGTTCGGAGAGTTCGTCCTTGTTGTACACGTCCTGGTTCTGTTTCTCGATGCCGAATACAGTGGCTTTCCCCGGACAGTGGCAGGCACGGAAAAGGACATGCCCCCTGAAGGCGGGGAACGGTGTTCCGTAATCCGGGTTGTTCTCTTCCTCTATCTCGTGGCCCCTGTTTTCGTGGTAGACCTGCGGGCTCCAGCATATCATGTTTACGGAGTTGTTGTAGAGTAGTTCGAACTGGCTGTACAGTTCCGCGATGTTGTTGCGGGTGGTTGTTCCCGTGTCGAGGATCTTGTACCTGAGCCTCCTGAATATGCACAGGATGTTTCTTGTACGCTGCGATGTGGGATTGGTGATTTCGTCCGACTCGTCGAAGACAAGGCACAGCTTGCCGGAAGTGCGTTTCACGAAACGCATTAGTCCTCTTTTCAGTTTCCGGAGCATGGAGGTGGAGACGACAAGGAATGTCCCTTCCGGTATGTTGTTGAGGTCGCCGGCGGTCTGTATTGTACGGAAGCGTTCCTTGTTTATGGTAAGGAACGGTATCCAGGTCATGTTGGTGGCGATGGCCGGGGCAAGTATGATGACGTTCTTTGCCTTTCTGAACTTGAGCAGGTATTTCGCCCTGTGATAGACGGCGGCAGTCTTGCCTGAACCCTGCTGCCAGTTCAGCAGGGCGTAGCGTTTCTGCAACACGAGGTTCAGGTCGTGTTTCTGCAAGTCCGTGAATTCGCAGACTTCACCGTCCTTGTTGATGAATGTGGTGCGGTCCAGGTATTCCTTCAGGCCGGCATCTTCCCGCATTTCCGCAAACTGGAGATTCTGGGTCTCGTATTGCCTCTGTTTGCGCCGTATCAGTTTACTGGCGGCACGGATCTGCCGCATGTTCTTTTCTGTGACGTTTTCCGGCATCGGGAGTTCGGCCCTTCCGAGTATGAGGTCGTTGATGCCTGCGGCCTTGTGCGTGACCTTGTCAAGCAGACGTGGGGCATATTGCTTCAGCTTGAAGCCGTAGGATGTCTTCACCAATGCCACTTCCTTGCGCTGCACCACGTTCTGCGAGGTGATGTACCTGCGGATGATGCCGAGAACCTTGCCGGTGGTCAACTTCTTGCGTTCCCATTCCTTTATCTGTTCCCGGGTGGCATTTTCCGGCGGTTTCTGGTTGCGGAATTTGGACACCAGCGCCTCCGCCTTTTCGACATGCCTGTTCAGCACGGCATGGGCTTTCAGCTCGTACATGTATTTGGCGAGCCTGTACTCGAACTGTTCCAGCTCTTCTTTGTCTATATGGTTGCACTCCCGCATCAGCTGGAGGCGCAGCCGGTGTTTCATTTTCCGCACTTCGGCTATGCGTTTCTTCAGCTCATCCATGCTGACAAACTCTTCCGCGTTGTACGGCTGCATTTCAATATGGAGGGAACGGCGGAGGAATACCATGATTTTTGTTGCGAAATTCTGCACGCCCACCGTAGAGAAAGCTGAATGTTCCAGCCTGGTCTGGCCGATGAAGGAGAAATTCGAGTTGATTTTCGCCACGCGTGTCTTTTCCCAGAACTCGTTCTGCATGAAGGAGAGAGGGACGATGACCATCAGGATTCCGGCAGGGTTGAGCACGTCATAGGCCTTGTCCATGTAGAATTCCTGCGACAGCCTGTAATCAAATTTCAGGTTGAAGGGCGGATTTCCGACAATGATGTCGAAACGCTGTTCGGGATTGTACAGCTGTATGTCGCATTTCTCGATATGAGCTTCCGGGTAGAGGTATCTGGCAACGGCCACCGCCTTGCCGTCAATGTCGAATCCGTAGGCATTGTGCAGGTTGGGCAGATGGTTGAAGAAGTTGCCCATGCCGCAGCACATGTCAAGTACCATTTCCGCCGATGTCGGAGAAAGGGTCTCCACCATGCTTCGGCATATGTCGTGCGGGGTGAAGAACTGTCCCATCTCGAATTCCTTCTTGGCCTCGGCGTATTCATGGTAGCTGGTGAAATCCGCCTGCCTGAGGTTGTGCAGTCCTCCGATTCCCGTGTAGCAGTTGTAGATGCTTTCCTTCGGAACGAGGTCCTTGCCGGAGTCTATGGCGAATAGGATTTTCTCGTTGATCTCGGCACGCCTGTCCTGAGGAATCTGTTGGGGTATGATGGCATACATGTCTTTTCTTTTTTAATGGTTGGAAACGAAGACACCCCGCAAGGATGTCTTACGGGGTGTCTGAATAAGTATTTCATGAATCACTCTTCTCTGAGTGTGATTTCATCCAGCCGCAGCCTTCTGTAGCAGTTCTCTGCGGCCTGACTGTCCTTGAAGCGTACGTCGATGCGTCCGTTCTTGTAGAACTTGATCTGTTCTGCGTTGCTCAGGGTGAGGTTGTACCATTCGGTTATATCCACATCGCGTCTGTCAAGGCCGATGACCATACCGCTTGAACCGTTTATCACGTCATCTGCTCCGTATGCGATACCTTCGCAGAAAATGTCCACTTTCCTTCCGCAGTCATACGAGAACTCATATTCCCGGTGGTATTCCAGATGGATGCTATCCCAGGATACGATGTCAGGGAAAGTTATCTTGTCCTTTTTCAGTTCGGGCTTCACCTTGCTCCAGCGGGAAGGCTGTACCGTTTTCAGGAAACGGGCCAGCAGTTCTTCCTCTGCGGTCTCACGGAAACTTTTTCCGCCGAGGTGTTCAATGACCATGTCCACGTAAGTCTGGTAGACCGGACGGAATCCCATGCGCATGGCCTTCTCGTCGATTACAGGAATGGGTACATCTACATTGTAGGTCCTGTTGAAATAGGAAATGATGCGATTCGCGAAATTCGCGTTGGCATTGCAGTTGTTGTCCGCAAGCTTGTTGATGAGGTCAAACGGTTTGAATTCGTTGTGGGTATAGTCATCCTCCCCGCTGTTGTTGAAATAGAAATTCCGTATGGAGACCTTACCGTTATCCTCATACTTGAAGCTCTTGATTTCCCGATACCGTTCCGCTTCTTCCTTGAAGATGTCATACCATCGGTCGATACGGTCAAGTGTCCTGTAGAGCTGGTCCTGCTGTAGCTGGCAATACTGCCGGTCCTGTTCTGTAATCTTGTCCTCGTTCCTTACTTGCACGTTCAGGATACCTGTAAGCAGGTCAGTGTGGCTGCCTGCTGTTCTTGTTGCTGTTGTCTGCATAACTGTATTGTTTTAGAGATTGTCAATTTCGGGTTTGATACGGTAACAGTAGGTGATGTGGCTGTCCATGTCCTTGACCAGCTTGACCTGTTCGGGATGGAAGTTGAGACGCCGTTCCATGGCCGGGGCATCTATCTTGTCCCATTCGTGCTGCGGCAGGAACCGGTTTTCATGTCGGAAACACCAGAGTACGATCTGGTTTTCCCAGTTGCCCTTGAACACAGTCCCTTCATAGTCCTTCAGGAACTGCCGGAAGTTCTCTTCGGTCCTGAAAGCCTTTTCGAAGCCCTGGTACAGGTTGCGTGCGTCCGGACCCGTGTCCTTTGTCAGATAATACTGTCTCCATGTTTCCGTGGTGAAATCGCCGTAGAGAGGGTCAGGTTCGGAATAGGACCATAACGCCACTCTTGCCGTGAATGTGACGGCACCGTTGGCACACGCTCCGCAGTTTCCCCAGTCCTTGAATGCACCTTCCGTCCATCTGACGAATTTCAATTGCTTGGGGTCAATATGGTGGAAGGCCCCTCCGCTGACGCTCAGCCGGATATTGGCGTCCTGCTCCCATACAAAGGGAATATAAGGTTCTTCACAGATGGAAATCCGACCGCTCTCTTCATCATTGTTTTCAATAAGGGCATTGCCGTAATATTTCCCGTATCTGTCCACATAGATGAGTCTGTCACCTATCTGTGGAGTCTTTTCCGAGCGTGTCCTTTCTATCAGTTCCACATAGCCGTTGGCCATATCCACGTCCTGCTGTGTCAGCCAGTGTTCATGATCGTACAGAATGTTCAGTGGTTTGAGTGTTTCCACCGTGTACTTGTTCTTTGTTGCCTGTAACATAACATTTGATTTTTTGTTAGTCCGGCTTCTGGGGCCGGAGTTCCCATAACTACAGGCCTAAAAAGGTCGTGTTCCGTACATGCAAGGCTTCGGGAAAAAATACCGCAAGCCCTCCGGGGCGAGGATGATTTTTTCCACGAACCCGAAGGGCTTGGCCTTGCTTGTACGGGAAGAACACGAATTACCTTTGCCTGTGGTTATGGGGACTCGGCTACGGTATGCTCGTTTTTCCCGATATGTTTTTATTCCGTAAGATTGCAGCCGTTTATATGGCCTTTTCAGAAAGAAATGTTATCTTTGCAAGTGAGATAAAGAGTTATTTGAAAGCATGAGAAATATGGCGGTTCGGAACAGTCCGGCTTTTTCTTATCCATTGCCCGTTCTCGTGCGAGTTTTATCCAATCTGTTGATAGTCAAATAAAACCTACCTGATTACAACAAATATACAAATTTGAAAGCGAATCACAACCGCAACTCTCTCCGGGTCTTGACCACCGGAGCTGTATTTAATGTGTCAAAGATACAAATTTGAAAGCGAATCACAACCTGATATTCGCCAGGTACTACCACAGCCTTGCTGTATTTAATGTGTCAAAGATACAAATTTGAAAGCGAATCACAACCGGCAGCATTGCAATGTATGGAAACAAGGAGCTGTATTTAATGTGTCAAAGATACAAATTTGAAAGCGAATCACAACATTCATGTTTTTCTCTTTGCATAGGAAATTGCTGTATTTAATGTGTCAAAGATACAAATTTGAAAGCGAATCACAACACATGAACGAACCTGTAAAAAATTCAACAAGCTGTATTTAATGTGTCAAAGATACAAACTTGAAAGCGAATCACAACGGGCAGCGTGTTCGGCAACTTCGGGGTGATGCTGTATTTAATATGTCAAAGATACAAACTTAAAAGCGAATCACAACATGAACATCTGCTTATTCTTCAGTAGGTTGTTTAATATGTCAAAGGTACAAATTTGAAAGTGAATCACAACGATGAGGTGCAAACTTTGGCTAAATACTACGTCGTCAAGGCAAATGTTTGTGTATCGAATGGGGTTAAATTAATGCTAACTGCTTTGTTCCCAAATTGATACAATAGGGAATGTTAATATGCAGTTTCCATGCCTATATCTGATATTCATTCGGTGTCACACCTATCGCTTTCTTGAATATCCGTGTAAAATGCTGGGAATATTGAAAATCAAGAATGACGGATTAAACATTGGTACAAGATAGGAGGAAATTTTGATGCGAGCAAGTTGTGGAAGATTAATGTTTTTCCCGACGAGGATGTTCTTCGTGATTGAATTGCCTTTCTTCTCTGACAATCTCTTGGCTGACCAATTTGGAATCGACAAAAGTAAAAGCCGTCGTGACGATGAACCAACTTCCCCGATATAAATCTTCTTTATAAAACAATGTTTCCCTTTTGTGCTTATCGTAAGTATAAGCCATTTCTTTGTTAAACGGTTTACCAAACTTTTGGATAAACTCATTTTGGCTCATACCTAATTCGACTTGTGTGTCTGAGAATTTACTTACTAATTGGGACGTATAGCAACTACTCAGGAAACATAGGCATAGCAACGGAACTAATATCTTGAATTTCATATTGCATTTATTGATTTGGTTTGCGAAGATAAGGAAAATCACGGAGCGGTACAATAGCTGTAAATGCTGTTTAAGAATTACTAAATGAATATGAATTGCTTGTTTTGGATGTAGACAATGGCTTTCTGCTTGGAAAGAATTTCATAATCGATAAGTCCGTCAGCCGTATTTAATATGCCAGAGCTGCAAATTTGAAAGCGAATCACAACTTTTTCTGCCCACGGGATTGGCGGCCGATCGCTGTATTTAATATGTCAAAGGTACGGATTTGAAATTAAATCATAATTAATTTAGTTGGATTTTAAACTGTTAATTTCTTATGTGTTGAGAATACCCCGGATAAATACTATTGAATTATAGAGTCGGTAGATGTGTTTTGTGTGGAAAAGCGTATCTTTGATAGCTCAATCAAAGGGATAATGAATGTATGAGATCGTTGGGTATTTGTCGTACGACTTTTTATGTGTCTAAAATGGTCATGTGTGCCGTACTTGTCGTATTTTCATTGAGAGGCAGAGCGCAGAGCAGTGTGATGATGGAGAAGGAGACTTGTGCGTTTCTTCAATCTTTGCCTGCGGGTTTACAAAAGACACAGGCCGATGCCGTGCGCCGCGCCATAAACGGGGATTGTACCGCTTTGATATCTGTGCGTAATTCGCGTAATACGAAACCTGAATCGAAAAGTGAGGTAGTGACAAAGGATATCGGAGGGTGTTATCGTTTGTATCGCCCTGCCGGATTCGATACTATTCCGTTGCCTGTGTTGATTTACTTACATGGGGGTGGCTGGTGTTTCGGGAGTATCAATAGTTGCGCTCATTTTTGTGCGGAGTTATCGTATCGGGCAAAGATTGCTGTGTTGGCCGTGGAATATCCCTTAGCACCCGAACATGCTTATCCTGCCGCCCTCAATGCTTGTACCGAGGCCGTCGCATTCGCTTTCGAGCATGCCGGGGAGTATGGCTTTCTTCCTGATCGGATATCTATCGGCGGAGATAGTTCGGGCGGGAATCTTGCTCTTGCTACGGCTCTTAACCTAATTCTTGCAAAGGATTCTCACTCTTGCCGCATGGACAGTGGAACGATGTGCTCTTCACTTTGTTCGCTCGTGTTGTTTTATCCGGTGACAAAAGCTTGGGCAGACGGTTCGTCTTCGTGGAAAAACTATGCCGAGGGATATGGTCTCGATGCCCAATTGATGGAGGCTTTCAATGCCGCATACATCGGTACAGGAGATGCTCGCCAGCCTCTTGTCTCGCCGGGCGTAGCCGATGACGAGCTACTGAAACAGCTACCGCCGACGCTTATCGTCAATGCCGAGCGGGATATTCTTTTATGTCAGGGGAAGGAATTGGCGGCCAGACTTTCCGGGCTCGGCGTTGCCGTGAGCCATACGGTTTTGCCTCATACGGTGCATCTCTTTATCTCTGTGCCGGGACAGCCTACGGCATTCGGGGAGTCTGTTCGTTTAGCCGCCGACTTTCTCACGTTAGAGTAGGGGAATCATTCCGTATCAGAGAGGTGGTTTTACAACAATATCGGGATTGAGACTCCTTAGATGATCGATGAATGCTTGCCTCTGTTTGGGAGACAAGACGAGAGTCTTTTTGTCGGCGAAGCGGATTTCTATCCTGTCCATCGATAAGGCCGGTGCGCTTAAACAACTATTGGTTTTCGAGATTTTCGTTATTCGGTCGATCGGGAGGGAGGACGACAAGAATATGCCGCATTTGATGTGCAGCGTGCCGTTGTCTATGGTGTAGCTCGTGTTACAGAACGGGTCGGCAATGAAAGCGGCCGTGACGACCAATAAGGCGAGGGCTGTCCAAGAGAATTCGAACAGGAGCGGCAGGTAGGACAGAAGGACAATTGCTATAATGGCGATTAGCAAGCCTTTATCGACCTTTGATTTGTAAACAGTTTTCATTGTCTCGTAGGAGATTAGAATATCCCTCCACCAAGCATAAGGCGCAGTATACCCAAAACGATAGATACGATGCAGAGGGTTTTGCCATTGTCTGATTTGAGAATGGCACAGATGATGAGGAAAATGACCGATATGGGTATGGCCACCCAGTTGAGAAATCCCAATAGGGGAATAAATGCGACAAGGGTGATGAGCAGTGCTACGATACCTAAGAATGTTCCCATTGTTTTATGCTTTTTGTCGATTAACAAATGTATTTTGTGATTTGTTCCGGGGGATCGATGTCTTGTCAATCCATTCGGGTTTTATAGTCGTAGTAGTCGTATTCCCGCCAGATTTCCGCTTTCCCGTCGCTTTTGAGGCAGGCTATGGAGGGGTGGGGGATTCCGTTGAACATGGTTGTCTTGACTGTCGTATAGTGAATCATATCCTCGAATATGATTCGGTCTCCTATTTGCAATTCGTGGTCGAAATGCCAGTCTCCTATATAGTCGCCGCTCAGACAGGAGTTTCCTCCCATGCGATAGGCGTATGTGCCGGGTGCGGGTTCTACCGAGCCTCGTATCGCCGGTTTATAGGGCATTTCGAGACAGTCGGGCATGTGACAGGCAAAAGAGACGTCGAGAATGGCTGTTTTGATACCGTGGTTCTCGACTATATCGACTATGGTGGATACTAATGTACCGGTCTGCCAAGCGAACGCACTACCGGGTTCGAGAATGATTTCGAGGCCGGGGTGTCTTTGTTTGAAGCCCCGGAGGAGGTTAATCAAATGTGCGGTATCGTAATCCTTGCGGGTCATGAGGTGACCGCCTCCCATATTCAGCCATTTGATATGGGGGAGTAGATGCCCGAATCGGTCTTCGACCTGTGCCAAAGTCTTTTCGAGGTCGTAGGAGGTGGACTCGCAGAGGGTGTGGAAATGAAGCCCCTCCACTCCCTGCGGAAGTTCGGGCAGCTTGTCGGCGGTTATTCCTAATCGGGAACCCGGTGCGCAGGGATTGTAGAGGTCGGTTTCTACCTCGGAATATTCGGGGTTGATACGCAACCCGCACGATACCCGATTGCCGTCGGCTACTACTTGGGGGTAAAACCGTTCGAATTGAGTCAGGGAGTTGAAGGTAATATGGCTGCTGTATTTGAGTATTGTCGGGAAATCCCGCTCGGTATAGGCCGGTGAGTAGGTGTGTGCCGGACTGCCCATCTCCTCGAATGCCAGCCGTGCTTCGTGTATAGAGCTGGCTGTGGAGTGCGGAATATATTCCCGTATGACGGGGAATGATTTCCAAAGGGCATAGGCTTTGAACGCCAATATAATATTTACTTCGGCGGCTTCTTTGACAGAGCGAATGAGAGCGAGGTTGCGGCGCAATAGTTCTTCTTCGAGAACATAGCAGGGCGATGGTATTTGCGATAGCGTATCGTGCATGACGTATGAAAATTATTCTATGATTGTGAACTTGGCGAATTTGAGCAGGAGCTGTTTGCGTCCGACGTTTTCAAATTCGACGGTTATTTTGCAGTTGTCTCCCGTATCTTCTATGGCTGTAACGGTTCCGTTTCCGAAGCGGGCATGGCAGATGAATGTTCCTATTTCTACTTGCCCGGCAGCAGTTGTAACTGTGGACTGTGTCGTAGAATGGGTTTCGCCTGTGGGTTTAGAGTCTATCTTGGTCAATCGTTTGCCCGGAGACGGAGCAGCGAATGGTCTCGGTGCAGGTGTGCGATCCGTATCTTCTTCGTTCCATCGGGAAGTTTTGCGCGGTCTTTCCGTATCGAATGGAAATCGGTTCCACGATATGGTTTCTCTGGGAGACTCTTGTTTGGTTTGTACCGGCATATCGACGTATCGAGAATCGAGGTCTTTGATGAACCGGCTTGGTGAAGGGAAGACTGTTTGTCCGTTACGATAGCGGGAGAGGGCGTACGTGAGGGTGCAGTTTTCTCCTGCGCGGGTGATGGCCACATAGAGCAAACGTCGTTCTTCTTCGATTTCCCGTTCACTGTTTTTACTCATGGCCGAAGGAAAGAGGTCTTCTTCTACTCCAACAATGAAAACTTGTTTGAACTCCAATCCTTTCGATGCATGGACCGTCATTAAGGTTACTTTGTCTTGCTCGGTTTCATCGCCGTTGTCTTGATCTGTCGCCAGAGAAATTTTGGCCAAGAAGTCGGATAGGGAGGTTTGTTCTTCTCCGGCTTCTTTGCGCCCTACGCAAAATTTACGGACACCGTTCAAAAGTTCTTCGATGTTCTCTTGCCGGTTGATGTTTTCGGGGGTACGATCCGAGGAAATCTCTCCCCAAATGCCCGATCGCTTGATAATCGTTTCCGCCAGTTCCGGTGTGTTCTTTTTATCGGCTTCGTAGCGTAATTCGTCTATGAGGTCCTTGAAGGTTTTCAACTTGTTCAATGTGCCGTTGTTAACGGCCAAGTTGTGGCCTATGGGGTCGGAAATCACCTTCCATATACTGGATTCCTGCGAGTGTGCCCGTTCGATGAGTTTCGAGAGAGTGGTATTTCCGATTCCTCGTGCGGGATAGTTGATGACTCGTTTGAGCGCTTCTTCGTCATCGGGGTTTATCGTCAATCTGAAATAGGCGATGGCGTCCTTGATTTCTTTCCTTTGGTAGAACGACATGCCTCCGTAGATGCGGTAGGGTATGTTACGCTCGCGCAGAGCTTCCTCCAATTCACGGGACTGTGCGTTCGTGCGATAGAGGACAGCGAAGTCGTTGTAATCACAGTGAGTCGTGAGACGCATTTCGGCAATACGGTTCGAGACGATAAAGCCTTCTTCGAAATCGGAATAGGCACTTATTACTTGTACTTTGTTTCCTTGTTCTTTTTCGGAGAATACTTGTTTGGGTATTTGCTCCTTGTTCTTGGCGATGAGGCTGTTGGCCGTATTGACGATATTTTGAGTGGAACGGTAGTTTCGTTCGAGTTTGAATATTTTCAATCCCGGGAACTCTTTACTCAGTCCGAGTATATTGTGGATATTCGCTCCCCGGAACGAGTAAATGCTCTGGGCATCGTCGCCCACCACGCAGATGTGGTTGTGGTCTTTTCCCAACTGGCTGACGATGTGGTGTTGGGCGAAATTGGTATCTTGATACTCGTCTACCAAGATGTAGGCGAACAGGTTGCGGTAGTGTTGCAGCACGTCGGGGTGGTCCCTGAAAAGTATATTGGTATTGAGCAGCAGGTCGTCGAAATCCATTACCCCCGACACGGAACAGCGTTGTTGATAACGTTGATATATTTTATGGATTAAAGGTCGTTTCGAACGAGTATCCCATTCGACACGTTCCCGGTTTCGCGCATAGGCTTGCGGATCGGTGAGGTCGTTTTTCGCCTGGGAAATAATCGTTTGCACGGTTGTGGGTTTGTATGTCTTATCGTCGAGTTGAAGTTCTCTGATAATGCTTTTTATAAGCGACAGGGAATCGGAGGCATCGTAGATGGTGAAGTCGTGACGATAGCCGAGCCGGTCGGCATTGGCTCGGAGTATGCGGGAGAAAATGGAGTGAAACGTCCCTGCCCACAAGCGTTGAGCTGTCTCTGTCCCTACCAATGCGGCGATGCGTTCTTTCATTTCGTTGGCCGCTTTGTTGGTGAAGGTGAGTGCCAGCAGCCGGTAGGGCGGATATCCCATTTGCAGCAGGTGTGCTATTTTGTAGGTAAGTACTCTTGTTTTACCCGACCCGGCTCCGGCGATAACCAATTCCGGTCCATCGGTATAGAGCACAGCTTCGCGTTGCTGGTCGTTCAGACTGTTCAGAAAATCTTGTTCCACTTTTCTTTTCCTTTGCTTCGTGCAAAGATAGTGTAAAGGGTTAATAGAAACAAGCCTCGGTTTTGTCTGTGTGTTATCTATTTTTTTGAGAATCATACTTTCGTTATCGCAGAATTGGGTTTTATTTCTTCTTTTCAAGTACTGTATCGGTAGTGGAGTTTTATTTTTTGTTCATTCTTCTCAGCAGCGAGAAGAATGAACCCAGAAGGGCTTCCGTTTTTTATTAACCCCTCCGTCACTTCGTGCCACCTCCCCTATATTTTGCGCTACAAAACACCCCGTAAGGCTACGGGACACGGCAGGGGGAGAAGGTTGAATGCTAATGATTTTCTTTTCTTGTAAAAGATAGTCTCGGTTGCATGAGATTCGCTTTATTTGTTCATTCTTCTCAGCAGCGAGAAGAACGAACCAAGAAGCGCCGCCGCGGTTATCGGGCTTTTGGGTTTGTCACTATGGTCGCCGTCGGGGTCTGCGGAACTCGCTTCGCTCGGACAGTCCTCGCCCTTTTTCCTCCGTCTTCCTTGTGACTTCACCGCCCGATAAAGGCGGAATCGGGGGTTCTTCCTTGTATTCTAACCCCCTCGCCCTTTGGGCACTCCCCCTATATTCCCTTACGGAAACACAGGGGGAGAGGAGGGTTAACTCTATTACTTCCATTGCTGGTCTTTTTAATCCCTCTCCTCGTCGCTACACTCCTCAGCTCTCCCCTATATTTTTTTGCGCCACACACCGCAATGCTTCGGGGCACGGCAAGGGAGGATTGTGATACAAAGGACTTTCTTTCCCTGTCAAAGAAAGTCCTTGTTACATTAATTCGCTTTATTTGTTCATTCTTCTTAGCAGCGAGAAAAACGAACCAAGAAGCGCCGCCGTTTTTATTAACCCCTCCGTCCTTGCGGACACCTCCCCTATATTTTGCGGTGCAAAACACAGAGGAGGAGATTGATAGTAACCCTCCGCTCATTGCAGTGCGATACTCCGCATACGGGGCACGGCAAGGGGAGAAGGTTGAATACTAATGATTTTCTTTCCCTGTCAAAGAAAGTCCTTGTTACATTAATTCGCTTTATTTGTTCATTCTTCTCAGCAGCGAGAAGAACGAACCAAGAAGCGCCGCCGCGGTTATCGGGCTTTTGGGTTTGTCGCCGCAGTCGCCGTCGGGGTCTGCGGAACTCGCTCCGCTCGGACAGTCCTCGCCCTTTTTCCTCCGTCTTCCTTGCGACTTCACCGCCCGATAAAGGCGGGGATTTAATTCGTGCTTTTGACGGTCTTGAATCTTTTTGTTGATACGACATGACATTTCGCTCCATATTTTGCATTAGCAAAACACAGAGGAGACGAGAAAATAGCGAGGCATGGTAGGGGAGAAGGGTGACTTCCTGTTTCTGCTCATCGAAATCGAGAGGGAAAAAGAGGGGATTGGGTTCACCCTTCACCCATCGGATTTATTCTCTTCTGTTGCAATCGAAAGAGGATCGATGGAATCCGGGTGCAGGTTCTCCAATGGGATTACCGGCAGGAGCGCCGCACCAGATGCTCCCGGATAGGGGCGATAAGGGCTGCGGGGTGTGTGCCGGGATTCCGGACCCGGCTGTCGTGCAGTCTTCTTGCAGGTCCTTATCGGCTTCGTGAGCGGAGGCCGGTTGCACGGATTCTTTTTCTTCGGCTTCGTGCGTTTCGGTTTTCCTTCTGAGGGCTTCCCGACGGCAGGCTTCGAAACGTTCGCGCTCTTCCCGTTCCTCGTGTGTGTCGAAGATTTCTTCGTGGTCGACGAGGAACTGAGTGGACTCGATGTCGTATAGTCCGGCTTTTCGGAAGAGTTGGTTGCGTTTCTGATAGTGCCAAGCGAGAGTTCCTTCGGCCAGCATTTTCTTCTTGTCGTTTCGGGGTCGTTTTCGCTCTTGGGAATGTCTTTCGAGCTTGTCGATACAACGAATGACGGCGAGCATGGTGAGCCTGTCCCGACGGGGGTCGAGTTCGAGGAGAATCTTGTAGTATTTGATGAGCGCCACTTGTCGGTAGTTCTCGATTTCACCTCTCAGGTCTATGGTCGTTTCGAATCTTGTATCTATCATCGCTCGTTTGTTTTTTTTGCGAAGGTAGGATAGTGGGATAGTGGAATTATGGCATGATTATACTTTCTCGTTTATTTTTCTCAGTAGCGAGAGGAACGACCCCGGAATTATCACCTCTTTTTTATTAACCTCTTTTTTTCAACCCCCTCCGTCCTTTGGGCACTCCCCCTATATTCCTTGTAGGAACACAGGGGAGAAGGGTAATACCCGCTTTGGAAATGAAGTTGAGTTTTATTGTTTTGTGACACCTCGCCATGTTACGGGGCACGGCAGGGGGGGATTGAATGCTTGATTTTCTTTCCCCTCCAAAGATAGTCTCGGATGCACGAGATGCACTTCGTTTGTTCATTCTTCTCAGCAGCGAGAAGAACGAACCAAGAAGCGCCGCCGCGGTTATCGGGCTTTTGGCTCGTCGCTACGGTCGCCGTCGGGGTCTGCGGAACTCGCTTCGCTCGGATAGTCCTCGCCCTTTTTCCTCCGTCTTCCTTGCGACTTCACCGCCCGATAAAGGCGGAATCGGGGGATCTTGCTTGTATTCTAACCCCTTCGCCCTGCGGGCACTCCCCCTATATTCCTTGTAGGAACACAGGGGAGAAGGGTAATACCCGCTTTGGAAATGAAGTTGAGTTTTATTGTTTTGTGACACCTCGCCATGTTACGGGTCACGGCAGGGGGGGATTGAATGCTTGATTTTCTTTCCCCTCCAAAGATAGTCTCGGATGCACGAGATGCACTTCGTTTGTTCATTCTTCTCAGCAGCGAGAAGAACGAACCAAGAAGCGCCGCCGCGGTTATCGGGCTTTTGGCTCGTCGCTACGGTCGCCGTCGGGGGCTGCGGAACTCGCTTCGCTCGGATAGTCCTCGCCCTTTTTCCTCCGTCTTCCTTGCGACTTCACCGCCCGATAAAGGCGGAATCGGGGGATCTTGCTTGTATTCTAACCCCTTCGCCCTACGGGCACTCCCCCTATATTCCTTGTAGGAACACAGGGGGAGAGGAGGGTTAACTCTATTACTCCCACTTCTGGTATTTTTAACCCCTCTCCTCGTCGCTACGCTCCTCAGTTCTCCCCTATATTTTCTTGCACCACACCCCGCAATGCTTCGGGGCACGGCAGGGGGAGAAGGTTGGATACTAATAATTTTCTTTCCCTGCCAAAGATAGTCTCGGTTGCACTAATTTGCGTTATTTGTTCATTCTTCTCAGCAACGAGAAGAACGAATCAAGAAGCGCCGCCGTTTTTATTAACCCCTCCGTCCTTGCGGACACCTCCCCTATATTTTGCTCTACAAAACACAGTGGAGGAGGGGGAGATGTATTTTTTTGCCTTAATTTCGGTGAAATGCGACACAATGGGAGGAGAGATTGCGTTTTTCTTTTTCGGGATATGAGGGTTATTTCATCAATCGTTTAAGCCATTTGAGTTTGTCGGCATATGGCGGGAATTTGAAATTGGGATAGAGGTACAGGGAGGAGTAGACGATGCTGCGGCGATGACTGAATGTCTCGAAACTTTCGCGGCCGTGGTAGGCTCCCATTCCGCTGTTCCCGATTCCTCCGAAGGGGAGGTTTCCGTTGGCGGTTTGTACGATGGTGTCGTTGATACAGGCTCCGCCCGATGTGGTGTGTTGTATCATGTAGCGTGCCCGTTTTTTGCTGCGGGTAAAGTAGTAGAGGGCGAGGGGCTTTTCCCGGTCGTTGACGTATTCGACACAGTCGTCGATGTCGTCGAACGGGAGTACGGGGAGTATGGGGCCGAAGATTTCGTCGGTGAGCAGGGGGGATTGCGGGGGTATGTCGGTGAGCAGTGTGGGGGCCATGTATCGGTCGGCAGGATCGCTTGTGCCTCCGCAAAGTATCGTGCCGTGCGAGAGGAGCGCCGACAGGCGGTCGAAATGCCGAGCATTGACGATACGGGGATAATCGGGGCTTTGTTGTGGATTTTCGCCGTATTGACGGGTGATTTCGTCACGAATATGTTCTGTGAGTTTGTCTTGGACTTTGCGATGTACCATGAGGTAGTCGGGGGCTACGCAGGTTTGTCCGCAGTTGAGGAACTTGCCCCATACGATGCGGCGTGCGGCGGCTTTCAAATCGGCATCGTCATCGACGATACAGGGACTTTTTCCTCCTAGTTCGAGTGTGACGGGGGTGAGGTGACGAGATGCGGCTTGCATGACGTGACGCCCGTATTCGACACCTCCTGTGTAGAAGATGTAATCGAATCGTTCTTGCAGGAGTAACTCGGTGGTTTCCCGATCGGCATCGGTAACGGCGATGTACTCTTCCTCGAAACATTCGTCGATAAGTTCTTGCAGAGCGGCAGCCGTACGGGGTGCTTCGCCCGATGGTTTGACGATTGCACAGTTACCGGCTGCTATGGCTCCGATAAGGGGGGATAAAGCTAATTGCAGCGGGTAATTCCACGGGGCAATGATGAGTGTACAACCGTAGGGCTCGTAGTGAATGCGACTTTTCGAGCCGAAGAGAAAGAGGGGGGTGGGACGACGTCGGTCGCGAGCCCAGCTTTGCAAGTGATTTTTTATCGTCCGTATTTCGTGAAGGAGGAATCCGATTTCGGTGGCATAGCTTTCGAATGCGGATTTTCCCAAGTCGGCATGCAGGGCTTCACCGAGTTGTTTTTCCCGACTAACGAGAGCTTCGGCCAAGCGGTCGAGAGCACATAGCCGGAATGGAATTTCTCGTGTGATGTGTTCGTTGAAGAATGCTTTTTGAAGTTTTACCAAACGGGTGTATTTATTATTTGTCATCATTCGATTTTTTTTGATAAAGATAGCGAATTGTTTCGTAGGAAGGAAAATTAGGAACTGAATCTTTGAAGAGGTCGATTTTCTATGGTGTGACTCGATAAGCGTTTTCCGCTTTCTCTTACAGGTGGGAGAGGTTCGATAAAGGCGGAAGGAGGCAGGAGTTTGGATTTTTGTAAACTATTTCGAATTACGACCGTTATAATTTATTATCGAAAAAGGCGTTGTCTCGAAAATTTATTTCGATTGAACGATATAAATCAATTAAGAAGCTGTTTAACGTTATGTGTAAAGTTTTTTTTATTCGAAGTCGGCTTGTTGCGTCGGTATTGATTCTCCTTTGCGGAGGGGCTGTTTATGCCCAGCAACCGGCTACTCGTTATTTGTCTGACGACATACCGAAGGCGTGGACTCCCGATACATTGTTTTCGCAGCAGTTGCCTCCTGAGGATTTATGGTGGAGCGGATTTAACGATACTTGTCTCGACACGTTGATTCAAGAGGCGGTGGACAGTAACCATAATTTGCTGGCGGCCGCTGATCGCATACGTATGGCCAGGGCGGCTTGGCGTATGGAACAGAGCGGTTTCTATCCGTCGGTGAATTTTTCGGCCGGTTGGACGAAGACCCGTAATAGCGGTTATTTGGGGCGAGAGGCTGCCGATAACACTTATTCCCAATATGCTTCGGGTGATTTGTCGGTGAGTTGGGAAATCGATTTGTTCGGTTCGATACGTCAGAGGGCCAAAGCGAAGAAAGAGTTGTTCCGTGCTTCCCGGGACGAATATAACGGGACGATGGTGTCTCTGTGTGCCCAAGTGGCGACTGCTTATATGACATTGCGCACGTATCAGCAACAGTATATCGTGGCCGAGAGCAATATCCAATCGCAACGAAGTATCCTGCATATTACGGAGGTGAGGTACGAGACCGGATTGGCATCGCAACTCGACGTTTCGCAAGCCAAGACGGTTTATTTCAATACAAAGGCTTCTTTGCCGTCTCTTGAAGCGGGTATAGAGAAACAGATCAATATTATCGCTATTTTGTTGGGGAAGTATCCCGATGAGTTGCGTCCGATGCTTCGGACGACAAAGCCGTTGCCCGATTATCAGAGGTTAGTGGGTATAGGTATTCCCATGAATTTGCTCCGCCGCCGTCCTGATGTGAGGCAGGCCGAACGGACGGTAGCATCGTATGCGGCTTCGGTGGGTGCAGCCAAGTCTGATTTTATGCCGAAATTGTATTTGAACGGTAATATCGGATTCGCTTCCAGAGATATGGACCATTTTTTCAATAAGAGGAGTGTGACCTATCAGTTGGCTCCTACGGTCTCGTGGCCTTTGTTTCAAGGGACACAGCGCATACAGGCTTTGGCATCGGCGAGGGCTCAGCTCGATAGCGGCATAGAGCAGTATAACCAAACTGTGTTGACGGCTGTCCAAGAGGTGGAGAATGCCATGAACAGTTATACGCATATCGTCAAACAAATTTCGATGTTGAAAGAGCTGGTGGCCGAGGGTGAAAAGACGTTGTCGCTCTCGCTCGACTTGTATAAGCGAGGCTTGTCGGGGTTCCAAAATGTACTCGATGCGCAGCGCTCATTGCTTTCGTATCAAAATTCTTATGTGTCGGCGCAGGGAAACGCCATCAATGCGCTTATTCTTTTATATCAATCGCTGGGTGGCGGTTGGATAGATTCGAGTCAACCCTAAAATTAAAATTCATATTTTATGAGACGTTTGTTTTCTTATATGCCGATAGTGGCTGTGGCTGTATTGTTTTCGCTTTTTTCCTGCCAATCGAAAAAGGGGGAGAAGCAAAGTGGCGATGTTCGGCTGCCCGAAATATCGGTGGCTTATCCGGCGGTCGATTCGGTGGTTTTGATAAAGAGTTATCCGGGTTACCTTACTTCGTTACAAACCGTCGATCTGGTGGCTCGTGTAAACGGATATCTGCAACAGGTGGCCTATACGCCGGGTGAGATCGTAAAGAAGGGACAATTGCTTTTCGTTATCGAACCTTCGCAATACGAGGATGCCGTGGAACAGGCCGAGGCAGCGTTGAAAACGGCTCAGGCACAGTATGATTATGCCGAGAATAATTACACCCGAATGAAAGAGGCGGCGCAAAGCGATGCCATCAGTACGATCGATTTGATACAGGCGGAGTCGAAATTGGAACAAAGTAGGGCCTCTGTTCGGAATGCCGAGGCTGCGTTGTCGACGGCTCGCATACAGTTGGGGTATTGTTATGTGAAAGCCCCGTTCGAGGGCCGGATATCACGCAATTTATACGATGTGGGTAATTATATCAGCGGGTCTTTGCAATCGACGAAGTTGGCGACTATTTATCAGGATAAGAAAATGTATGCCTATTTCAATATCGAGGATAATCAATATTTGAAAATGTTGCTGAACCAGAGTAAAGGTAAACATTCCGTACCGAGCGATCGTGTGGAGATCCTTTTTCAGGAGCCTACCAGCCGCAGTTATTACGGTAGACTCGATTATTTGTCGCCGAATGTGGACTTGTCGACGGGAACGCTTTCGATACGGGCCGAGGTGGATAACCCTGCCGGCGAGTTGAAGAGTGGTTTGTATATTTCTATCCGGTTGCCGTATGGTAGCCGCGAGCATGCGATATTGGTGAGGGATGCTTCTATTGCCACGGATCAACTTGGCAAGTATATGTATGTGGTGAACGATTCTAATGTGGTGGAATATCGCCCTGTGGAGACGGGACAGTTGGTTAACGATACTTTGAGAGTGATCGACGAGGGGATTTCACCGACCGATCGTTATGTTACGAAGGCTTTGTTGAAAGTGAGAGCGGGCATGCCGGTTCGTCCGGTTTTGGAAAAGAATTAATGGTTCCTAAAAATGAATGGGTATGATTTCGAAATTTTTTATTAACAGGCCTATTTTCGCTACGGTCATCGCCATTGTTATGGTGCTGGTGGGATTGGTTACCATCTATACGCTTCCGGTCGCCCAGTTTCCCGATATAACACCTCCTACGGTACAGGTGACCGCTGTATATCCCGGGGCGAGTGCCGAGACGGTGGCGAAAACGGTAGGTGTACCTATCGAGGAGCAGGTGAACGGTGTGGACGGAATGATTTATATGAGTTCGTCGTCTTCGTCGTCGGGGCAATATACGCTGACCGTTACTTTCGAGGTGGGAACCGATATAGATATGGCGACCGTGTTGGTACAGAACCGGGTGAACATAGCGCAGGGAAATTTACCGGAGGCTGTCATACAACAGGGAATTATCACGAAGAAGCAGTCTACCAACATCGTCATGTTCTTGGCGTTGGAATCGGATAACCCATTGTATAACAGTTTGTATCTGTCGAATTATGCCAAGTTGAACATTACCGACGAGTTGTCCCGTTTGCCGGGAGTAGGCGGTGTGACGGTGTTCGGAGCCGATAATTACAGCATGCGTATCTGGCTCGACCCGGAGTTGATGCGTATACGAAGCCTTACGCCGGCCGATGTCTATTCGGCTATTCAGGCACAAAATATGGAGGTGTCGGCCGGTAGTGTGGGACAACCTCCTACGAATACGGACGAGGCTTTCCAGTTTACATTGGTTTCGAAAGGTCGCCTTTCTACGCCGGAGGAGTTCGGACGGATCATCATCAAGTCGTTGCCCGGCGGGGAATATCTGAGGTTGCGCGACATCGCTACCATAGATTTGGGAAGTGCGACTTACAATACGACATCGACTATTAACGGTAAAGAAACGGCGGCTATCGCCATTTATCAGTTGCCGGGGTCTAATTCTCTCGATGTGGCGAAAGCCGTGAAAGCGAAGATGATGGATTTGAGCCGTTATTTCCCGAACGATGTGCAATATAAGGTGGTGCTCGATACGACTCGATTCGTGAGTGCATCTATCGATGAGGTATTGGTTACGTTTGTGGAGACCTCTCTTATCGTGATGCTGGTCATTCTTATTTTCTTACAAAATTTCAGGGCGATGATTATTCCTTCTCTGACCATACCGGTTTCGCTTATTGCGACATTTGCCGTGATGAAGTTGATGGGATTTTCTATCAATACGCTTACTCTTTTCGGCCTTGTTTTGGCAATAGCTATCGTGGTGGACGATGCGATCGTAGTGGTCGAAAATTCGACCCGGTTTATCGATACGGGAAAGTATAGTCGCAAGGAGGCGGTCGAGAAGGCCATGGAGGAGATTACGAGTCCGGTTATCGGCGTGGTATTGGTGTTATTGGCCGTGTTTATTCCGACAGCTTTTATCGGTGGTATCACAGGAGAACTGTATAAACAATTCGCTTTGACGATCGCTGTCGCTACTGTATTCAGCGGGTTCAATTCGCTGACGTTTACTCCGGCTTTGTGCGCATTGTTTCTCCAACCGACCCGCGAACCTTCGTTTTTCTTGTACAAGTGGTTTAATAAGGGATATGGAGCGACGTTGAACGGATATGTGAAAGTTATTGGCTCGATGTTGCGTAAACCTTTGGTGTCGTTGTCGGCTTTTATCGTGTTGGCTTTGGCTGCTTTCTATGGATTTGCCAAGTGGCCGACTTCGTTTATTCCACAGGAAGATCAAGGTTATTTTATCGTATCGGTGCAGTTGCCCAATGCCGCATCGATGGAACGGACCCGCAAGGTTTGCGACGATTTGAATCGAATTATACAGTCGTACCCCGAAGTGGAAAATGCCTTGAATATCGTGGGTTTTTCGGCGTTGCAAGGTGGAAGTTCGTCCAATTCGGCAACGTTTTTCGTGGTGCTGAAACCCTGGGACGACCGGAAGGGGAAAGAACATAGCGTGTTTAATGTGGTGGAGCGGCTGAACCGGGATGCATCTGTTTTGCAAGAGGCTATTGTGTTTGCCGTCAATCCGCCGGCTATCAGCGGACTGGGTGTTTCGGGCGGTCTCGAAATGCAACTCGAAGATCGTAGCAATTTGGGGGCGGGCGAATTGGAATCCGCAGCGAATGCTTTGATCGGTAATATCGGTAGCGAGCCGGCCTTGATGCAGATAAACTCGATGTTTCAAGGGAATACCCCGCAATATGCATTGAATATAGATCGCGATAAGGTGGAGATGCAGGGGCTTACTCTCAGCAGTGTTTTCTCGGCTTTGTCGTATTATATGGGATCGGCTTATGTGAATGATTTCGTGGAGTTCGGCCGTATCTATCAGGTGAAGTTGGGCGCTCAGGCCGGAGCGAGGGCTCATATCGACGATGTGATGAAACTGAGCGTGCGAAACCGGGACGGTAACATGGTTCCGTTTTCTTCGTTTACACAGGTCGAGGAGACGATGGGACTGAATTTAGTAAGCCGGTACAATATGTATTCATCGGCTGCACTCACGGCGATACCGGCTCCGGGGATAAGTTCGTCGGAGGGTATGGCGGCTATGGAGCGATTGGTCCGGAATACACTGGGTACGAATTTCGGATATAGTTGGACGGGGGAGGCTTATCAAGAGAGTCAGAGCGGTTCTACGGTAGGTCTTATCTTCGGACTTGCGATATTGATCGTGATTCTGGTGTTGGCTGCCCAGTATGAAAGTTGGACTAACCCGATAGCCGTGATACTGAGTTTGCCCACTGCCATATTGGGGACGGTATTGGGCTGTATTGTCATGAGTTTGTCTATCAGTATTTATAGTCAGATAGGGTTGATTTTGCTTATCGCTTTGTCGGCCAAGAACGCTATCCTCATTATCGAGTTTGCCATGGATTACCGCAAGCAGGGCGAGTCTATCCGGCAATCGGCGATGGAGGCGGGGAGGTTGCGCCTGCGACCTATTTTGATGACTTCGTTCGCTTTTATCTTCGGTGTTCTTCCGCTGATGTTCGCGACAGGTGCGGGAGCCGAAAGTCGTATCGCTCTGGGTACGGCTGTCGTGTTCGGTATGGCGATGAATACGGTATTGGGTACGTTGTTTGTTCCTAATTTTTATGAATTGATGGAGACTGTTCAAGAGCGCTGGTTGTCGAAGGTATTCAAAGATAGTGGTGAAAAGGGGACGACTAATTCAGTAGATTAGGATACTATATCTTTATTCCTTTTTGTTATTCTTGCAACCCCTCCGTCCTTCGGACACTTTCTCTATCGGCAGGGAGAGGATTGTGCTACAAAGGACTTTCTTTCCCTGCCAAAGAAAGTCCTTGTTACACTAATTCACTTTATTTGTTCATTCTTCTCAACAGCGAGAAGAACGAACCAAGAAGTGCCGCCGCTGTTATCGGGCTTTTGGGTTCGTCGCTACGGTCGCCGTCGGGGTCTGTGGAACTCGCTTCGCTCGGACAGTCCTCGCCCTTTTTCCTCCGCCTTTCTTGCGACTTCACCGACCGATAAAGGCGGGGATTTTGCTAGTGCTTTTGCTAGTCTTTTTAACCCCCTCGCCCTTCGGGCACTCCCCCTATATTCCTTTCAGGAACACAGAGGGAGAGGAGGGTTACCTCTATTATCTCTACTGAGGGTCTTTTTAAGACCTCTCCTCATCGCCATGCTCCTCGGCTTTCCCCTATATTTTGCTGCGCAAAAACACCCCGCCATGCTGCGGGACACAGGGGAGGAGGGTGAGATGTATTTCCCTTTCGCTTCTGCTCCGATTTTATGAGCCACACCCCGCAATGCAGCGGGACACGGCAGGGAAGAAGTGGAATCATACTGAATTTTAGTTTGGCTTTATTTCCGATATAAAAAGGAGGTATCCCAGATAAATGGGATACCTCCTCGAATGATATGAAATGTTGCGTTTATTTGCGATAAGCAGCTATCATTTCGGGATTGAAGCGTTCGATAAACGCGGCGTGTTTGGCAACTTCTGCTTCGCCGAAGTTAATGTATACTTCGGCCGACTGCCGGAACGATTCGTTACGAGTGGCATCGTTGAGCAGGAGGTGTCCCATGATGACATGGCCGGCCATTTCGACCATGCGGCGTGCTTGGAAGTCGATGTATTCGTTGTCTTTCGTTGCAGTGACGGTTTCGACAGCTTTTACGTAGGCGGCTTTCATAGCTTTGAGGCGGTCGCGCAGAGGTTCCAGTTCGGGCGCGATTTCAGCAGCTTCGTATGCTTCGATCTGATGCAGATATGTGCCGGTGGTGACGTGGCGAATAGCAGCCACGACTTGCAACTGGGTGGTTCCTTCGTAGATAGAAGTGATGCGGGCATCGCGGTAGATGCGTTCGCAAGCGTAGTCTTTCATGAAACCGGACCCTCCGTGTACTTGCACGCAGTCATAGGCGTTTTGATTACAAAATTCGCTGGACATGCCTTTTGCCATAGGGGTGAATGCGTCGGCCAATTTTTGGTAGGCTTTCATTTCGGCACGTTCTTCGGGTTCGAGCGAGCGTTCTTTGGCAATGTCTTCGTATGCTTTGTACATGTCGACGAATCGTGTTGTTTCGTAAAGCAGCGAGCGTGATGCGTCGAGTTTGGCTTTCATCAAAGAGATCATTTCGAAAACGGCGGGGAACTCGATGATGGCTTGCCCGAATTGTTTGCGGTCGCGTGCATAGGCAATGGCTTCGCGGTATGCCGCTTCGGAAACGCCGACAGATTGTGCGGCGATACCGAGACGGGCTCCGTTCATCAATGCCATGACGTATTTGATAAGACCCAATTTGCGGCTTCCGCAGAGTTCGGCTTTGGCATTTTTGAACACCAATTCGCAGGTGGGAGACCCTTTGATACCCATTTTGTTTTCGATACGGCGAACGGTTACACCGCCGTCGTTGCGGTCGTAGATGAACATGGAGAGTCCGCGACCATCTTTGGTTCCTTCTTCGGAACGGGCTAGCACGAGTGCAATGTGTCCGTCACCGTTGGTGATGAACCGTTTCACTCCGTTGAGATACCAGCAACCGTCGGCCTCGCTGTATGTGGCTTTGAGCATGACAGCTTGCAAGTCGGACCCGGCATCGGGTTCGGTGAGGTCCATCGCCATAGTTTCGCCGGCGCAAACGCGCGGCAGGTATTTTTGCTTTTGTTCTTCATTGGCAAATTCGTAAATGGTTTCGGCGCAATCTTGCAATCCCCAGATGTTTACGAATCCGGCATCGGCGCGGCTTACCATGTCGGCAGCCATGATGTAGGGAACCAACGAGAAGTTGAGCCCGTTGTAGCGACGGGGGATAGAGATACCCATCAATCCGGCTTTTACCAGAGCGTCGAGGTTTTTTTGCGTGCCTTTGGCATATACGACATGTCCGTCGACAACGTGCGGACCTTCGTGGTCTACGTCTTCGGCATTGGCTGCAACGATTTCGCCGCTTATCTCGCCTGCTATTTCGAGCACTTTTTCATAACTATCCATGGCGTCTTCGAAATTGAAGGGCGCATAGTCGTATTTTTCGGCATCGGAGTAATTCCGTTCCCGTAAAGCCACCAGCTTCTTCATGAGCGGGTGGTTCAAGTGATGTTTGAGATCACTGTTATCTAAATAAAAATTAGCCATTGTTCTGTATTATTTATTGTATTATAATTTAACTCTCTATCTTTGATTTGTCACAAGACTTTGTCTTATCGACAGAATCGAAAATATGTTTTATTTGGAGTTTTTCTTATAATATTTGATCAGCTTCGGAATTACTTCTTCGACCGTACCCGTGATCACATAGTCGGCTATCGTATTGATAGGTGCGTTAGGATCGCTGTTGATAGAGATGATGATGGAGCTGTCTTGCATACCGGCGATGTGTTGTATCTGTCCAGAGATACCGCAGGCGATATAGAGCTTGGGGCGAACCGTGACACCGGTTTGTCCGATTTGACGTTCGTGCTCGATGTATCCGGCGTCGACCGCAGCGCGGGAAGCTCCTACCTCGGCTCCCAATGTAGCCGCCAAGTCGAACAGCATGTCGAAGTTTTCTTTCGATCCCATACCGTAACCGCCGGCTACGATGATGGATGCGCCTTTGACGTTGGCTTTGGATTTTTCCATCTGGTGATCGATGACTTCTACCACAAAGTCGGTGTCGGAAACGTATTTTTTCGGATCCAGTTTAACAACTTCTCCTTTGTAAGCGGGATCGTAAATTTCTTTTTTCATCACGCCTTCGCGAACCGTCGCCATTTGAGGACGGCATTCGGGGTTAACGATCGTCGCTACGATGTTGCCTCCGAAAGCGGGACGAATCTGATACAACAGATTTTCGTATGTCTTATTGTTCTTTTTGTCCTCGTGGGGACCTATTTCCAACGCGGTGCAGTCGGCCGTGAGTCCGCTGTGCAGCGAAGAGGAAACCCGCGGACCGAGGTCGCGACCGATACTGGTGGCTCCCATCAGGCAAACCTGAGGTTTCTGTTCTTTGAATAAATTTACCAATACCGAGGTATGTGGCAACGAGGTGTAGGGGTAGAGGCGAGGATCGTCTACGGTATAGACGGTATCGACTCCATAGGGGAATACTTGTTTTTCCACACCGTCGAGGTTGCTACCGATCACCAGTGCTTCGAGTTTACAATTCAGTTGATTGGCCAGCGAGCGACCTTTTGTGAGCAGTTCGAGGCTCACATCGGCGATGATGCCGTCTTCTATTTCGCAATATACAATCAGATTGTTCATAATCGTTAGTTTTTTAGTTCATAGTACACGGGCATTAACCAATCGTGTGGTTGGCGATCAATTCTTTGACAAGGTCTTCGATTTCGTTGTCGGCAGCCGTGAGTCGTTTGCTTTCCTTTGCTTGGAATACAACGTTTTGTACGGCTTTTACTTTGGTGGGAGAACCGGCAAGACCTACTTGATCGAGGTCGGCATCGACATCGTTTACACTCCATTCGTAAAGGTTGAGGGCCGGACGCTGTTCATAGAGTTTCAAGCATTCTTCGCTCAGTCCTTGTTTTTCGCTCGGTGTCTTGGCGTATTTGTAACGTTGTATGAGCTTCGCGTTGCGAGGACGGCATTCATCGGCCGAACCGTTGACCGTGATGACTGCGGGCAGGGGAACTACGACGGTTTCTATCCCGCGTTCGAGACGACGTTTCACGGTGGCTTTCCCGTTTTCTATGCTCAGAATTTGCTCGGCATAGGTGACTTGGGGGATTCCCAATTTTTCGGCGATTTGAGGGCCTACCTGAGCCGTGTCGCCATCGATGGCTTGACGACCTCCCAAGATAATATCATAATCTTTGATTTTGCGTACGGCACACGATAGTGCGTAAGACGTAGCCAATGTGTCGGCTCCGGCAAAGGCACGGTCGGTCAATACGATACCTCCGTCCGCTCCACGGAATAAACCTTCCCGAATAATTTCGGCGGCACGAGGAGGACCCATCGTAAGCAGGGTAATCGTCGATCCCGGGTTTTGTTCTTTCAGTTGCAGAGCCTGTTCCAAGGCGTTCAAATCTTCGGGGTTGAAGATAGCAGGCAAGGCGGCACGGTTGATCGTTCCGTCCTCTTTCATGGCATCCTTCCCCACATTTCTGGTATCGGGCACTTGTTTTGCCAATACTACGATTTTAAGACTCATAATTTAATGTGAGATTTATGATTTATAAATATTCGTATATTCTGTGTCGATTCATTGACTCGCAAAATTACAAAAATGATTGTTATTTTCAATCTTTTAGGCGAAAAAACCGTTATGCCGCCCGGCGAGAACAGATGATCGGACGGCATAACGAGCCGGGGTTTTATTCGGTTCTGACGGGCTTATTCGTAGCTGCTGCCGTCGAAACAGTGCGTGCAGATACATTCCTTAGGAAGCCCGATCGATTCGACTAGTGTTTCTAACGGGTTGAATTTTAATGAGGTAATGTTCAGCTTTTTACAAATGCAGTTTACCATACAATTGTATTGGGGCGACCCGGTGCGTGCATAAGCTGCGACATTTTTATCGGGGTTACCCTCTATCTCGGCGATGGTGCGACGGGTAATAAGCTCCATTTCGCTTTTGGAGGCCGTGAAGTTAAGAAACTTACACGGGTACAGGAGAGGGGGACAACTGATGCGCATGTGAACTTCTTTGGCTCCATAGCGGTAGAGATCGGATACATTGTCTCTCAGTTGCGTACCGCGGACGATGGAGTCGTCGCAGAATACGACCCGTTTTCCGTCGAGCATGCTTTTGTTGGGTATGAGTTTCATTTTGGCTACCAGCTCGCGCATGGCTTGATTGGAAGGGGTGAAGCTGCGAGGCCAAGTGGGGGTATATTTGACGATACCTCTCCGGTAGGGAATTTGTTTACCTACGGCATATCCGAGAGCCATGCCTACACCGGAATCGGGGATGCCGGAGACGAAATCGGCTTCGATGTCGTCTTTTTTACCCATTTCGAAGCCAGTGTGAAAGCGCATCTCTTCGACATTCTTCCCTTCGTATTCGCAGGCGGGATATCCGTAATATACCCATAGGAAGGAGCATATCTGCATTTTTTTACCGGGCTGGTTGAGCGATTCATAACCATCGGCTGTCAACCGGACGATTTCTCCGGGACGTATGTCGTAACAGAGTTCGTATCCGAGGTTCGGGAAGCTGCATGTTTCGGACGATACGGCGTAGCCGTTATCTCCCCGTCCGACGAGGATAGGCGAACGACCGTATTTGTCGCGAGCGGCGATAATGCCTTGCTCGGTGAGTAAAAGCATGGAACAAGACCCTTTGATTTTTTCCTGTACCAAGCGGATGCCGTCGACATAGTCTTTTCCTTGACTGATAATCATCGAAACCAATTCGGATTGGTTGATGATATTGTTACTGTGTTCGCTGAAATGGTTTCCGCTCGCCAGTAGTTCTTTTTCGAGTTCTTCTACGTTGTTTATTTTGGCGACGGTAACGATGGCGAATTTTCCCAAATGGCAACTGATGATGATGGGTTGTGCATCGGTATCGCTGATGACACCGATTCCCGAATTACCAGAGAATTCGGGCAGTTCGGCTTCGAATTTCGAACGGAAGTAGGAGTTTTCTATATTGTGGATCGCCCGTTTGAAAACGCCATTTTCATACGTCACGATACCGGCACGTTTCGTACCTAAGTGCGAGTTGTAATCTACGCCATAAAAAAGGTCGGTAACGCAAGATTCTTTTTTTATGGTACCAAAAAATCCTCCCATAATGTAATGTTGTCGTGTTGATTATTATTTGATTAAACGAACAGAGCGAGAGGGACATTGTTTCCCTCCCGCCCTGCGGAATATACTTTTTATTTGGTGTGCTGTTCAACCCATTTGCGGGCATTGACAAAAGCCTCGATCCACGGGGTAATCTCGTCGGTTTTTCTGTCGGCAGGATAATGTCCGCACTGCCAGGGGAATATGGCTCGTTCGAGGTGGGGCATCATGGCCAAATGGCGGCCGTCGGCCGAAGCGATACCGGCTATACCGTAAGGCGAGCCGTTGGGATTTGCCGGGTAAGCGTCGTAGGTATATTGGGCTACGATATTGTATCTTTCTTTGGCGTAAGGCAACTCGAATTTACCTTCTCCGTGGGCAACCCATATACCGAGTTTCGAGTCCGATAACGAGCCGAACATGACAGAGCTGTTTTCGGGAATTGTCAATCCGATGAACTGAGATTCGAATTTGTGCGAATCGTTGTGTCGCATTTTGGGCTTTTGTTCGTGGTCGGGGGTGAGCAGTCCCAATTCTATCATGAGCTGGCAGCCGTTGCAGATACCGAGACTCAGGGTGTCGGGGCGGTTGTAGAAACGGTCGAGTGCAGCTTTGGCTTTTTCGTTCCAAAGGAATCCTCCTGCCCAGCCTTTTGCCGAACCGAGTACATCGGAATTTGAGAATCCACCGCAGTATACAATCATGTTGATATCGTCGAGCGTTTCGCGGCCACTGATGAGGTCGGTCATGTGCACGTCTTTCACATCGAATCCCGCCAAATAGAGCGAATAGGCCATTTCTCTATCTCCATTAACACCCTTCTCACGAATGATGGCTGCTTTCACACCGGATCGTGTGCGACGATCGGCCGAGATACCGTATTGGGCGAGCATTCCCGTGAACGAATCGGGGAAACGGAATTGCAGCGGTTGTTCCTTGTAGTTGAGGAAGCGGTCTTTGGCTGCTTTTTCTCCGCTTTGTTTGCGGTCGAGCAGATAGGACGACTCGAACCATACGTCGCGCAAATGATCGATGAAAAATTGATAATCGGCTCCGTCTTTGTGTATGAGCAGATGGCGTTCGTCACAGGGACGAGCCAGACGGATAAACGCTACGCCGGCTTTTTTCAATATCTTTTCGACTTCGTCGGTTTTTTCTACTTGAATCAAGATACCCGGATTTTCGCTGAATAGTATCTTAATGAGGTCTTTTTCGGGGATTTCGTCCAACGAAACTTCCAAACCGCCTTCGGTATTGGCAAAATTCATTTCGAGCATCGTGGTTATCATACCACCGGCGGAGATATCGTGTCCTGCCAGAATCAACTCTTTGTTAATTAATTCTTGGACGGCATTGAACGCGTTGGCAAAGTATTCGCTGTCTTGTACAGTGGGAACTTCTTTACCTATTTTGTCGAGCGATTGGGCGAACGCCGAGCCTCCTAATTTGAGATTGTCGAACGAGAAATCGATGTAGTAGACCATACTGTCGACTCCCGTGCGGAGGACGGGAGATACGACTTTACGTATATCCGAGACTTCGGCTCCTGCCGAGATGATGACCGTACCGGGCGAATAGACTTTGTCTTTTCCGTATTTCTGAGTCATGGATAGACTGTCTTTTCCGGTGGGGATATTGATTCCGAGCGAGCAGGCAAAATCGCTGCATGCTTCGACTGCCCGATATAGGCGGGCATCTTCACCTTCGTTTTTACAGGGCCACATCCAGTTGGCACTGAGCGAAACGCTGTCTAACCCTTCGGAGAGCGGAGCCCAAACGATATTGGTGAGGGCTTCGGCGATGGAGAGAACAGATCCTGCGGCGGGATCGACCAATGCCGCTTGCGGCGCATGGCCGATAGAGGTGGCGATACCGGCGCGTCCCCGATAGTCGAGGGCAACTACTCCGCAGTCACTTAATGGAAGTTGTATCTCTCCCTGACATTGTTGGCGGGCAATTTTTCCGGTAACGGAACGGTCCACTTTGTTGGTGAGCCAGTCTTTACAAGCGACTGCTTCGAGTTGGAGCACACGTTCCACGTATTCGTCGAGTTGCGTTTGATCGTATGTTACGTCTTCGTAAGTTTCTTCGACCGTTCTGTCTGTCATGACGGTACGGGGAGCTTTCCCGAACATGTCTTCCATCGCCAAGTCGATGGGCTTAACACCATCGGTCTGTTCGAATACGAAGCGATGGTCGCCTGTGGTTTCGCCTACCACATAGAACGGAGCCCGTTCGCGGTCGGCGATTTGACGAATGTGCTCGATGTCTTCTTCCCGAATGACGATACCCATACGCTCCTGACTTTCGTTACCTACGATTTCTTTGGCCGATAGGGTGGGGTCGCCGACGGGCAGTTGATCCATATGAATTAATCCGCCAGTTTCTTCTACTAACTCGGAAAGTGCGTTCAAATGGCCTCCGGCTCCGTGGTCGTGAATCGAGACGATGGGATTTTCCTCGGCTTCGGACATCGCCCGAATGACGTTGGATACTCGTTTTTGCATTTCAGGATTGGCTCGTTGTACGGCGTTCAGCTCGATGGCATTGTCGTATTGTCCGGTTTCTACCGATGAGACTGCTCCTCCACCCATACCGATACGATAGTTGTCACCACCCATTACCACTACTTTTTCCCCGGCTACGGGCGTGCCTTTAAGTGCGTCGCGCATGTTGGCGAATCCTACACCGCCGGCGAGCATAATGACTTTGTCGAAAGCAAATTTTTTACCGTTTTCGGCATGCTCGAATGTGAGCAGGGAGCCGCAGATGAGGGGTTGTCCGAATTTGTTTCCGAAATCAGAAGCTCCGTTAGAGGCCTTAATCAATATTTGTTCGGGCGTTTGATAAAGCCACGGACGAGGTTGCATGGAACCTTCTTCCCATTCCCGTCCTTCTTCCGTACGAGGATAGGCCGTCATATAAACTGCCGTTCCGGCAATAGGTAGGCTGGCACGTCCGCCACCGAGCCGGTCGCGTATTTCTCCTCCCGTACCGGTGGCAGCTCCGTTGAAAGGCTCCACGGTCGTGGGGAAATTGTGTGTCTCGGCTTTTAACGAGATGACTGTTTTGATATCTTTTATTTCGAAGAAGTCGGGTTGTTGGGGATTTATCGGAGCGAATTGCTCGACGGTAGGTCCGGCATTGAAAGCCACGTTATCTTTGTATGCCGAAACCAACCGATTGGGATTATATTCCGAGGTCTTTTTTATCAATTTAAAAAGTGAACTTTCTTTTTCTTGACCGTCGATGATGAAGACACCGTTGAAAATTTTATGACGGCAGTGCTCGGAATTGACTTGCGAGAATCCGAAAACTTCGCTGTCGGTTAGTTTCCGTCCGATTTTTTTACTCAGGTCGTTCAGATAGTTTATTTCGTCGGGGCTGAGAGCCAGACCTTCCTGTTCGTTATATGCGGCAAGATCGTCGATGTACACAATGGGATCGGGTTGTTTGTCGATGTCGAAAATTTTACCGTCGATACCGTTGTACAACCGTTGTAGCATTTTGTCGAATTCGGCAGAACCGTCTGTTACAGGGAAAAATTCCTCGATGCGAGAGATACCGGTGAGTCCCATGTTTTGAGTAATCTCTACGGCATTGGTGCTCCACGGGGTAATCATCTCTTTACGAGGCCCGATAAACCAGCCCTTCAACGTTGAATCAGGGAGAAGCTCGGCATTGTCGAAAAGCCACGATAATTTTTTAGTCTCATCTGCCGAAAAGCTGTGATCGGCCTGAACTGCAATAATGTTTTGAACGGAGGTTTTGAAAAAAATGACCATTGTGTCTTGTTTTTTAGTGGCATGTCTGTTTTTCTTTTTCCCGACTGAAAAATCGAGACAAAGAAAACGTATTTATTTTCGTTGCAAAATTAAGGAAAAACCCTCGTCCACTCAAAAAAAATAGGACAAAACAGTTCCTAATTTTTGGATATTATTCCTTGATGTTCGATTTTTCGAGTATAGGGGAGGGGTTGACTCAACGAGACTCTCAAATGAGGGAAGAGGAGGACGAGTCTTTTCTCTGTATTTGGTACGGTCGAATATAGGGGCATTTCTGCGTTGTGGTTGATGTATGCCTTTTTGCTGTGTCCAACCTTGCCTATGTTCGATAAAATAAGATAGGCGGCTGTTCAACAGAACTAAAATAAATTTTGTTCTGTGTTCACCTTTCATTATCTTTGCACAGTATGCGAAAATAGGAGGAGGTTCGTCATAGCCAAGTCGGAAATGCGATTTCCGTTTGTCTCTGCGCTCACCTTTCACTATCTTTGCTTCACGAATCGAAAATAGGTTGTGCATAGGCATCTTCAAGAAAATAGGGGTTTGCCTTTTTCTTGTGCTGTTTTTGACGGACAATAGAGGTGAGCTTTTGTTTTACAGGAGCAAAAATGAAATTTATTTTATGTCAATGTCATACTATTTTGTGATTTATACCGTATTTCAGTAGAATAAGGTAGTTTTTAGACTTTATGGACTTAACGCTATATACTATAATTCGAGGCTTAGCCATAGGCATATTGGTGTCGGCGCCGATGGGACCGATAGGAATATTGTGTATACAGCGTACGTTGAATAAAGGGCGATGGTCGGGCTTCGTGACAGGATTGGGTGCTGCATTATCCGATTTGATATATGCATTGCTTACGGGATTAGGCATGTCTATCGTCATCGATTTTATAGAGGCTAATCAAAATATTTTGCAGATTTTGGGCAGTTTGGTTTTGGTGGGGTTCGGGTTGTATCTGTATCGCCAGAATCCGGCCAAGAATATTCGTAAAGCCAATTCTTCCATCAATACGTTTACGCAGGATTTCATTACGGCGTTTTTATTGACTTTTTCCAATCCTCTGATATTATTTCTTTATATAGGCCTTTTTGCCCGGTTTAATTTTTTCTTGCCCGAATCACAATTGGGGCATCATGTGGTGGGTTATCTGTCTATTTTGTTAGGAGCTGTCAGTTGGTGGTTCCTGATAACTTACGTCATCAATAAGGTTCGTGCCCGTTTTAATGTGCGTAGCATTTGGTTAATAAATAGGGGAATCGGGATTATCATCATTATTATGTCTATTGTGGGATTTGTTTGGGGAATAAAAGATTATTTTTTGTATAATTTATAAACATCATGAAAAAAGTTATTGAAGTTCCATTTGTTGCCGGATTGTGCGACAAACCTTTGTCGCAGGTTTCCGAGATTTTGGAGGCACAGGGTGTGCGGCAGGCGATAGATTGCGTCGATTGGCCGAACGAGTTTCCGTATAAGCCTATTACCTCTTTTTATATAGCTCGTGATAAGGAGTGTCTCTACATCAATTATTTTGTAAAGGGCAATTATTTGCGGGCTGTGAACAGTGCCGATAATTCTCCTGTTTGGGAGGATAGCTGCGTGGAATTTTTCGTGCAGATACCGGGTGAGAAGTATTATTATAATTTCGAGTTCAACTGTATAGGAACGGCTTTGGCTGCCCGTCGCACCGGGCGGGAAGATGCCGAGCATTTCTCAGCCGATAAAATGGCTAAAATCAAACGTTATTCGTCGGTCGGTAATAAACCGTTTTGTGAGATGGAGGGGCTTTTCTCGTGGAATTTATTGGTCGCCATACCTTTTGAACTTATAGGGCTTGACGGCGGGCTGTTGCCGGAGAGTCTCTCGGCTAATTTCTATAAATGTGCCGACGGATCGTCTTTGCCTCATTATTTGAGCTGGTCGCCGATACCTATCGAAAAGCCCGATTTTCACCGTCCCGATTATTTCGGGGAATTGAGATTCAGATAGAAAATCGATTGTAAATAAAAAAAGCCTCTGTATTCAGAGGCTTTTTTTATTTCGGAAGCCAATCGGGTAGCTATAAGGTTTAGCCATAAATTTCTTTTTAACAAACTCTTTCCGAAGAAACGATAGATTTTTCGGTTTTTCTTCCATATTCCTTTGCTTGTCGAAGATTCAACAATTTCGATTTAACCCCTCCGTCCTTCGGACACCTCCCCTATATTTTGTTGTGCAAAACACAGGGGAGGAGGTTTAAAGTATCTTCCCAATAGTGGAATATAAATCCTTATTCTAAGAGTTGACTTTCTTATTTTTCAAGATATGGGGAGGAGGGAGACTCTTTTTCTTTTATAGTCTAGCATTTTTATGTGGTGAGCGGGAACTATCCAACCTTCTTCCTTGTGCTGCATTGGCAGTATAGGGGAGACACCGAAGGAACGGTAGTTCCAGAGGAGAGGGGTTGAAAGGTCGTTTATTTGTTCATTCTTCTCAGCAGCGAGAAGAACGAACCAAGAAGCACCGCCGCAGTTATCCATGTACTTTTTTTATTACTCCCTCCGTCCTATGGACACCTCCCCTATATTTTGCGTTGCAAAACACCCCGTAATACTACGGGACACGGCAGGGAGGAGGGTGATAGTAACCCTCCGCTTAAACAGTCCTCGCCCTTTTTCTTCCGTCTCCCTTGCGACTTCGCCGCCCGATAAAGGCGGAATTGGGGTTTGTGCTTTTGCTTGTATTCTAATCCCCTCGCCCTTTTCCCCCTATTGTTACCGCAACTTCCCGCAATGCTACGAGACACGGCAGGGGGGAGGTAGAAGTATTTCACTTTTTGCCTTGCTTTGATTTTAAGTGCGATACCCCGCAATGCTATTCTTGCGGAAACATAAGGGGAGTGGTTAGATTAAAATTCGAGTGTAAAGGTAAGAAGAGGGTATCACAAACCAATTTTATCAAAGAAAGAGCCGTATCATTACTCCAAACAGAGTTTGATACGGCTCTTCCTTTTTAGGTTTAGCAGTTACAAACTGCAATTTTTCGGAACGGTCATTTTAGTTTTGACATTCTCGTTTTTATTTTGTTTCGTCTTCGACAACTCCGGTCATCGTTACTTCGATGATGTTTTTACCGTTGAAGAGTTTCTTTGTGAATTTCTTCATATCGTCGAGCGTAATGCCGTTAACAATGTTTTCGTAATCGGTATTGTTGTCACCGTAACCGAGAACATCGGATTTGATAATGTTCATCCAATAGGAGTTTTCGCGAAGGTTTTGAGCATGTTGTTTAAGCATATACTCTTTTACTTTGTTGAAGTCTTTTTCACGAGGGCCTTCGGTAACAACTTTGTTTAGTTCGGCGTGAGCCCGTTCTGTCAAACGTTTTTCGTCTTGCGGGTTGGTATCGAATCCAAATAGGAACAACCATGAGTTGTTGACGGGCGATAAATTGGAAGATGTCTCTACGCCGTAAGTTCCGCCTTCTTCTTCACGGATAGTTTCGGTATATACGATGTCCATGATTTGGTCGAGCATACTGAACATAATGTTACTGCGCAAGTCGTATTTTTGTTTTCCTGAATAGATGGCGTACACAGTAGATTTAGCCGTTTGCATGGGCAACGTGAAGTTGTTGTCGATAAGACCCGGTTGTATGGTGGATATTTTACCGACTTTGTCTCTATTCTTGTTTGCAGGCAGCGAAGCGATGTACTTTTCAACAACCGGTTTCAGAGAGTCGATATCGAAATTACCCACGAAGATGAAGGTATAATCGGCTGCATTGGCTGTACGCTCTTTTGCAATTTCGAGAATGCGGTCGTAGTTAATCAGGTCGATATCTTCGGCTTTCAAGGGTTCCCGCATTATGTTATGATTGTAGAGCGTTGCTGAAAGCGAATCACTGAAAATGAACTGAGGATCGTTCGCATAGTTTGTCAGTACCGCTTTCATTTGCTCTTTCCATGCGGCGAAGGCATCTTCGTCACGATGTATGTCGGTAAAGGTGAGGTATACCAATTGCATCATGGTTTCGAGGTCTTTGGTCGCGCAGGAGGCATTGATCATTTCCATAGGTTCTCCCAAAGAAAAATAGGTAGATACGGTTTTACCAGCTAATGCTTTCATCAAGTCTGTTCTTCCGTATTTTCCGAGTCCGCTCAATTCGACAACATCATTGACGGCTTTCAGATTTTTAACCAAAGCACGATCTGTGTAATCATAAAGGGAAAGTCCGCCTTTACTTACAGCTTGCATAGAGATTTCATCGCTCTTGAAGTCTGTCGGTTTGAGGATAACTTTCACTCCGTTGGAAAGGGTCCATTCGGTTGTTCCAAATTTCTTTCCGGCAGCACTTTTTACAATTTTACCCGCAACCGGTTCGTCGGAAATGAGCGGTTCGTTGGATACATTGTCGACATAGGGAGTAATTTCTTCTGCTTCGACTTCTTTGATAGCGGCAAGAACTTGGTCTTTGTCGGGATAGGATACTCCTTCTTTATCGGGACCGGTCAGTGAAATTACCATATTGTCTTCGCTAATAAGCGTTTTGATGTATTGGTTTACCATATCTACCGTAATGGCCGGAGATATTTGTTTGAGCAGGTTGTATTCCATTTCGATACCCGGAATATATCCGCCGTCGATGAAGTGTCTGATGTATTCTTCGGCGTAGTCGATGTTTTTGTGATTGTTGCGTTCTTTGTACATGTTTTCATACCGAGAAAGCAATGTAGCCCGGGCACGGTCGTATTCGGAAGCTGTGAATCCGAAACGGTCGATACGTTCTGCTTCGCGCATAATACCTTTTATGGCATCGATCGCTCCATTGTCTTTACCCAAAGCGATAAGAGTAAATGCATCTTTGGTTTTGGAAACGAAGAAATCTCCGTCGAAAATCGCTCCGGCAATGAAGGGAGCATCCGGTTTTTGAGTGATTTCGGAGATGCGGTCGTTAAACATGATACCGACAACTTGTCCCATATAGTCATTGATGGCCCCGTTGATAGTTCCTCTCATTTCGCGGGGCATGGGGTCGTGTTTCATATAGATATCCACCCGGGTGTATGTGGCTTCTTTGTCTTTGTGGAATGCAAAGATGGGCTCTTTGTTATCGGGTACGGTGTAGTAGATACGTTCTGCCGCGTTTTCGGGCATTTTGATTTTACCGAACAGTTCTTTGATCTGAGCTTCCATTTTGTCGGCATCGAAGTCACCGATAACGATAATGCCTTGTTGGTCGGGGCGATACCATTTGTGATAGTAGTCGCGTAGTGCCTGATAGGGGAAATTCATGACAACTTCCATTGTTCCGATGGGCATACGGTTGGCATATTGGCTACCGGCAAACATGACAGGAACCGTGACTTCCCATGTACGCCAATTGGCATCGGCGCGAGTTCTCCACTCTTCATGGATAACTCCGCGTTCTTCGTCAATGTCTTTGTCATTCAGAGAGATGGCACAGGCCCAATCGTACAGAACGAGTAGACAGGAGTCTACTAAATTTTGATTTTGAGTGGGGACATTGGATATACGATACACGGTTTCATCGAATCCGGTATAGGCATTGATGTCTACACCGAATTTGATACCTTTGTTTTCGAGGTAGTTTAACATGTTTTTACCGGGAAAATGTTCTGTCCCGTTGAATGCCATGTGTTCGAGGAAGTGGGCCAATCCGCGTTGGTCTTCGTTTTCGAGAATTGAACCTACCTTTTGTGCAATGTGGAATTCTGCACGATTCTTCGGCGTTTCGTTGTGACGTACATAATAGGTGAGACCATTATCGAGGACTCCGTAGCGTACGTTGGGATCGATGGGCAATGCTTCCATCTGAGGAGCTTGTTGTGCCGATACCCATTGGGCAAGGGCTACACAGGCAAGCACTAATCCCGATTTTACCATTTTCAGATTCATTTTTGTTTGATTTAAAGTGAGTTATATTGTATTTTCTTCGTCTTGGTATTCTAGGATATCTCCCGGTTGGCAATTCAGTTCTTTGCAAATAGCTTCGAGAGTGGAGAAACGTATAGCTTTGGCTTTCCCTGTCTTTAAGATAGAGAGATTGGCCGGAGTGATATCTATTTTGCCCGAAAGTTCATTAAGCGAAATTTTTCGTTTCGCCATCATTACATCGAGATTGACAATAATAGGCATGGTCGTTATTTATATAGTGAGGTCTAATTCTTCGCGTTGTTTATAGGCTATATTCAAAATTTCGGCCAGTAACAGCAAAATAAATGCAATAGTGACCGAAGCGCTCAATTCGGGATAGCAAATTTGATTGTCTCCCAACGAGAGGTGCGAACGATAATAGCTCGTGGTGATAAAGGAATCTATATAGCTAACGAGGTAGAATGTAATCATGAAATAGGAGAGTAATCTCAATCGTTTGATGTTTCTACGGTTCATAAGTCCATCTGAGGCAACCGATTTTATCAGTTGCACTAATTTAATAATCATACAAATAAGGGCGATGAAAGAAAGTCCTGTCAGTATTACGGAGCTTATACTCAATGCTACGGGTGTCGTCGATGCCGGAAGGTAGAGAATATTGTCGGACGAGAGATTGAGACTTGGGATCGTTCCTATGTGGTTTAATTGCAATGAGTCCGGTTTGACCGTGCAAATCTGAAAAGTCGATTCTTCCAGCCCATTTTGGAATCCGATGACAGAGGAGTTGAGTCCCATCATAAATCCTTTGGAGAAATCGAGAAGTATGGGAATGAGAATGAGTAATGCGATTAGCAAATTCAATAATTGTATTTTTCTCTGTGTTCGTTTGTCGTAAAACATATACGTCATATTCTATATTGTCAGGACAAAGAAATAGAATATTTTCCGAATGAACAAGAAAAACAGTATATTTTTATCGAAAAACGATAAAAATAATTATATTCAAAAAATTGTATGGTGTTATTTATCGTCGATGTCCGATATATAACCGTTCATCATTGCATAGAAGCTAAGCCCCGATACGGTCTTGATACCTAATTTGGCCGTTAGATTTTTTCGATGGCTGAGTACTGTGTTTATACTTATATTCAGGCGATCGGCTATTTCTTTATTCATGAGCCCTTTGGCTACCAGCCTCAATACTTCGGTTTCCCGAGGCGATAATTCGTGAGGCAGGATTTCGGATTGTTTGTCTAAATGCTCGATGAACTGTTGTATTTTTTCGAGCAGAGATTCTTCGCTTTCGTGTATGTCTAACGAAGTCATTGACGTTTCGGGCAGATGAGACCCATCGGAGGCGAGGAGTATGATTTTGCTTTTGCGAGGGAGGAAAAAATCGCTGTATCCGATGATTGTATCGGCGAAAAGAATATAGGCATCGAATTGTTCGGGTGCGTTATTGAAAAACTCGGAAATCTCGTTGTATAATATAGGAGTGGTGTCGAAGTATTTTTGTAGTAAATGCTTCAATCCTAAGTTAAGTAACGTGTATGGTGTAACGATGGCGATACGCATGGACTTAGATTACTTGAAACTTTGGTTTCGGCAGGCTTCCAACATACCGTCGGCAATGGGACGGAGTATTCTGTTTCTTATCCGGTTGTGTTGTTTGATATCTTTTTCGAGGCTGTATATTGCGAATATGACACCGTGGCAAAGATTGAGATCGTATTCGCCTTTTAGATGAATAACAAACAGGCTTTTAAGATCGTCTAATTTTTCTTCCAAAGAATCGTTTTCTTCTGTATCGGGTTGAAATTTTTCTCCGTAATATTCCCCGTGCAGGGTTTCGGCAGCGACTTTGATAGAGGGAAACCAGCAATTCTTGTCATTTTCTATGCGCGACAACAATTCTTTTTTCAGTTCGTCGAAGAATTGCTTCATAAGTTCGAGATTGTTGTTCTCGCTGTCGCTTTGGTTTATCAAGAAATTGAAATGTCGTTCTATATTGGGTATCTGGAATTGTTCATAGTAGGCATTCGTTTGGGTGAGGTAGTCTACTATTTGTGTAGCGCAAAATGATTTGAGCCTGTTTTCCGGGAAATAGTCTTCGTTGATAAAGGTGTTGAGTATGGTCACGAAAAACTCGCAGTCTAGATTTTTTTCTTCGCATACGGTACGTATGCTTTTGTCGCCGACCCCCAGAATAATACCGAATCGATTGATAACCGGTATGACGGAGGGTTCGTGCAAGATAACGTCGCAAAGCTTTGTCTCGGCGTTTATTAGTGCCATAATTCGTCCTTTCTATGAATGATATTGTTTTCGGTAATTATAAAGTCCATTTTTATGTCGTGGGGCTCTGCCGGTATTTCGTCGAACAGTTGCAGTCCATAGCAGATTCCAATTTTTGTGGCGGAGGTCTGGACGAGCAGTTTGTCGTAATATCCTTTTCCTCGTCCCAATCGATTCAGCTTTTTGTCGAACGCTACTCCGGGTACGATTATCCAGTCTATCGAACCGGGATCGGTTTCACGGGTGTCACCCGGCTCCCAAATACCGAAAGCCCCTTGTTTAAGGAACCGAGGATCGTAGGGGCTGACGATGAGATTGTCGCCGTTCACTATGGGTAGGTACAGTTGCTTTTTTTTGCTCCATCTGGATAACATTAAACCGGTATCGACCTCGTCAGGCAAGGCGTGATAAAGCAGTATGCGCGAGACTGTTTCGAAACCGGGTAGCTTTTCTATTGCCGAGCATATATTTTGTGATAAAGCTACTCGCTGTTCCGAGGAGATAGCCTGTTTCAACTGTTTGACCTGTTGCCGCAGTTGTCGTTTTTCGCTCATTGAGGAACTTGATTTTCTGTCGGCAATTCGGGATATCCTTCGCCTTTATTCACTATATCCCGAGCCTTTCGCAAGGTTTCGTCATCTCGTAGCAGCAGTTTGTAAAATGCTTCTTCTCCCAATATGTTCCGGGCTATGTATGCCTGTAACGTATTTACGATCAATTTCCTTGAAATATTGATGTAAACGGGACGGGGGCGTATTCCTTTTTGGGCTGCGTATTGAACGAAACTGTTTAAGAGAGTGTTGGGTTCAAGTATACTCAATAGGGATTCGACATCTTTTGCTGTTGACAATTTGTCGCGGTATTTATCCGTGTAGTCGAATGCGTATTGATAGAGCAGACCTTCGTTGGCTACGTTGTTGAAGTAGGAGGTGACTCCTGTCGTGTCTCGTGGAACGAATATGTCGGGCATAATTCCGCCTCCGCCGTATACTTCACGCCCGTTGACCGTGTGGAACACCAACTCTTTGTTCTGTTTGATACTGTCGGCATTGAAAAATTCGCCGTGCATGTATCTGTTTACGATATCCATGCTATAATCTTCGGATTTCCCTAATTGATATTCTTTTTGGATACAACGGCCGGACGGTGTATAGTAACGAGCTACCGTCAGTCGAATGGCCGATCCGTCACGGAAGGGGATTTGTTGTTGTACCAGTCCCTTGCCGAATGTTCGGCGTCCGATTATCAAACCTCTGTCGTTGTCTTGTATGGCTCCTGCGAATATTTCACTGGCCGACGCAGACCATTCGTCCGTGAGAACTACGACTTGTTCTTTTTGGAATGTTCCCGTGCCGTTCGAAACGGCGTCTTCCCGTTCGAATGCTTTTCCTTCGGCATAAACTATTAACCGGTTGGCAGGAAGGAATTCATTCGCCATATTGATTGCGGCATCCATCAATCCTCCGCTATTGCCACGCAAGTCGATAATGAAGTTTTCGGCTCCTTGATTGTGTAGTTTGGAGAGGGCTGTAATAAATTCGTCATAAGTGGTTTTGCCGAATTTGCTGATTTTTATATATCCCGATTTGTCGTCGAGCATATAAGCCGCATCAACGCTGTTGACGGGAATATCTCCGCGCGTTACTTCATAAATGAGCGGATTTTTCGCTGTTTTGCGTAAGATTTCGAGTTTCACGGTCGTTCCCTTAGGTCCCCGCAAATTTTTCATGACTTTTTCGTTGCTGATGTTTTTACCAACGAAAGCAGAATCGTTGACCGAGATGATACGGTCTCCGGCCAGTATTCCTACTTTTTCGGAGGGGCCGCCGGAAATGACGCTGACAACGTTGATGGTGTCGTTCAGTATATTGAATTGTATCCCGATTCCACTAAACGAGCCTTCTAACTCTTCATTGACGCTTTCCAAATCTTTTGCCGGAATGTAGGCAGAGTGGGGATCTAACTCTCCTATGACTTTGGGCACGACATTTTCTATGAGATCGTTCCTGTTTACCGTGTCGACGTATTGTTGTTCGATGCATTGCAACAAACTTTCGATTTTGTCATACCTTGCCGTTTTGCCGAAAGAGGTTTCGGCAGAGAAAAATCGTCCGATTAAAATTCCCCCGGCGATAGCCACGGCTATTAGTAACGGAACCCAGACGAAACGAGCTTTTTCGTTATTCATATTTAATAGGATAGTTTAGCTTTTTACTTTATAGATTCATCGGCTTGCGGATCAATGAAATCCACTTGTATGCCGGCTTTTTGCAGAAGTTCGATACCGTCTTGGAGCCGGTAGTATTCCGAAAATACGACACGACTGATACCTGCTTGTATAATCAACTTGGAACATTCGATACAAGGCGAGGACGTCACGTATAGAGTCGCTCCGTCGCTGCTGTTGTTGCTGCGAGCGACTTTGGTGATGGCATTTGCCTCGGCATGCAAAACGAAAGGCAATGTGTGGCCGTTTTCGTCTTCGCAGCAGTTTTCGAATCCGGCAGGTGTACCGTTGTATCCGTCGGAAATTATCATCTTGTCTTTTACAATTAAAGCTCCGACTTTACGACGTTGGCAGTAAGAGTTTTCAGCCCAGATTTGCGCCATTCGTGTATAACGCTTGTCCAATGCCAGTTGTTTGTCCGTGATATTTTTTTTCGTGTCCATATCTTGACGCTAATAATTTACAAAAATAGCTGTTTTGCGGAGATTTTATGTCCTTTTTTATTATTTTATAACGCAGGTTCGGATTCGTATGAAGTTCGGTACATCGGGGAATCGGGTGAAGAGATTCCGTGCTTTTGTTTTTCGAGATACGGTTAGTCGATGAATCTTCGCAATATATCGTTGTACGAGTCGATACGGCGGTCTCGCAAGAACGGCCACCAGCGCCGAACGTTTTCGGAGCGGGTTAAATCTATTTCCACGACTTCACACCATTCGCTGTCGTCGGGAGCGGCGGCCAGTATTTCGCCTTGCGGACCGCAGACGAAGCTGTGTCCCCAGAATTGTATGCCGTTGGTTTGTCCAGAGGGATCGGGTTCATGTCCCACACGGTTGACAGCTACAACAGGTAGTCCGTTGGCGACGGCGTGTCCTCGTTGGGAAATAATCCACGCGTCTTGTTGTCGCTTTTGTTCTTGGGGGGTGTCGGAGCTTTCCCAGCCGATGGCCGTAGGGTAGATGAGCATGTCGGCTCCTTGCAGTGCCATGAGGCGGGCTGCTTCGGGATACCATTGATCCCAACATACCAATACCCCTAGTGTACCGATGGAGGTTTTTATGGGGGTGAATCCCAAATCGCCGGGGGTGAAGTAGAATTTTTCGTAATAGGCCGGGTCGTCCGGTATGTGCATTTTACGATACTTTCCGGCGATAGAACCATCGGTGTCGAACACGACTGCTGTGTTGTGGTATAATCCGGCTGCGCGTCGTTCGAAAAGAGAGGTTACCAAGACGATGTGCAGCTCACCGGCGATACGACTGTAAAATTCGGTCGATTCTCCCGGTATGGATTCTGCCAAATCGAAATTATTGGTCGATTCTATTTGGCAGAAATAGAGGCTGTTGTGTAGTTCTTGCAGAACTACGAGCTGTGCACCTTTTGCAGCGCATTGTTCGATATGATGTTTCAGTCTTTTTTTGTTGTCGGCGATGTCGCCGGTATTTTGTTGTTGGATAATTCCGACAGTGATTTTCTTTTCGGTCATGACAGGATATATTTATCGTAATACATTTCGAGGATATTGCATGGTTACGCAATGTAACGAACCATGTTGTCGAATGAGCGGTGAACAGTCTATTCCTACGACTTCCCGATTCGGGAACGCTTGTCGAAGTATTTCAAATGCCTTCTTATCGTTCAAAGGTTGTCGATAAGTGGGGTACAGGATTGCGTCGTTCAAGATGAGAAAGTTGGCATAAGTTGCCGGTAAACGCTCTCCGTTTTCATCGTAAACGGCTTCGGGCATGGGTAGGGGAAGCAGATTATACGGTTTTCCGCCGATCGTTGTGAAGGTTTGAAGCTGTGCTTCCATTTTACGCAATGCTTCGTAGTGCTCGTCTTCCGAATCGGAGCATTGTACGTAAACGATTGTATCTTCGTCTGCAAATCGGGCCAGTGTGTCGATGTGGCTATCGGTGTCGTCTCCGGCGAGATAGCCGTGGTCGAGCCATAGTATGCGTTGCAGCCCGAATGTCCGTTTGAGGTATTCTTCGATAACGGGTCGTGTCCATTCTCCATTTCGGTTGGGAGATAGCAGGCATTCGCTTGTGGTCAGCAAGGTTCCGGCTCCGTCACTTTCGAGGGCTCCCCCTTCCAGTACGAAATTGAGCTTATTTTCGTATAGGGCGTTAAAAACGTTTTCGTTATATAAAGTCGAAGTGATGAGGTTGTCGTAATTGGCTGCGAATTTAAGTCCCCAGCCGTTGAATTTGAAGTCGTATATAACGGGAACTCCGTCTTTGAATACCGTGATACCGCCGTGATCTCGTGCCCATGTATCGTTGGTGAGACATTCTATGAATCGGACGGATTTGATGTCGATCGTATCCTGTAATTGTTTTTTAACTTCGTCGGGGCAGGGGGTGACGATGATGAGCTTTTCCCTTTGGGAAATTTCGCTTGCCAACTTTTTATAACAGTCGGTAACTTTGTCGAGCATGTAGGCCCAATCGGTGTTTGGGTGAGGCCAAGTGAGCTGTATGCCCGATTGGGGATACCATTCTGCCGGAAAGGAAACGTTAGGGGTCATTGTTTCGGAGCTTGAAATTTACGGTCGAAAAAAGGGTTCTTGGACGATACGCTCAATGCCAAAGCGATGATTTGGTTACAGCCGGGCAGGAGATTCATAGATTGTGCGGTTGTGCCTGCCGAGAACATCACCCGGGTGTCGATACGGAGGTCGGCTGCTTTCGAACAAGCCGATCCGATAGCGATTCCCACATCGATAGAGTTAATCGCACAAGGATTGCTTTCAGGATTTTCACCACACGTTTTCGCTCCACAGTATGCGCAATTCAAACCTAAGGGGTGTCGGCGGGTTCCGATGAGGATAACTGCGTCGGCTTGTTCTATATTATCGGCATCGCGCAGAAAAAACATCATGCCGCGTTTTTTCCCTTCGCTGCGCATATTTTCCGATAGAGTCGGAAGGCTATCGTGCGAGAGTGTAATTATTTCGATAATATCCACTCCTTTACCTTTGGGTGCTGTGCGGGCCGCCATCATGATTTGTTTAGCGGCTTCCAGCACAATCTCTTTTCGAATGTTCCGTTCGTTGTAAATCATGTTCGTATTTTCGCATTTTATGCAAAGATAGCGCAAAAGAAGGCAGAAACAAATTTATTTGATTGTGCGGTGCGCTGCTCTTTTGCTTCTGAAACAAAGATAATCATTCTTTTATGAAGTAACGATTCCTATATTCGGGAAATTTTGAATTTTTTGATTGAAGGTTCTACTTTTTTCTTGGTAAAGGGAATAATTTTTCTTATCGGTTTGCGTTTATATATTGTAATGGCTGCATTCCGGGGAGTGATTAATTTTACATTTTTGTTTTTTGTAGAACTTTTTTATGAAAGAATAGTTATATTTGTAAATACGAAGATATATTAATTGATAAATAGAAAAAGCCATGAGTAATGATATTACCATAACATTTGATGATATTATTAAACAGTATCGGACCCTCGATCTATCGGAAGATATATTCCGGTCGATGATGGCGGAGGATAAGCAATTGGAGGCCGATTATAAAGAATGGTGCGATACGTTGGGTATTCCAGAAAGAAAAGGGTTTGCTTATTACTATGAAGAATATATAGAACAACAGGACTCTATTTGGGATAGTTTAGATGATCATGATGAATAAATGGCTTTTGAATACCGTTCGAAAAATTTTAGATAAATCTTGAATGCTTTTTATATAAAACATTTTATCGGGGCGGTCGTCTATTATAGTTTTTGTTGATAAACAGGTGCTTAGATCAATTGCAGATTTCTTGATTCGCTTCTCCTTTGTTGAAAAATCACATTTGAGGTAAAAAAGTATCATTATCGGATAATAAAGTACTTTTTTGCGCTATTTTTTTACTATTATTTTGTAACGTAAATTTAATATCATGGTTATGCTTAAAAAACAGCTATTCATTATTTCTTTATTATTCGGTGTTATATCGTCTGCTATGGCTGCTGATCCGGTAAAATTATACGGTCAGCTTCAAGTAAGTGGAAATCAACTTTGTAGTGAGCAGGGAGAGCCTGTCGTATTGCGTGGCGTTAGTTATGGTTGGCACAATTTGTGGCCTCGATTTTATAATAAAAAATCGGTAAAGTGGCTGAAAGAGGATTGGAAATGCACCGTATTGCGCGCTGCGATGGGAACTTGCATAGAAGATAATTATATAGAGAACCCCGAACATGCTCTTAATTGTATAAATGCGGTTGTAAAGGCTGCGATTAAAAATAATGTGTATGTAATCATAGATTGGCATACTTATTATCCACAGAAAGAAGAGGCAAAGGCTTTCTTCTCGATGATGGCTCAGAAGTATGGAAAGTATCCACATGTGATTTATGAGATTTATAACGAACCTATGGAAGATACTTGGGAGAGTGTGAAAGAGTATGCAACCGACATTATCACCGAAATAAGGAAATATGACCCCGATAATATAATATTGGTAGGAAGTCCGCATTGGGATCAAGATTTACATTTGGTTGCAGCCGACCCTTTGCAGGGTTTCAATAATATAATGTATACGCTCCATTTTTATGCGGCTACCCATAAACAGGAATTGAGAGATAGAGCTACTGCTGCTTGGGAGCAGGGGATCCCTATTTTCGTATCGGAATGTGCCGGTATGGAATGTACAGGTGACGGTCCATTGGACATTGAAGAGTGGACTCGCTGGGTAGAGTGGATGGAAGCTCATAAAATCAGTTGGGTGAATTGGTCAATTTCGGACAAAAACGAGACTTGTTCGATGTTGTTACCGAGAGCCGACAAAAACGGTGGTTGGGACGAATCTCTCATTAAGCCGGCCGGTCGCCAAAGCCGCAAGTTTATACGGCAATATAACGAGGCTGTATATCGCACAAAGAAAGAGAAGAAATAATATCAAAATAAGATTGTTAATTTTAAATTTATTACAAATGAAAAGAAACCTGTTTTCTTTCCCACGTTCTCAAATGGTGGGTAAAATGCTCAGAGCTATGTCGTTTGTAGTGGCTGTGTTTTGGGCAACGACCGCTATGGCGGACATAGTGGTGAAGGGAGTAGTAGCCGATGATTCGGGCTTACCTATTCCCGGCGCTAATGTTACCGAGTTGAATTCGAAAGGTAACGGAACAATTACCAATGTAGACGGACAATATTCGATTGTGGTGAAAGGTCCTAAATCGGTGTTACGTTTTTCATTTATCGGATATGCAAAGGAAGACGTAACCGTGGGCAATAAAACACAGATCGACGTGCAGTTGAGCGAGGATTCAAAATCGCTCGATGAGGTTGTTGTCATCGGTTATGGTACGATGCGTAAGAAGGATTTGTCGGGAGCCGTCGCTTCTATCAAAAGCGAGGATTTAATGATCGGTAATCCGACAAGTTTCAGCCAAGCCCTACAAGGAAAATTGGCTGGTGTGCAAGTTAATTCTAACGATGGTGCTCCCGGTTCGGGTATGAGCATTACCTAGGCTACTTCAACAGCTTCTTGTGGTAAGATAACGGTTTCGATGACTGTATTGCTTAGGAACATTTCTTTGGGAAAAACATTTTCGACGGTTTTCATTCCGTTTAAATAAGCTTCGCCACCCGACACGATTTTACTATTCAGCATATCGAGATATTTCAAAGAAGGAAGTTCTCGAATCGTTTTTATGTCCGAGCTATTTAAATCGCCTTGTAAAATAAGTGTTGTGATCGTATCGGTTGTGGCAGGAAGCAGAGAGGATAGAGTCCCGGCAACGTCTACTCGGATAACCCCTTCGGGTATATCGGGTTGAGGTTCTCCTTTTTCAGCGATTATTCTCATGGCGTTGATATAGGAAAATCCCAAAGTGTTGTTACTGCTTTTACCGATAGTCAATACAACGACTCCTTGTGCCGTGGGTTTTATGCCCTTTACGGTAGCGACCGACGAAGTGTTGGAAGCTGCATCGATGGTCGCACTTCCGCTATTTTCTCCCGCATAGGTATAGGTTGTTTCTCTATTTCCATCGCCTGCCCGAGAACCGAAAGTTTGGAAAGAATAAGTTGCAGTCGGGTTTAAGCCAGATATTGTCAAAACGGGATTTTCTCCATTGGAGCTGAAATTACTTGTCGAAATGGCTGTGTTCATGTCCCAAATAGCGGAGTTACTGCCGTTGGTGGCCGCATGGGTAAAACCGGTAGTAATTTCTATCGAAACGGTCGTTGCGTTTCCAGTGGAATCATTCAGCATGTCGACTCTATATCCGCTGGCTTGGTTGTTAACATTATTCCAGCTATCGAGTCCGGCTTCGGCAGGACCGAAGTTAATATAGATGGGTGTCGTAGATATTTCTATCGGGGTACTCCCTGCTATTTCGGGGATATTGGCATTTTTGACGATATTAAATAAAATGTCATGAGCGGCATCATTCAAATGCACACCGTCACCTGAATCGTATTCGGGGCGTATAAAGCTATATCCGTCTTCGGTCGCTATGGGAGTGTAGAAGTCGAGTGCGTATTCGCCATATTTATTCAATATACTATCTGTCAGTTCTTTGAATTGATCTCTTGCTGCTTGCTTCCAAATGTCGGGTTGATGTTCTTCGCTGTATGGACCATCATACTTTTCCCCGAAATTATGGGGCTGTGAAGTGGTAATCCAAACTTTTACACCAGCAGCTTTCGCCAAATCTATGATAGTGGCGAAATGTTTCATTTGCGTAGCGACAGGAATACCGTTCGATACATCGTTGGTGGGCATGTTGATAATGATCGCGTTCGGCGACAGGCTGAGCGCTTTGGTAATATTTCTTTCTGTATCGACTTCGAGAATATGGTTTCCCGTGTTGTAGGGATTGGTTCCGGTCGGCATGATTGCACATGTGGTATAACCACCTTTGGCCAGATTGGTAACCGTGTTGGTAGGGTCTATCGATTGCAGGTAGGTGCGATACTGATTTACCCAAGCTCTATTGGAGTCGGAGACGCCTGCTCCGGCTGCTGTCGATGAGCCTAATACGACAATTCTGGTTCCTGCATCGGTAAAAAACATAAAGCAAGAAACCAGTAAGAAGCATAATGTACTGAGGATTGTTTTTTTCATATCCGTCTTCATGGTTTAATTAATAAATAATATTTATCCACAAAGATACGGGCGTGTACTTATATAAATAAAGTACTATTTTAATAAAGTATGATATTAATATAACAAAAAAAATATGTTTCGGCTTATTTCTTGATTCGACGTGAGGCCCTCGTCATCGTGAAGGCTCGTTTGTAAAAAATGAATATAGGTATAGTTGCTCCGACAGCTAATGCGAATAAAACAGAGACTGTCGTTATACCGTTTTTGAAAATCTCCAAAAGGTAATGGATTGCTTCGTTATCGTTATTACTGCTTTGAAGGAATTTGATAAGAGAAAATACAGTGCGATAGGCATACATTCCCGGTATCATCGGTAACAATGCCGGTATGTAGAGTACCGTGGCCGGGCAGAAGAGCTTGTAGGCAGAAAAATGGCTGAGAAGCCCGATAGAAAATGCTGCGATGAATGATGCCGAGGCTAAATCTAATCCGGCGTATTGCAGTAGTACGAATCGTATGCTGTGGCCGATAGCAGCGAGTATGGCTGTACACGGAATAACTCGACGAGGAGGATTGGATATAACCGAAAAACCGATTGCCGCTATGGCTGCACCGATGGCATCGGCAGCTACGGAACCTATGAATTGCCATTCTGTCATAATAGTTTTCCTCCCATCATCAATAATGTGATAGCCATTCCAAATGCAATACAAATAATTAGTAAAAACGCATTGATGAGTCGTGCTGTTCCTGCCAATACATGACCTTCGATAATGTCGATAATCCCATTGATTAATGGAACACCGGGAATCAAATAGAGTACACTAGCACCGATAGCTATATCCGGTGTGTTTCCCCATTGCTGCCACATAGTTACCGAGGCTATTAAAGAAGCGACAAACGCCGATATTGTAAATATAAAGTAGTGATTGATATGATGTTTCCCTAATACTTGTTTGATGCGAAATCCGACAAGAGTCGCAACAAAAACCGCTGCAACGGCGATCCAGTCTCCACTGAATAACCGGCAGAAAGATGCATTAGCGAATCCCACTAATACCCATACCAGCCATGCATTTAATCGAGGTTTGCTTGTAATGGCATGATATTTTTCCCATAGCTGGTCGAGAGGGAGATGGTTATCGTAGGCTTCCCAACTGAGAGCGCTCAAATCGGAATTGATTTCGAAGTTTATAGCGCCGGCTTTTGCTGTGTTTACCATACTGTATACATGGGTATTTTCCTTATTCCGCAAAGTCATTATGATTGTTTTGTGAAATAAGGTCATGTGTGCTTCAAAACCGAACGATTCGGCTATACGGGCTGTATTGCGTACAATTCTCGACGTATGTACTCCCGAAGCCATGAGACATGTAGCATATTCCGAAAGGAACTGCGATACGGCTTTAAGTTCTTCGTGTATACTGTTCACCTTTGTTGTATTGACTGATTTTTCGACGTGCAAAGATAGTGAAAGGTGAGTGCAAAGGCAAGCGGAAATTGCATTTCCGACTTGACTATGCAGAACCGCATCCTATTTTCGCATACTGTACAAAGATAGTGAAAGATAAGAGCAGGATAAAACAAATATATTTGTTTTTCATGTCGAACCATACTCTATTTTCGATTCAATCGCAAATTCGTGGGGGGGTAGACTTTTTGCATATATAAAGGTAGAAAAACCGGGAAGCCCGTTCTATTCTCCCCAAACGGTTTTTGCAATATTTTTCATTGTCGCTATTTTGTTCCACATTTCTTGTTCTGAAATCGAGCTGTTTCCCGATAAATTCCTGAAATTGCCTTGACAACTGAGATGAAGAGACTCCAATGGTAGAAGGCGTGCAGCGTTTTCGATATGATGAGTGATAGTGCTGGTAGATATCGGTTGGCTGCTTGAAGTCGATACAAGCCCTAATATAACGTCTTTGCTTTGACAATGTTTCAAGATGGAAAAGTCTATATTTTCATTTTCCCTATTACCGAAGTCGAAAGCTATGGCATTCGCTTGCGTAGAGAGTAGTATTTCTGCTATTTTTTCTCGATCTCGGGTATTCCACCATTTCTCGTCGAATTGTAAGGATATGCACATATCGTCGGGCTTGTCGTTTAAGCAGAGTTCGGTCAAACGAGCAAGTACGGTAGACAGAGATGCGAGGTCGGTATTATTTGCTTCGGATATTTGTTGAATATCGCAGCCTCCCGTTAAGTTCCAAGTATAGTCGCTGAATTGTAGGAATCGGCATCCCATATTGTAAAATTCTCTAATTACTTTTTGGTAGGTCTGTGCAATATCATGGGAGAGCACTTCGATGTCGGGATAATATCTTCCTGTATTAAGACGGTTCTCAGGACGGATTAATTCGGCTAATAAAGTCATTGGGGACGGTAGTAGAGCTTTTGCATACATGTCGCCTCCGATAATTCCGGTCAAATAGGTAAAGTGCTCTGTGACAGGTGGCGTCGATAAAAAATGATTGTCGAAGTCTATTTTCCCGCATATAACAGATTTATCATTTTCTTCTGACGTATCGTTTGGTTCTGTTTCGTGCCTGGAAATGTTTTGAAGATGATGAAAAAAATCCGTGTATCCGTTTGATCTATAATCTCCATCGGTAACGCATTTTAAACCTATCTGTTTGCATGTGTCGACAATGTGTTGGATTTCTTTATTTTCGATTTCCAGTAATTGTGCTGCATTTAGAAATCCTTCTTGAACTTGTTTGCGTGCTTCGATTAATTGCGGTGAATAAACAAAATTCCCAGTTATATCCACACTGTAAGGAATCATTCTTCTCATAACTGCATCATTTTACATATATAAACTATGTTATAGAAAAGCGTGTTTCTATAACATGGTGTATTTTTTTGCTTTCGCAAAAAATTTCTATCGGAAAAGTATTCGTTTTATCTCCTAATCCGCGAAGAGATAAATTTTATTATGTAACCGGCAGGTCTTCTGACTTGTTCTATTTTAGACGCCTTCCCAATCACATTGGATTAGTGGCATTGTAGTTGTTTGTCTAAAATCTATCGAACTACACAGCAGCGGGTCTGTTCGGGATTTGCACCCGATTCCCTTTTCATTGCTTTATCGAACGCGATAAAAGCAAACCGATTACAAGGGACAAAGTTATTTCCTTTATTTTATTTTACAATGTTTTTTCTAAAAAATCTTATATATAGATAGGCTTTCTTTTCTTAGTCTTTGTATTATTCGTAGCCGGCAATTCGGGCTATTAGTAAGGGCACATCGGTATTGTCGAGTTTCCCTTGAAAGTTTTCTGCTCCTAACCCAATCGCATAGAGCGGGACATAACCCGCTGTGTGAGAACTGCAAGACCATGTGATTTCGGCTATTTCGTTGAGAATCGTTTTGGCGGCTTCGGCTATCGGTTCATTGTTTTCATATAGAGATTTTATCAAGTCCCCTTGTTGGTTGTGTATAGTTTCTTCGTAAATTTTTTTAAGATGTGCTTCTTGTTTGGGGGATAAGTCGAGTTTGCTCCAAAAGCCAAAGGCATGGGATAGGGCTTTTTGTATAGTTTCCCATGAAATTTCGGTGTTTTGTTTACGCAGATTTTCTATTTCTTTTGTAAATGCTATTCCACTCATTGTTTGATATTGGAGTGCTTGTAGGTTGAGTGAGTAATTTCCGTTGCCTAATACTACGCCTCCGGTTTCGTGGTCGGCTGTAACGATAATGAGGGTTTCATCGGGATACTTTCTATAAAAATCATAAGCCAATTTTACCGATTCTTCCAAATCTTTTATTTCTCTGAAATTGGTAGCTCCGTCACGGGAGTGTCCTGCCCAATCTATTTTGGAGCCCTCTATCATTAAAAAGAAACCATTTCCTTTTTGTTGCAGAAAGTCTATTGCACATCGGGTGAGATCGGCTAAACAAATATCTCCCGGTTCACGGTCTATGGCGTAAGGGAAGTCTTTTTGGGGAAATAAAATCATTTTGGAGGCTACCTGTGATTGGCGATTGTATTCTTGTATGCCGAGAGCCAATGTATAGTTGGCTTTCGGAATCATATCGTATAGAGATTTTTTTCCTTCTGGCGACGGTTGTGTAAATTTATCTCCTGCATAGAAATCAAATCCGGCGGCGAGCATATCGACTCCTATTTCGTAACGGTTATTACGGTTTATTTGGTGAGCGAAAAAAGCGGCGGGAGTGGCATCGTCTATTTCTCCGCTGGTAATAATTCCAACAGGTATGTTTTTCTTTTGTGCTGCCACCGCTATACTATATATAGGTAGACTGTCTGCATCCACACCGATCGTATTGTTGTTGGTCTTTTCACCGCAGGCCAATGCCGTACCAGCTGCTGCCGAGTCTGTTACTCCTCGATTGGCAGAGTATGTGCTTACAAAAGTCGTATAAGGGAATTTCGAAAACAATAGCGGTAAGGGTCCTGTCTTACTGGTCAGTTCCCCGTAAAACATTTCAGTACCGTTAACTTGATTTATGCCCATTCCATCGCCGATGATATAGAATACATATTTGGGCCGAGTGGCTTGTGTTAATAAGACGGAAAGGATTAAAAGGCTAATAAAGAGTAGTGTTTTTTTCATCGTGTTTGTATTTCAATCCGTTTTACTTGATGAAACAAAGGTACTTAAAAACAGGAGAACCGGACTTCTCTTGGTATGAATTTTTGATTACATATCGTATGAAAGGGTCGATATTGAAGGGATATAAAAAAGGCTAACAGATAATGTTAGCCTTTTTTATAGAGTTATCAAAGGACTTTTTAATCTTCGATAGCAGCCTGCGCCGCAGCCACACGTGCGATAGGTACACGGTAAGGACTGCAAGATACGTAGTTCATACCGAGTTTGGCACAGAATTTCACAGATGAAGGTTCACCACCATGCTCACCGCAAATACCGACTTTGAGCGACGGTTTGGTGGAACGGCCTTTTTCCACGCCCATGCGTACGAGTTGCCCTACACCTTTTTGGTCGAGAACTTCGAACGGATCGGTTTTGAGGATGCCTTTTTCTTTGTAAATCTTTAAGAATTTACCGGCATCATCGCGAGAATAGCCGAATGTCATTTGAGTCAAATCGTTCGTGCCGAATGAGAAGAAGTCGGCAACTTCGGCAATTTGATCGGCCGTAACGGCTGCACGGGGAACCTCGATCATCGTACCTACTTTGTAGGCAACCGTGTCGCCGCGTTCTTCGAATACTTGTGCAGCGGTACGGTGGATAACTTCGGCTTGCATTCTCAATTCTTCTACAACACCTACGAGGGGAACCATGATTTCGGGGTGAACGTCGATACCTTTTGCTTTTACGTTCAAAGCAGCTTCGATAATGGCTCGGGCCTGCATTTCGGTTATTTCGGGATAGGTACAACCTAACCGGCAACCGCGGTGACCTAACATGGGGTTAAATTCTTCCAAAGCATCGCAAGCTAATTTTACTTCGTCGATGCTCATTCCCATCTCTTCTGCCAATTCTTTTTGAGTGGCCAATTGATGCGGTACGAATTCGTGTAGAGGAGGATCGAGCAGACGAATGGTTACACCCAGACCGTCCATAGCTTCGAATATTCCTTCGAAGTCGCCGCGTTGCATGGGCAACAGTTTGTCGAGTGCGTGGCGACGTCCCTCTTCGTCTTTCGACAGAATCATTTCGCGCATGGCTTTGATACGGTCGCCTTCGAAGAACATGTGTTCTGTACGGCATAATCCGATACCTTTTGCTCCGAATTTGCGGGCTACCGCTGCATCGCGCGGAGTATCTGCGTTGGTGCGTACGTCTACTCGGGTATATTTTTCAGCCAAATTCATAATGGCTGCGAAATCCCCGCTCATATCGGCGTCTACGGTAGGAACTTGTCCGTCGTAAACATCTCCGGTGGAACCATTCAAAGAGATCCAATCGCCTTCTTTGTAGACTTTTCCGCCCATTTCTACCGTACGGGCTTTATAATCGACTTTTATTTCACCGGCTCCCGATACACAGCATTTACCCATACCACGGGCAACTACGGCTGCGTGGGAAGTCATACCGCCACGAGCAGTAAGGATGCCTTGCGCCACGCTCATGCCTCGCAAATCTTCGGGAGAGGTTTCGATACGTACCATGATTACTTTTTTCCGTTTTTCGGCCCACGCCTCTGCGTCGTCGGCGAAGAATACGATTTGTCCGGTTGCTGCACCCGGCGAGGCAGGAAGTCCTTTGGCTACGACTTTAACGCGTTTGATGGCATCCTTGTCGAATACGGGGTGCAATAGTTCATCGAGTTTTTGAGCCTCCATGCGTTTCAAGGCAGTTTTTTCGTCGATGATTCCTGCGCGGAGCATATCCATGGCGATTTTTACCATAGCGGCTCCGGTGCGCTTTCCGTTACGAGTTTGCAATAACCACAATTTGCCATCTTGAATGGTGAATTCGAGGTCTTGCATATCTTTGAAGTAGTCTTCGAGTTTTTGTTGAGTTTCGATAAGTGCTTTTGCACATTCGGGCATAGCCTCTTCGAGAGAAGGATATTTGGTTGCGCGTTCTTCTTCCGATATACCTTGCAATGCAGCCCAGCGGCGAGATCCTTCGAGTGTGATTTGTTGGGGGGTGCGTACACCGGCAACTACGTCTTCTCCTTGTGCATTGATGAGGTACTCTCCGTTAAAGATATCTTCGCCGGTAGCAGCGTCACGGGTGAATGCTACACCGGTAGCCGAGGTATTTCCCATATTGCCGAATACCATAGCTTGTACGTTTACGGCAGTACCCCATTCTTCGGGAATCTGGTTCATACGACGGTAGAGAATGGCGCGTTCGTTCATCCAGCTATCGAATACAGCACAGATAGCTCCCCATAATTGTTCCCAGGGAGAAGCAGGAAAATCTTTTCCCGTATTTTCTTTAACGGCGGCTTTAAAGAGTTTTACTAATTCTTTGAGGTCTTCTACTTGGAGTTCGGTATCACTCTTTATACCTTTGGCCTCTTTGACTTTGTCCATCACTTCTTCGAATGGATCGATGTCTTCTTTCGTTTTAGGCTTCATACCCAGTACGACATCGCCGTACATCTGTACGAATCGGCGATAGGAATCCCATGCAAACCGCGCATTTCCCGATTTTTTAGCAATGGCTTCTACGGCGTCGTCGTTCATACCTAAGTTCAATACTGTGTCCATCATACCGGGCATGGAAACACGAGCTCCCGAACGAACCGATACCAATAGCGGATTCGAGGCATCTCCGAATTTCGTGCCCGTGAGGCTTTCGATATGAGCGATAGCCTTTTCTACATCGCCTTTGATTTCTTTTACAACAGCTTCCTTCCCTTGCTGAGTGTATGTGGTACAAACTTCGGTAGTGATTGTGAATCCGGGGGGAACAGGAACTCCAATTAAGTTCATTTCCGCCAAGTTGGCTCCTTTACCGCCCAGCAGGTTTTTCATGTCGGCACGGCCTTCTGCTTTGCCGTTGCCAAAAGTATAAACTCTTTTCATAAATAAATAAGTATATGATATTTTGTATTAAATATTGTTTCCTTTATTCGACTTTGTGACCCATTCGGAAAATCTTGTATAGAAACAATACGCAAAAATAAAGGATTCGTGCAAACCACAAAAATATTTTGCTACAAATTTTAACGCTGTGCACTATTTATTTGCTTTACCTGTCTCTTTCGTGAAAAATACTTATCTTTGCCGAATGTGGAGCCTGTGGTTTTCTGCATAATTGCATAGCCGAATTTATTTAGATGTTCGGTTCGTATTGTTTTGTTTGGCTTTGTAACTTATTAATTTTTTGTTTTGGCACGAAAAAAGAAAGAGCTACCCTTGTTGGAGCAGGTAGAAATAACCGGAGTAGCAGCCGAAGGCAAGGCTTTGGCACGAGTGAACGATTTGGTAGTATTCGTCCCTTTTGCAGCACCGGGAGATATAGTGGATTTGCAATTGATACGTAAGAAGCATAATTATGCTGAGGCACGTATCGTGAAATTTCACGCTTATTCTTCTTTGCGGGTAAATCCTTTTTGCGAGCATTTCGGTGTTTGCGGCGGGTGTAAATGGCAACATGTGGCTTATGACTATCAGTTACAATTTAAACGGCAGCAAGTGGAAGACAATCTTACCCGCATAGGTAAAATCCCTTTGCCGGAAATTTTACCTACCAAAGGTTCGACCAAGCAACAATATTATAGAAACAAGCTCGAATTTTCATTTTCCAATAAGTCGTGGTTGACTTATGAACAGTTGCAGACGGAACAGGAATTCGACTGTCGTAATGCGTTGGGATTTCATATACCCGGTATGTTCGACAAAGTCCTCGACATAAAAAAGTGTTGGTTGCAGGACGATATATCCAATCGCATTCGACTCTCGATAAGACAATGTGCTATCGATAATCATTATCCATTTTTCGATTTGAGGGAGCAGATAGGATTCATGCGGAATATTATTATCCGGACCTCTTCGACAGGAGAGGTTATGCTCATAGTCGTATTTTTCGAACCCGATATGGTGCGTATCGAACGAATGATGCAACATATAGCGGATACGTTCCCCGAGATTACGTCTTTGCTTTATATTGTCAATCAAAAACGAAACGACACGATTGCCGATCAGGAAGTTTGTGTGTTCCGGGGAAGAGATTATATTTGGGAAAGTATGGAAGGATTACGATTCAAGATAGGACCGAAGTCTTTCTATCAAACCAATTCCGAACAGGCTTATGAGTTATATAAGGTTGCCAGAGAGTTCGCCGGATTGACGGGAACCGAGTTGGTTTATGATCTATATACTGGCACGGGTACTATTGCCAATTTTGTGGCAAGACAATCCCGTAAGGTGGTAGGTATCGAGTATGTTCCCGAAGCGATAGAAGATGCCAAAGAAAACGCCCGTATAAACGGGTTGGATAATACTTTGTTTTATGCTGGCGATATGAAGGACATTCTTACAGAGGATTTTATAGAGGAGCATGGTCGTCCAGAAGTCATCATTACCGATCCGCCTCGTGCCGGCATGCATGACGATGTGATTAAGACTATATTGTTCGCTTCTCCTGAACGTATCGTTTATGTAAGTTGTAATCCCGCCACTCAGGCGCGCGATTTATCTTTGTTAGATGCAAAATACAAGGTCGAGCGGGTACAGCCGGTCGATATGTTTCCTCATACTCACCATGTAGAGAATGTAGTATTGTTAGTGAGGAAAGAATAAAATCTAAAATTTCGAGAAAGTGTAGGCCGGGTATATCGATACCCGGCCTTTTTTGTGGATAAAAGTATAAGGAATAGATAATAAAGTATTTGTCTTGATTTGCGAGACAGAGGTATTTTTGTACATTGAAAATATCTTAAAATTTTATCCATGAAAAGAAAAGCTTTTATAAGATTACTTGCAGTGACTGCTTTATTCCCATTTTCCGTGACTGGAAATGCATACTCCGAAACTGTTTCTTCAAAATCGTATGGATTATCTCGCATGACCGATGTGGCTCGATTTCCAGTATTGGATCGGGAAATGAAAGTGAAGTACGAGGGCAGTATCGATAAGAAAGGTGGTAGTGCCGATTGGGATTGGAGCTTGTATCAAGATAAGAAAGGAGAGTGGGTAATATTCGATGTGGCGGGAGCCGGCTGTATTTATAATATGGTACAACATCGTTATCTGAGTTCGGAAGAACCCGTATTTCGATTTTACTTTGATGGTGAGGAGACCCCCCGTTTTACTATTCGTTTGTCGGAGTTCGGAGAGAAATATCCTTTTACCGAACCACAAGCATCGTGTTACATCGGCCCTTTGGATAATGGACGAGGCCCTATCCGGGTAGTTCGCAGTTTTGTTCCTATGCCGTTTCGTAATGGCTGCCGAATCACTTCGAGCGTTAAACTCGAAGGACCTCACCGGGATAAAGGGCAAGGTGGCTGGGGACATGTTGTGTATCACAGTTATCCCACTGCGCAAGGGATAGAGACTTTTACTGGAAAGGAGGATTATAGTTCTTTGGTTCGTCAGTGGAAACAAACGGGAGTCGATCCGAAGATTGGTAAGGATAGAATGTTTCGTATGTCGGAAAAGAAATTAGCACCCGGGGAGTCATTGTCTATAATAGATGTGCATGAGGGGGGTGTCATCAATTCGTTGAAACTTTATATGGCTGATATGAATCCCGATAGATTGCAAGATGTATGGATACGTGTGAAGTGGGATAATCACGAAGGGGAAGATGTTCTGTGTCCTATCGGTTGTTTTTTCGGTAATTCCTTAGGATATAATAATACCCGGTATTTATTAATGGGAGCGACGACAGACGGTTGGTTTTATAATTATTTCCCTATGCCGTTTTGGGAACGAGCCCATGTAATGTTGGAGAATAGGAGCGGAGAGACCGTTACTTTGGGCTTTGTTGAAGTAGGAGTAGGGGAGAATAGCTATGATAGAGAGTATAGCGGTTACTTTCGTTCTTCTGACTATTATACTCGTAAACATACACCGGGGGCGGATAGCCCCATCGCGTCGATAAAAGGAACCGGGAAAATGGTTGCCGCTCATGTGACTTGTTATGGGGAACGTCCTCATATTATTACTTGTGAAGGAGATGTAAGAATACATATAGATGGGATTAAGACGCCGCAGGTTGAGAGCGATGGTTCGGAAAGTTATATTTGCTACGGGTGGGGATTCCCGACTCCGGCCGAGTGCAATCCGTCGGGCGGTTATGACGGGCTGAGCGATAATCCCTGGTCGATGACACGATTGTGTTTAGGTGATAGCTATCCATTTTATTCGCAATTGGATTTTAATATAGAGTCTGGTGAGAGCAATAACCAGTATCTCGAACATCTGGGGATTGTTTTTTATTATGGGCAGGATAAAGTTTCCTTAGTTAAGACCGATAGCATAGATATGGCCTCGAAAAAGTCGTTGAAACGACATAAATATAAAGTAGAAGGAGATGTATCTGTGGAGATGCTAACTTCTTGTTTTGAGGGGGATGCCGATGATGTGGAAGTTACGGCTATGGTTCATAAATTTACCGGAGAGAGTTCGTTTCGTATAACAGTATTACCGAATAATCATGGAGTAAGATTGCGTCGATGCAGCGATCAGGAGCTTCCCAGACAGTGTGCGAGAGTTTGGGTCGATGGACAGGATGCCGGCGTGTGGTATTTGGCGGACAGTAATCCGTACAAACGCTGGATTGAAGATGAGTTTGAAATACCGGAATCTCTTACTCGCGACAAATCGGTTTTGAATATACGCATTGTTCCAGAATCTCGCGAAGAGGGCTGCCCTGTGAGTTGGAACGAATCGGCCTATGAAGTGTTCTGTTATATGGAATAATTTTATTGAAAGAGAGAAAAAGGCTTTATACCGATTCGGTATAAAGCCTTTTTCTATTTGTCGGGGATATTTTGTTTCACCCATTGCATGACATTGGCTGGTGGGCGTTGATTATCCAATTCGTGTTTCATGAAGTCCATATAAGGAGCTGCGTGTTTAAAGAATCGGTGATAACCAGCGCACAAATAATTTAATCCCGGTTCTCCGGTGGCCGTTTTTACAAACCTGTTTTTGGGGCACTCTCCGTGGCAGGCAAATAGAAAATCACACTCTTTACATTGTTGGGGCAGAGCATTGCGCTTGTTTTGACCGAAAGCAATTTGTCGGGGACTATTCATCATTTCGATTAAAGATTGGGTGTATATGTTTCCCAATTTATACTCAGGAAATACAAAATGGTCGCAACTGTACACATCTCCATTAAATTCCATAACTCCGGTATGACCGCAAGTTTCGGCCATAGAGCATATTCCGGGTGTTACACCAGCCCAATTGGCAAGAGTAGCATCGAATAATTGTATGTAGTATTCTCCTACGTCATTTCGAACCCATTCGTCGAATATCGTACAAAGAAAGTTGCCCCATTGTTCCGGAGAGACGGAGAAGTCTGTTACTCCGTCTATTGATTCTTCATCGGGAGAGGCTAATATGCGCCCGTCTTCATGTTGCCGAATACGTTCGACAATGGGTGTGAATTGTATATATTTACAGTTGATGTCCTTGAAAAAATGGTAGAAATCTAAGGGATAGTCCCCATTAAAGTCGTTAACTACTGCCATAGCATTCCATTCGACGCCATGTTTATTGAGCAGATTTATCCCTCGCATGACATTTACGAATGAGGGCCTTCCCTGTTTGGTCAATCGGTATTCGTCGTGAAATTCTTGTGGCCCGTCTATACTGATACCGACCAGCCAGTTATTTTCTTTGAAAAAACGACACCAGCTGTCTGTTAATAATGTTCCGTTGGTTTGGATGCTGTTATCGATAATTCGACCTTTTCCGTATTGAGCTTGAAGTCGTACTACTTTTTGGTAGAAATCCAACGGTCTCATTAGGGTTTCGCCACCATGCCATGTGAATAAAATATGGTCGTTTGCCTGACTTTCGATATATTCTTTGATAAATTTCTCTAATAGGCTTTCGCTCATGATGTGCTTGGGAGAGTCCCGATAGAGTTTCGCTTTTTCGGTATAGTAGCAATATGTGCAGGCCAGATTACAAATTGCCCCCACCGGCTTGGTCATGATATATAATATCCGGTCGAAAGGTGTGTAAAGAGATTGGTTCATGATTGTATCAAAGATAGATTTAGTAAGCGGTTCAAAATTAGTAAAAATAGGGAATACAATAATTCGGTACTCGAATTATTTTTAAGTTTTATGTTTTAGGAATCGAATCTTTCGTCTTATATTTGAACCGAAAAAGAATAAGATATTATAAATTTTCGAGGTAATTATCAATGAAATATAGCCGGTTATTATTTGTTGGAGGCGGAATGTTGGCCTCTGTTTTCGCTGCATTTTCGGCAAAGAAAAGTGATAAGCCCAATATCGTTTTTATTTTATGTGACGATATGGGTTATGGAGATTTAGGGTGCTATGGGCAGAAATATATCGAGACTCCGAATATAGATCGTATGGCTTCGGAGGGTATGAGATTTACACAGGCTTATTCGGGTAGCCCTGTTAGTGCTCCTTCCCGGGCTTGTATAATGACCGGACAGCACACCGGACACGGAGAAGTACGAGGAAATAAAGAGTATTGGCGAGATAGTGGCGAGGTGCGTTATGGAGTTAATACCGACTATGCCATCGTAGGCCAACACCCTTATGATCCCAATCGTGTTATTCTTCCTGAAATTATGAAAGAAAACGGTTATAGGACGGGAATGTTCGGTAAATGGGCCGGGGGATATGAAGGCTCTGTTTCTACTCCGGACAAGCGTGGTGTCGATGAGTTCTTTGGATATATCTGTCAATTTCAGGCTCACTTGTATTATCCCAACTTTTTGAATCGGTATAGTTCCCGGTTGGGCGACACTGCGACTATTCGTGTGACGCTCGAAGAGAATATCAAATATCCCATGTGGGGGGCCGGTTATGCTTTACGGCCTCAATATTCGGCCGATCTTATTCACGAAGCTGCAATCGATTGGTTGGATCGTCAGTCGGGAGACAAACCTTTCTTCGGTTTTTTTACTTACACATTACCTCATGCCGAATTGGTACAGCCAGAAGATTCCCTTCTAAATTACTATCGAGAACGGTTGGGGGAAACCGGTGTGTTTAATGGCAGTTATGGTGGGCGCTATAATCCCGTGACTCATACCCATGCACAGTTTGCGGCAATGATTGCTCGGTTAGATATTTATGTAGGTGAGATTTTGAAAAAATTGAAAGAGAAAGGGCTCGATGAGAATACCATCGTTATTTTTTCATCGGATAACGGCCCTCACGAAGAAGGGGGAGCCGACCCCGGATTTTTTGGACGAGATGGGAAACTGAAAGGAATCAAGCGTTCTTGCCATGAGGGAGGTATACGTATTCCTTTTATCGTTCGTTGGCCCGGTCATGTCCCGGTAGCTGTCAATGACCACCAGTTGGCGTTTTATGATATATTGCCTACTTTCTGCGACTTGATAGGGGTGAATCATATCGAGCGATATGGAGAGAATAGGAAAGACTATTTCGATGGACTTTCATTCAAACCTACCTTGCTGGGTAAAGACAAACATCAAAAGAATCATGAGTTTCTTTATTGGGAGTTTTGCGAGACCGATCAAATTGCTGTTCGGCAAGGCGATTGGAAGTTATTTGTTGAGAAGGGTAAATGTCATTTGTATAATTTGGTCGATGATATTCATGAGGATTGTGATTTGGCTGCCCAATATCCCGATCGTGTAGAAGATATGAAGCGTATCGTATTTGAACAGCATGTAGAAAATCCTTATTTCAAAGTGACTATGCCCCAATAAAGTTAATGTATTTATATATGGATTTATGGAATTTTTGATTGACTTTATTTTGCATATAGACAAGCATCTGATTGAGATAGTACAGGATTATCATACTTGGGCCTATGCTATATTGTTTATGATTATTTTTTGTGAGACGGGTTTGGTTGTCACACCCTTTTTACCGGGAGATTCTTTACTTTTTGTTGCTGGGGCTATTACAGCGTTGCCAGGAATTCCCTTAGAAATAAATGTTTTGGTACTTATTTTGTTTGTCGCTGCGGTATTGGGAGATTCTTGTAATTATGCAATAGGCCATTTTTTCGGTAAGAAGCTATTCAGTAACCCCAATTCAAAGATTTTCAAACAAAGCCATTTAGAGAAAACCCATGCTTTCTTTGAAAAATATGGAGGGAAAACCATAATTATAGCTCGGTTTGTCCCTATCGTTCGTACTTTTGCTCCTTTTGTGGGTGGTATGGGGAAAATGCACTATTATTATTTCATGATGTATAATCTAATCGGAGGAGCTTTGTGGGTAGCGATTTTTTGTTATGCGGGCTATTTCTTCGGTGATTTGCCTTTTGTTCAGAAAAATTTAAAACTTCTGATTGTCGCGATTATATTTGTATCTTTGTTACCTGCCGTAATAGAGTTTGTACGGGCAAAAATGAAATTCAGAAAAGTAGACCAATAAAACAAAAAGGCTGTTTTCTATTTTGAAAACAGCCTTTTTTGCATTCAGTCGTCGAGTCATATTATTTTTTCAAGGTAATCCATATAATGCAATCTTTGTCGGTCGCTCCATATTCTTCCTTCGATTTTTCATCTTTCAGGACTGTTATACTTTGTATATTGTTGGGATCTATATTTTTTAGTTCTGTTTCCGAAATCTTTTTCCCGTCTACGATGCAAAGTGTATTTTTCATGATATCCTCAGAAGTATCTTTCTTGGTAATCGTTATGGTTTTTATCGGATCTGTCGAAGTTGCAGCGTTTCCTTTGGTTTGTATGATAAGGGCTCCATTTTCACCATCTTTTCCATAACTTTTGATCGCTTCTTCTCCTTTGAGGACAGTTATCGATTTTATTTTGTCGGCATCGAGTTTTTTGAATTTGTCTTTGGAAATTTTTTTACCGTCTAAAATATATATAGGATCGTAAAAGACTCTGGTATTGTTGTTTTCATCGACTATGACCGAACCATCTTTTTGGATATCTACATTTATATTGCTAATTTTTCCCTTCGTATCGATTTTCTGTCTATTGTTTTCTGCGCTGTCTTTTGTCGTAATGGTTATGCTGTTGATTTTTCCTTTCGTGCCGATCGAAGTGTTCGGCTCGGTTTTGTTTCCGACTATGATAATTTTCGAACTGTTATTCTTTTCGCTGCTTTCCCCGAGGTATATTTTCAGATTTTGCCTGTCTTTGTCATTGCAACTGATTTCGGCCGAGCCTAAACCGACATAAGAGATGAGCAAAGTTTTTCCTATGGGCGTTTTTAAGGAGAAGTTTCCGTTTAGATCGGTTACTGTTCCTGTATTGCTGCCTTTGACCAAGACGGTGGCTCCGACGATAGGTTCGTTGGTTTCTATGTCTAAAACACACCCGGATATTTCTATCTCTTTATCCTTTATGGTTGCGGTGTTTTCGGAACTACCGATCATAGCTGTCAAGTTACTCAAATCGACCGAGGATACTTTGTTTAATTCATCGGAGATTTCGGGGTGGGCGAATACCGAAACGGTACATAATGCGACCGGTATGACGTAGAGATACTTCAAGGTCGCTTTGCGGTTTGATTTCTTTTTTAACATCATGGTAATTCTTTTGTTAAGTTTATTGTGATTAAAGTGATTGGTTATGTAATAAAACTTGGAACCGACCGATTGTTTTATTAACAGTAATTGGTATTGTTTGGCATCGATGCCTTGTTCCAAAACGTAATTATCGGCTTCGTATTCATGTACGGTTTGCAGCTCTCGTTTCAGTAACCAAGCGGCCGGATTGAACCATTGTAATCCTATACAGAGATCGGCAGCCAGTAAATCCCATGAATGATGTTTGCGAATGTGTGCAGATTCGTGTAGGAGTATTTCTCGGCGATGGTTTTGGAAGTCGGCTTTTGAAATGACTATTTTCCCGAACCAACTGAAAGGAGCAATGGATTGGGAGATAACGACAAGAGAAAGTCCGTCGCTGTCGGTATATTTTTTCCCCGCTCCGAATCAGTCGCAGAAGTTTTATAATTGTGCAGACATATCTAGTGATAAAGTATAAAATCCCGATGAGATAGATACTTAATACTGCGATAATACCTATCGGAATTTTACTTTGTGATTCGTTTTCTATATAAGATGTTGCCGGTAGACTGTCGAGTATAGTGGTGTTTGAATACGTTTCGGGAACAGCCGTATGAACCGGATATAGCGGAAGAATAAACGATAGAGGTATCAATAGTAGCAATGCTGTTCTATTGTAGCGGTAAAATGTTTCCTTACTTAGCAATATACTGTAAAACAGATACAGAATGGCTAGATAAACAGAGGCTTTTAATATATAAACAAAGAATGTGCCCATTGGTGGTGATTGGTTATTGTTCTGCGTTTCCTTTTTCTACTTTTTCGATAAGCTCTTTCAATTCTTTCAGTGAAATATCTTCTTCCTCGATTAAAGAGGAAACGACTCCCAAATAGGAGCTGTTGAAGTATTTACGTATGACTTGTCGCAAGGTCCGTTTTTTGAACGATTCTTCGCTTACAACAGCAAAATATTGATAGGTTTTACCATATGCTTTGTGTGACACATAGCCTTTTTCTTCGAGTCCTCTTACGATGGTCGATAACGTATTGAAGTGAGGTTTGGGTTCGTCATAAAAATCCAACAGTTCTTTCACGAATAATGGCCCTTTATGCCAGAAATAATTCATGATTTCCTCTTCTTTCGATGTAAGTCCTTTCATATTTTTTCTATTTATGATACAAATAAACTAAATGTTTTAGTTTTTCAACTAATTATTATAGTTAATAAAACTAAATAAAATAGTTTATTAACTACTGCTTATAGTTTGATTGGGAAGAAAAGAAAAATCGGCAATAGAGTGTAAACATCTATTACCGATTATATTGGACTAATAACTAATGTATTATTCTTTTTCTTTTATCATTATTTTTGAATATTGGGAAGTTCGAGCCCGTATCCACGTTTCTTGTCCTCAACTTTTAACCATAACCCGAAGAGAAGAGCCAACACACCTAAACTTGCAAATATAAGCATAGGGGTTGTATAGTTGTATTGTAACGGATCGGTTATGCCGGGATTCGAGATTCTCAATGCTGCACCTATAATCATGGGGAATGCATATAATCCTATGTTTTGAATCCAGAAAATAACGGCGTATGCCGAACCTAATAGTTTGTTGTCTACAAGTTTGGGGACGGACGGCCATAAAGAAGCTGGAACCAATGAAAAAGAGATTCCCAATAATATGATAGATAAATAGGCGACGATAACTGCTGCGGTAGTACCTTTCAGGGCCGGCAACACCAATGCGAATACCAAATGGCAGGCAATCATCAGCAGTGCACCGAAGATGAGCATAGTAGCTCCTTTACCACGATGGTCGAGAAAATTTCCTAAAATGGGAGTAATAGCCGCCGCGCCCAAAGGGAATACGAAAAATACCCAACCGGCTTGTTCGGCCGTGTATCCTAAATTACATTGCAGCATATTGATTGCATATTTTTGGAATGGGAAAATAGCCGAGTAGTAGAGTACGCAAAGAAGAGCTACTAACCAGAATACTTTGCTCGAAAAAATGAGTTTGAGATCTTTCAATTTGAAAGGATCGTCTTTTTCCTCACCGCTTTCGCCCATCTGTCGTTCGAGTTTTTTATCCATGAAGGCATAAGTGATAAAACAGATGAGTCCGATTGCCAGTAATATAACTGCTACGAGAACAGGACGAGATACATCGATAGGAGAGATTTTATTGGCCAAGACCGGAGAGCCTAAGACGACTACGGCGACTCCCACACGGGCAATAGCCATTTCTACCCCCATGGCGAGTGCCATTTCTTTCCCTTTGAACCATTTGACAATTCCGCGGGAAACTGTAATTCCCGCCATTTCTACGCCACAACCGAAGAACATGAAACCGATAGCCGACATTTTAGCCGACGCAGGCATGCCCTCGTAAAACGGGGTGATGTTCCACCATTCCAAAGGTAAATTCATAAATCGGTTCATGAGAGATTCTGCTTCGCTACCGATAAATGCATTGCTGACAGCGAAATAGTTGATGGATGCCCCTGCGAGCATAACGGCCCCGGAAAGAATAGCCGTGAAGCGAACACCCATTTTATCGAGAATGATACCCGCAAAAATTAAAAAGAATACGAATACATTCAGGAATGTTTCAGAACCGGCATAGTGTCCATAGGCATCGGGAGACCACCCTCTTGATGTTTGCAAAAGTTCTTGTAAAGGCGATAGTATATCCATGAAAATATACCCGAAAAACATGGCACTTGCCAGTAGAATAAGGGCCGTCCATCGTATGGCCGGGACGTCCTTCATCAATTGGTTCATTTTTTCAGTCATTGTGTTTATGTGTTTTATATATTAACTTCTTAGAAATAGACAGAAAGCCCCATTTTTATTCCGTACTGGTTGAATTTATCGGTAAAACTGTGCTTCCAATATACGGCCGGATCCAGAGATATGTTGTGACTCACGAAAATCGCATATCCCAGCTCGGCTCCGACATATAGGTAATCTCTGCATTGAGAATCACTTCCTTTGGGTTTATACCATGCATGGGTGTATCCTGCGTTTACGCCGAGAAACAGAGTCGTGAGCGTATAATATCTAATGCTTCCCATTATATCGATGCTATTGTCTTTGTACTCTTTATTCCATGCGAAGTCACCGCCGATCCCGACAAGAATAGCCAAATTATTGGCAATGAAATTACCTGCTTCGACTTTTAGTCCGAGGTCGAACGTTTCTTTGCCCGTATCTTCCGTGTGGGTACTGCCTAAATTAAAGCCGCTTAATTGAGGGTTGATGATCCATGTGTTTTTTAGGATTTGAGCCGAACCGGTGTTCGAAAACAACCATATAACCAAAAAGGTTAATAGTACTTTCTTTGTCATAGTCCGATGAATTTTATTTATGGTTTATGATATATTGTCGTTTCGTAGGGTTCTTCGTTCAGAGGCGTCTTGCTTTTTCCTTCGTTCTTCTCTGATTTTTTCTCTACGTTTCATTGCCCATCTGAGTATGAAAATGACGAGTAAAGTAACACCGATAATACTAAAATATTCCCAGTAATTTCCGCTCAAAAGCATACCTCTGCCGAAGTAGGCCATCACAGCCAAATAAATAATCAAGAGCAATGCTATAATGTCGTATCGTTTCATAATATTGTAGTTTTATAAAGACGAGGGTTGAATTTTATATATGGGGGATTTGAATTTTCCAGATTTCAAAACTTCGTATATTTTTATGCAACTCCAAGCATCGGTCGCTGCATAAAGTTGTTGATTTTCGGTAAGATGATCGGCTTCCCAGTTGGATAATCGTTGCCCTTTGGAAATTTTTTTTCCGATAACTATACCATAGATTTTTTGTAGACTTTGATCTTCGATGTTGTATTTTTTCACAAATTTTTGTAATTCTATAAAATTTCTCGGTATAAATTGTCCGCCGTTTAGCCGACTCAACATACAGAAGTCATCTTTGAGCGATATTCCTACTTTCAAGAGGGATTCGTTTTCGAGCAGATTCTTAATCGCAGGTGTAAATCCTATGCGATTTATACGAAACAAATAACACGTATCGTGGGTCGATAATTGGATAAGTGCTACATGATTGCTTTTTCCTTTTTTGAAAGTTGGCCGAGTCTCTGTATCGAATCCGATAATTCTCTCGTTATTTAGTTGGAGTACTGCATTATCGGCATCTCTTTCATTATCGATTACGACTATTTTCCCCGGAAATGTTTCTATGGGTAAAGTAGCAATGATTTCTTTACTGATTTTTATTTTATTGGGTGTATCGTTCTCCATAATTTTTTAATCCAAATCATCGTTCAACTTGTCGAGAATATCTCCGTTCTCTTGTTGATGACCGAATATATCGGTGTAATTATCGGAGTGAGAATGATGGTGTCCACAGTCGCAATTGTCGTCACATTCATCATCATCGTTATCCAGAGTGTATCTTATGTTGTGTAATGCTCGGAGTACATTAACTAGTTGTTGCCCCCAGTATGTAACGAAATTTTCGAAACAAATGTAAAGAGCTTCGAGCATTTGAGGCTCATTTCCCATGCGATATACCGAAATAAAATCTTTCAAGTCTTGATAAATATCGGCAAGAGCTTCCGAAACATTGGCTATTATCGGGGTTTCACTGTATTTCATATCGTTTTGAAATACTTCCAGATAACTGTCGTCTTCCCCCAATAGACTTTCTATGTTTTCCCGAACGCTCTCGTACATATTCTCTGTGACGAATTTTTCGGAGAATCCATCTTCTTCGGGTTCTTCCGGTGTTAATAGTGTTGCTTTCAGATATAGCAATGGTAGTATTTTTGTGATTTTATCGAGAAATTCTTCTTTCTCCAATTCCGGAACACGTTCGATAAAAGCACAATATTCGGCACTGACCGTTACAAATTCGATGATATTTTTTGAATAAATACGTTCGTCCATTAGTCTTTATTTTTATAAAGTCCGTGATTTATGATATAATCATATACCGGTCGAGGTATAAAATAGTTCATATTTTTCCCTTCTGAAATTCCCTGTCGTATTTGGGTCGATGAAATTTCTATGATAGGAGCATGACACAATTTTACGTTTACAGGCAGCGATCTTTCGTCTATGTCGTACCCCCGGCGCGGATAGATATAAATAAGATACTCTTCGATAATTTTATTGTAGTCTTTCCATTTGTTGAATGAAAGCCAGTTGTCTGCACCGATAATCAAAGTAAATATTCTTTCGGGATATTTCTTTCTGAGGGCTTCGAGTGTTTGAATCGTATAGGAGGGGCGGGGCAGGGTAAATTCTATATCGGTCGTCCGAATCTTAGAATTGCCGTTCACGGCCATATTTAACATTTCGATTCGTTGTCTATCATTATTCGAGGACAATTTTTCTCGTAGAGGATTTTGAGGAGACACAGACAGCCATATTTCGTCGAATCCTTCATATTCGCACAAGTAGTTCGCTAATATGAGGTGGCCGGTATGAACCGGATTGAACGTCCCGGAGAAAAAGGCTGTCTTTATCGGTTGCATGTTTTACTTATCATTTATCGAGAAATTGTCTTATTGAACGGTATGCCTCTTCTTGGGCTTTTTCCAAAATATCGTTCACTATGATTTTATCGAATTTTGGTGCGAACGACAATTCGTATTCAGCTTTCGCTATCCGATGAGCTATAACTTCCGGGGTATCTGTCGCTCTGTTTTTCAATCGTTGTTCCAACGCTTGTATGCTGGGTGGCTGGATAAACAAAGCGAGAGCTTGGTTTCCGTAATATTTTTTTATGTTGAGTCCGCCGACAACGTCGACATCGAAAATAACATTTTTCCCCGAGTCGAGAATCCGTTCTACTTCGCTTTTCAAAGTGCCGTAGAACTTCCCGGCATAGACTTCTTCATATTCCAGAAATTCGTCGTTCGCTATACGTTCGCGAAATTCATCGGGTGTGATGAAATAATATTCGATGCCGTTTTTCTCAGTCCCTCTCGGAGCACGACTGGTGGCAGAGATAGAGAATGACAAGTTCAAATCGCGATTCAATAACGATTGTATGATGGTGGATTTACCCGAACCGGAGGGGGCCGAAAAGATGATGAGTTTACCTCTTTGTTCCATTACATTACATTTAGTACTTGCTCTTTGATTTGTTCCAACTCGTCTTTCATACGCACGACAATGCGTTGCATCTCGGCATGGTTCGATTTGGAACCGAGTGTGTTGATTTCACGTCCCATTTCTTGACTGATAAATCCGAGTTTTTTGCCTTGCCCTTTGCCCGATTGCAGGGTTTCAAGGAAATATTTCAAGTGATTGTCTAGTCTATGTTTTTCTTCATTGATGTCGAGTTTCTCGATGTAGAAAATCATCTCTTGTTCAAATCTGTTTTTGTCGTAATCGAAATTGTCGATTTTGTTCAAAGCGTCGATTATCCGACCTTTTATCTTTTCGATGCGCTCTTTTTCGTAAGGTTCTACCTCTTGTAACAAATGAGCTATGTTGGCGATTTTCTCTTCAAAAAGGTGCTGCAACATGGCTCCTTCCTGAATTCTGAACTCTTCCAATTGAGAGATGGCTTGGTCGACTGCTTTTCTCAAAGCGTTGAGTTCTGTTTCGTCTATCTCTTGACTTTCGGAGCTCATGGCATCGGGCAGACGTAACAAGATGGAGAACCAATCGTCGGGCATCGCAATACCTAATTTGATCGAGGCTTCTTTGACTTGTTGGAAATAACCTTCCAAAACCGGAATATTTATTTGGGCAGAAGCCTCCTTGCCGATAGCTTCGCTGTATACGAAGAAGTCTACTTTCCCACGTTCCAGACGTTTGGCTATTTCGGATCGAATTTCCATCTCCATTTCCCTGTATTGCTGAGGAATACGGGTCGATAAATCGAGTTGTTTACTATTTAAGGATTTTATTTCAACAGTTATTTTTTTATGCGGTAATTCCACTACGGCTTTACCAAAACCGGTCATCGATTGTATCATAAGTCTGTAAATGTTTTTGCAAATTTAATCTTAATTCCGATGAGAAAGCAATAAATTGAAAAAAAAGAGCTAATTTTGTACACTCGTTAACGTTGATTACATCGTTGGTTTATCGCCTTTCCGACCGGGTATCGGGAGATAAATCATACTTTACGGATTGAATTATGCCGAATATTATACATATAGAGACTTCTACGTCTGTTTGTTCCGCCGCCTTGTCTTCCGATGGTGTCGTTCAATGCCATTTCGAGAATTTCGAGGGGCCTTCGCATGCTTCGTTGTTAGGAGTATATGTAAAACAGATTATGGATTTTTCGAGAGATAAAGGAGTCAAGGTGGATGCGGTTGCCGTGAGTAGCGGTCCCGGTTCCTATACGGGATTGCGTATCGGTGTTTCGGAAGCCAAAGGTCTTTGTTTCGGATTGAAAGTTCCTCTCATCTCAGTTCCTACGCTCGAACTTTTGGCTTGTACGACCATGTTTAGAAACTATTTTGAGGAAGATGTGTTATATTGTCCTATGATCGATGCCCGTCGCATGGAGGTCTATTCGGCAGTTTACGATAATGCGTTGAATGATGTCGTTCCTGTCGGTGCGTATGTAATCGATGAGCATACTTTCTCGGACTTGTTGGACAATCGTCGGATTGTATTTGCGGGAAACGGCTCGACAAAATGTAAAGATGTGATTAAACATCGCAATGCCATATTTGTAGAAGGAATAGTTCCATTGGCTACCGATATGTTGGCATTGGCCGAGCGTGCTTTCCGTAACGGGCAATTTGAAGACGTGGCTTATTTCGAACCTTTTTACCTGAAAGAGTTTATAGCCACGACTCCTAAAAATAAAATATTATAAAAGTTATATCAATAGAAATTATATGCAATATACTTCGGAATTGAAAAGACTCGTGTTGCCCGAATATGGCCGCAATGTGCAGCAGATGGTAGATCACTGCATGACCATAGAGGACAAAGCGGAACGTACCCGTTGTGCCAATACGATTATAAATATCATGGGGAATCTGTTTCCTCATTTACGGGATATCGAGGACTTTAAGCACAAATTGTGGGATCATTTGGCAATTATGTCCGACTTCAAGTTGGATATCGATTATCCGTATGAAATCATCAAAAAAGAAAATCTTCATACCGTGCCCGAGTCGGTTCCTTATCAGGCTTCTCCCATAAAGTATCGTCATTATGGGAAAATTATGGAAGAGATGTTGAAAAAGGCGGAGTCGATGCCCGATGGACCCGAAAGGAGTGCATTGGTTTCCATGCTGGCGAATCATATGAAAAAGTTGTTTTATCAATGGAATAAGGATTCGGTGGAAGATGAGAAGATTTTGAAAGATTTGCGGGAGTATACACATGGTGTGATCGATCTCGATGCATCCACATATCATTTGAGAGATGTGAGGGAACCGGTCGTGCAGCAGCGTAAATCAAAAAATAATTCGAAAAAAGCGGGTAAATAACCGCTTTTTTTGTATCTTTCACTCATTAACCTTAATAGAGAAAGAGAGTATGGCATCTTTTATTATTGAAGGCGGGCATCGCTTAAATGGTGATCTTATACCGCAAGGAGCTAAAAATGAGGCGTTGGAGGTTTTGTGTGCTACACTGTTGACCCCGGAAGAAGTGAAGATATACAATATTCCCGATATACTCGATGTAAATAATTTGATACAGCTTTTGCGAGATTTGGGCGTGACGGTAAAACGCATAGGTCTGAATGCGTACAGTTTCAAGGCCGATAAGATAAATCTCGATTATCTCGATAGTGACGAATTTTTTCAAAAAGGAGCTTCTTTGCGGGGGTCGGTAATGATTATCGGACCGCTTGTGGCTCGTTTCGGGTATGCCGTTTTACCGAAACCGGGAGGCGATAAAATCGGAAGACGCCGGTTGGATACCCATTTTCTCGGTATCCAAAAGTTGGGAGCTACATTCAATTATTGTCCCAAAGCCCAGCGTTATGAAATTAAAGCCGATAAATTGCGGGGTAGTTACATGTTGCTCGATGAAGCATCGGTTACAGGTACGGCAAATATTCTAATGGCAGCTGTATTGGCCGAAGGCGATACGACGATTTATAATGCCGCTTGCGAGCCCTATTTGCAACAACTTTCAAAAATGTTGAACCGTATGGGGGCGCATATCGAAGGTATCGGGTCTAATCTGCTCACCGTTCACGGGGTTTCATCGTTAAAAGGGTGTGAGCATACTATTCTTCCCGACATGATCGAGGTGGGTAGTTTTATCGGTATGGCAGCGATGACACGTTCGGACATTACGATTAAAAATGTATCGTATAACGATTTGGGAATTATTCCCGATAGTTTCCGACGGTTAGGGATAACCGTGGAACAACAGGGCGACGATATTCATATACCCGAACATGAATGTTACGAGATAGAGACTTTCATCGATGGTTCGATTATGACTTTTGCCGATGCTCCGTGGCCGGGATTGACTCCCGACTTGTTAAGCGTATTCCTCGTTGTGGCGACACAGGCGAAAGGTAGTGTCTTGATTCATCAAAAGATGTTCGAGAGCCGTTTGTTTTTCGTGGATAAACTTATCGATATGGGAGCGCAAATCATTCTTTGTGACCCGCATAGGGCGGCAGTTATCGGTCAGGCTCACGCACACACGTTGAGGGCTACCAATATGGTTTCACCCGATATTCGAGCGGGAATAGCCATGCTTATCGCCGCAATGAGTGCCGAGGGTACAAGTCGTATTCATAATATAGACCAAATCGATAGGGGGTATCAAGATGTCGATAAACGACTCAATGCGATAGGTGCACGTATTACCCGTTTATAGATCGATGAAAGAGTGGTATTTTTGTGTTGCCGTGGCGGGATTGCTCCTGTCTTCTTGTTCGCAGCAAGTACAGGAGCGTGCCGACGGCGGGAAAACTTCCGATACAATAATAACGGAAGTTCCCGTAGATGAGACTTGCGATTCTACCGGATACCGTTTGTATCGGAAATATTTGGCTGCGATAGGAAAGAATCCTTCTTATTTTCAATGGAAGGATTTCCCCAAATATTTGGGGGCGGCGTATGTCGATGAAAAAGGTCATTTTGTGATACAAGTGCTTGGCGATTCGGCAAAAGCGAGGAAACAGATTGTCGAGGTCGTCGGGAGCGACGAGGTAACGGTTATTCCCCGGCGAAATTCTCGGCAGTTATTAGATTCGTTGTATGCCTATGTGTGTGAGATACGCCGACTTCGGGCCGATGAACCGACGGTTGCAGTGTTCGATACGGTTTGTTACGATGCCCGTAACAGTTGGACGATTTATGTACATGTCAAAGCTCTCGATTATACCATGCCCGAATATGTCGATAGCCTGTACCGGTATATCGGGGAGTTCCGAAAAAAAGTTTTACTTTCTCGATGGGTGCAGGTAGAGGGAAAATACACGGTTGTAACCGGTGTGGATTTGGACGAAATAAAAGTGAAAGAATGATTACAAGGGAAGAATTGATAAGGATAGGAAGGTTTAATAAGCCTCATGGAGTGAAAGGCGAGTTGTCTTTTACTTTTACCGATGATGTGTTCGACCGCACGGAGTGTCCTTATATCGTATGTGAGATAGATGGCATATTCGTACCGTTTTTTATCGAGGAATATAGGTTTAAGAGCGATACGACGGCTTTGATTAAATTGGAAGATGTAGATAATGAAGCGGATGCGCGTCCATTTACTTTACTCGATGTTTATTTCCCGAAGTCTTATTACAAAGAATTGAATGAAGATGAAGCTCCGGGGGATTACTTTATAGGATTCACAGTGATCGATAGCGAGAAAGGAGAGTTGGGAAAGATTGTCTCGATCGATGATTCTACGGAAAATATATTGTTTGAAGTGGAATATAACGGGCGATTGTTGCTTATACCGGCTGTCGATGAATTTGTTTGTGAAATAGACGAAGATAATCGCAAGTTGTATCTGAATATCCCCGACGGATTATTGGATTTGTAGTTCGAAAAATAATCGATATGGAAACAAAAAAGGAGGTGTGTCAAAACTAAAATGTCCCCTCCGAAAAGTTATAGATTGTAACTATGACATTTAAAAAGGGTCGTATCAAGCTCTGTATTGAGTAATGATACGACCCTTTTTTAGCCTTTTGAGGGCACTCAAATTTCAAATTATAAGTTCATATCTTCAAAAATTGAGTTTTGACACACCCTCTTTTTGGGAGGATAATACGAAAATCATATCTCGATGATTTCATGTTGTAAGGTTTGTGTGTCGAGCAGGAAAAGTTTCCCGCTTAAAACTTCGCCATAGCCGGTAATGATTTTAATCACTTCTGCGGCTTCCATGCAGCCGATAATTCCCGGAATAGTACCGATAACTCCTCCGGGACGAGCCGGGGGAATAACTTCGGGGCGGGGATAAAGATAGCTGTATCGAGGTCCACCTCGGTAATTAAAGACGGAAACCTGTCCCCGAAATTCCGAAATGGCCCCATATACATAGGGCTTTTTGAAGCAGGAACAGACATCGTCGATCAGATAACGGGTCGCAGCATTGTCGCATCCGTCGACAATGATATCGTAAGTGGAGACAAGTCGATCTGCATTGTCGGAGGTGAAACGATTGGGATAGGTCTCGAATCGAGTTGAACTGTTCAAAGCCGACAGTCTTCGACAAGCGCACTCGACTTTCGATTGTCCTATTTCTGCCTCGGTATAAAGAATTTGCCTTTGTAAGTTGCTACTTGAAACGATATCATCGTCGATAAGTCCTATTTGTCCTACTCCGGCTGCGGTCAGATATAGAGAGATGGGAGAACCTAACCCTCCTATACCGACAATCAATACCTTGGCATTCTTCAATTTTTCCTGTCCTGCTTCCCCGATTTCGGGAATCATGGTTTGGCGGATATACCTTTCGTTCATCGATCGAATATTTTGTCCCAGTCTTTCCATACGACCTCATACCCCATAGCTTTGACAGCTTGTTCCACTTCGGCAGGTGTCCGTTCGTCGCTGACCGAAAATTGTTCTAACGCTTGCGGATAAGTGGCATAACCTCCCGGGTCGGTTTTCGAACCTGCGCTTATCGAAGTCGCTCCGAGAGTGGCGATGTGATCTCTGAATTTTGCGTTTTCTCGGGTGGATACGGAAATATCCACGTCGTGGTCGAAAATACGAAATGCAAAAATCAACTGTGCCAGCTCTTTATCCGTCATGATTACATTGGGCTGAAAATGACCTTCGGACGGGCGCATGCGGGGGAAGTTGACACTATATCGAGTTTGCCAATAGTGCTTGCGCAAGTATTGCAAGTGTATGGCCATCATGGTTACATCGGTACGCCAGTCTTCCAATCCGATGAGCACTCCCATGCCTATTTTGTGTACACCGGCTTGTCCCATGCGGTCGAATCCGTTTACTCTCCATTCGAAGATAGATTTCATGCCTTTCGGGTGGTATACTTTGTACCGGTCTTTATGATAGGTTTCTTGAAAGCAGACCACGCCGTTGAGACCCGATTGGGTCAAGCGATAGTAATCTTCGCTTTTGAGGGGCATGACTTCTATCGATAGGTTCGAGAAGTAGGGACGTGCGATTTGTAGAGCTCGTTCCAAATAATCGACTCCGGCATCGCGTGGATTTTCTCCGGTTACGATAAGCAAATTCTCGAACGGTCCCATTTGACGGATTGCCCGGCATTCATTTTCAATTTCTTTCTCGGTAAGAATAATTCGGGCGATGGGGTTATTGTGATTGAATCCACAGTAGACACAGTGGTTTGTACATGAATTGGTGATATAAAGCGGTACATACATCTGTATCGTTTTGCCGAAACGTTCTTGGGTATAGAGCCTGCTCAATGCCGCCATATGTTCTATATAGGGGGCGGCAGCAGGTGAGACGAGCGCCATGAAATCGTCGAGTTGTAAATGCTCTTTGCCAAGAGCGATTTCGACATCACGACTCCGTTTCGAAGCTATGCAGGCAGTTATATCTTCCCAAGAATATTTTTCTAATTCATCGGAAAACATATCTTTCTTTTGTTTTTAGTAATCGTTTTTTATCATTTATTTCTCGATACAGTCGGTAATATCTTGCGACAGGCGCATGGCGCAGAAATTCGGTCCGCACATGGTACAATAATTACCGTCGTGGAACGAGCCCTGTTTGTAGTATTCGAGGGCACGTTCGGGGTCAAGTGCTAAATTGAATTGGTCTTTCCAGCGGAACTCATACCGGGCCTTGCTCATGGCATCGTCGCGTATTTGTGCTCCGGGAAATCCTTTGGCAAGGTCGGCGGCATGTGCTGCTATTTTATAAGCGATAACACCGTTGCGCACATCTTCTCGATCGGGTAATCCCAAGTGCTCTTTGGGGGTTACATAACAGATCATGGCTGTGCCTAACCACGCGATTTGAGCCGCTCCGATAGCCGATGTAATGTGGTCGTATCCCGGTGCGATGTCGGTCGTCAATGGGCCTAACGTATAGAAAGGAGCTTCGTGGCAACTGTTCAGTTCTCTTTCCATATTTTCTTTGATTTTGTGCATGGGGATATGGCCGGGGCCTTCGATAATGACCTGTACATCATGAGCCCATGCTTTTGTAGTGAGTTCGCCCAACACATCGAGTTCGAGGAATTGCGAACGGTCGTTGGCATCGTGTATCGAGCCCGGACGCATACCGTCACCCAGAGAAATCGCTACGTCATATTGTTTTAAGATTTCACAGATTTCATCGAAATGTGTGTACAGGAAACTTTCCTGATTGTGAATGACGCACCATTTTGTCATAATAGACCCTCCGCGCGATACGATTCCGGTAAGTCGTTCGCCCACCAAATCGGCATGAGCTTTCAACACGCCGGCGTGAATGGTGAAATAGTCCACTCCTTGCTCGCATTGTTCGATGAGTGTGTCGCGGTAAATCTCCCACGACAGATTTTCGACTTTTCCATTTACTTTTTCAAGGGCTTGGTAGATGGGGACAGTTCCCACGGGGACAGGACAGTTTCGGATAATCCACTCGCGGGTTTCGTGTATGTGGTCGCCGGTCGATAGATCCATCAGTGTATCGCCCCCCCAGTGGCAACTCCATACGGCTTTGTCGATCTCTTCTTCTATACCCGAGGATAGCGCAGAGTTCCCGATGTTGGTGTTTAATTTGACCAAGAAATTACGGCCGATAATCATCGGCTCGGCTTCCGGGTGGTTGATATTCGCCGGAATGATCGCTCGCCCGGCGGCTATCTCTTGTCGCACGAATTCGGGTGTGATGTGGCTTTTAATACCTAATTGTTCGTTTTGCAAGTTTTCCCGTATGGCGACATATTCCATTTCGGCCGTGACGATTCCCTGTCGGGCATAATACATTTGCGTGATGGCATGTCCCGGTTTGGCTTTGTAGGGAAGGGGAGTATTTTTGAATCGTATAGGGTCGAGAGACGGGTCGTCGCGACGGGCACGGCCGTATTCCGAGGTGATATCGTCTTGTCGCTCCACATCGCCTCGCGCCGTAATCCATGATTCGCGCAGACGTGGAAGCCCTTTGTCTATATCTACCGTAATATCGGGATCGGTATAGGGCCCACTGGTGTCGTATACATATACGGGAGCATTTGGCGTGTGTATCCGTTTTCCGTTTTCTACGGTGACTGTGTCGGTGAGGTTTATTTTTCGCATCCCCACCTGTATGGGGAATAATTTCCCCGGAATATATATTTTTTCGGAACTGGGATAAGAATCTTTGATTATTTTTTTTGTGTCCATATTACTTCTGTGTTTAATCTAAGAAAGAGGTTAACGGGCTGCTGGCTTGTGCAAAATGGTATTGTGCGCCTAATCCGGCTTCGTATGCCCGGCGGCCGGCTTCGACAGCCTGTTTGAATGCGATAGCCATTTCTACGGGATTCCCGGCGACGGCGATAGCCGTATTTACCAACACAGCATCGGCTCCCAGTTCCATAGCTTCTGCGGCATGGGAAGGAGCACCTATCCCAGCATCGACGATAACAGGTACATTACTTTGTTCGATGATAATTTGCAAGAAGTCGCGAGTGCGCAATCCTTTGTTAGTGCCTATTGGTGCGCCTAAGGGCATTACGGTGGCAGCGCCGACTTCTTCGAGCCGTTTACAAAGTACGGGGTCTGCTTGAATATAGGGAAGTACCACGAATCCCAGTTTTGCCAGTTGTTCGGTAGCTTTCAAGGTTTCCACAGGATCGGGTAGGAGATATTTGGGATCGGGGTGGATTTCGAGTTTAACGAAATCGGTCCTGAAACATTCTCTGGAAAATTGAGCCGCGAGTACGGCCTCCTCGGCATTGCGTACTCCCGATGTGTTAGGTAGAAATTGTACTCTATTGCGGTCGATGTGTGTCAACATATCGTCTGTGGCTTCTTGGGTCATGTTGATACGTTTCATGGCCACGGTAATCATTTCGGATCCGGAGGCTTCGATGGCTTTTTCCATTAGTTCATTTGAACTGAATTTCCCGGTTCCTACGAATAAGCGGGAAGAAAATTCCCGTCCTCCGATAATTAATTTGTTCATGCTTTACGATATTTATTTAATAGGTCTATTATTTTTTTAGTTTCCTTTTCGGGATCTTCGGCTTGCAGGATCGTTCCCGATAAAGCGATTCCCGACACTCCGGTTTCCATGATGGCCGGAATATCGTCGGCTGTGATACCTCCGATGGCGACCACCGGAATTTTCAAGTCGTTCGTCCGGCATTGTTCCATGATTCGGGCATAACCTTCGAGGCCGAGGATAGGACTCAGGTTCTTTTTCGTCTCGGTATATCGGAATGGTCCCAAACCGATATAATCGGCATCTTGCCGGACTAATCCTTGTATGTCTTCAAAGGTATTCGCCGTTCCTCCGATAATGTATTTCTCGCCGATAAGCAGACGAGCTTCGGAAACAGGCATGTCGAGCTTTCCCAGATGGACGCCGTCTATGTCGAGGTCGGCCGCCAGTTGGGCATAATCGTCGAGGACGAGTATGGCTTCATGTTCTTTACAGAGCGGAATGAGTTGCTGGGCGGTTTGCCTGACAGCTTCGATAGGAGCACCTTTCATACGGAGCTGTATCCATTTGCAACCTCCGTTCAAGGCGGCGACTGCTCCCTCTATGATTCCGAATCGGGGTGTCTGGTGGGTAATGAATTGTAACATATTTTGTTCGTATTAATCGTTTCTTAATCGAGTGAGCTGTCGAATAACCCCTGCAATGGTCGGTTCCTGCCATAGGAAACCGAGTACGGCGATCCCTCCGAAATTCCAATCCTTTATAGCAGTTTTTTTTTCGGGGGTGATACCGCCTAAGGCAATGACTCTCTCGTTGATAACACATTTCTTCCCAGCCTTAGTCAGTTGTTCGGGCGAGAATGCGGAACGGTATCCCTTTTTCGATATGCTGTCGAAGATGGGGCTCAAAAACAGATAGTCATATCGTTGTCCGTCCGTCAGTTCCTCGATGGAATGGCAAGAGCGGGATAGGGTGGGGATATAGTCGTTCGACAGGGGTCGGTAATGCGGATTCCTTCCATTGAGATGAACACCGGCAAGCCGGTATTTTTCTGCCAGTTCGAAATGGTCGTGAAGTACTATTCGATCGTAATAGCGGGGAGGAATCGAGAGTAACAGTTGCTCTGTTTTTTCTCCGGAATACTTCGGTTTGCGGAGGTGGATTAAATCCAATCCGTTGTCGAGCAGGGCGGTGATTAAGCGGTTTTCCTGTTCTATGGGGTGTTCCTCTGTAATGCCTATATATTTCATTTCGAGAAATCCGTTCGTTATCCTCCGAATGTAGCCCGGATAATCGTTATCTTGTTCCCATCGGTTAAAATCCGATCGTTCCATTCATTTTTGGGAACCAGCTTGTTGTCGATGGCGATAGCCGTACCTTCGATGGCGATTTGTTGTATATCGAGTAACTCTTTTACGGAAATGCTGTCTTGGGTTTCTATTTCCTTTTGATTAATATAGATTTTCATCTTTAATTGGGTTTAATGGGGTTAAAACACGAGGGGCGAAAAAATGGTTTACCGAACCATGTCCGTTTCCTATTGCAATGTCGGCTCCGGCCTGTAACGCTTGGGTGAGATATTTTTTTGCGAGGGAAACGGCATCGGTCAACATGTGTCCCAACGCCAGATAAGAGGCGATGGCAGAAGAAAAGGTACACCCTGTTCCGTGTGTGTTCCGGGTAGAAATGCGGGGTGAGGTGTAGCGAACAGGAACAGAATCGGGCATAAAGAGTATGTCGCAGGATTCTGCTCCTTTCAAATGTCCTCCTTTCACGAGAACGGCACGACAACCGGCTTGAAACAGTCTGTTGGCTGCTTTTTCCATATCTTTCTCACTGTCGATGGCAAGTCCGCTCAGTATCTCGGCTTCGGGAATATTGGGAGTGATGACTGTCGCCTGTGGCAACAATAGTGTTTTAACGGCAGAGATAGCTTCTTCCTCGATTAGCCGACAACCCGAAGTAGAAACCATAATCGGATCGAGCACGATATTCCGTAACGGATAACGTTGTAGGCAATCGGCAATCGTTTCGATGGTCGCGCGAGAGTATAGCATGCCTAATTTAACGGTTGTACAAGGTAGGTCATCGAGTATGGCTTCGATTTGTTGCCGCACGATATCGGGTTCGATACCTTGTATGTCCCTCACTTCGCAGGTGTTTTGTGCCGTAATGGCCGTGATAGCCGATGTGCCGAACACCCCGATGGCCGACATGGTTTTCAAATCGGCTTGTATTCCGGCTCCTCCACTGCTGTCCGAACCGGCTATTGTCAATACGACAGGATAAGTTTTCATACGGTTTGTTTCATTTAAGGGGATGCACATAAAACCGTATTGAAAAAGATAGAACTATGAACAATTCCTGCGCCGGCATTATCCGTATCAGGTTCATAGGGTATAATCTCAGCCGCTTTTAGGCACCCCTTTGTTTGCAAACAAAGGTATGGATTATTTTCTTACAGCTGATATTTCTTAATATAAATTAATGAAGATATGCTTATTCGAATAAGACGATAGAGGCGTGTTTTAAGGGGGGGACGTGTTTTGTTTTTGAAGAAAGATTCTTTTTCACCGAAAAGCTGGTTTCTGTTGATCGAACCAAGTTGCTTTCGGGTCGTATTGGACGAAAAAGAGCGCCTCCGGTCTGAGGTGGATTTTCATATTAGGCATATTTCCTGTATATTTGCCTACATATAATAAATATTAGCGTAAAGATTCATGATGAGTATTTTGTTTTTACTTGTGGGTTTGGGCTTAATTCTGTCTGGTGCTAATTTTTTGACTGATGGAGCGGCTGCATTGGCCAAAAGGTTTAACATATCGTCGTTGGTAATAGGTCTAACTATCGTGGCCTTTGGAACTTCGGCTCCCGAGTTGACAGTTAGTATCGTATCGGCTATTAATGGGAGTGCCGAACTTTCTATCGGGAATGTTGTGGGCAGTAACATTTTTAATATTTTGATGATCGTGGGTGTGACAGCAGTTGTTGCTCCTATAACAATAACCAAAGGAACATTGACAAAAGAAATACCGCTCGCCATTCTCTCGTGTGTGGTTGTCTTAATTTGTGCTAACGATGTGTTTTTGGAAGCCGGTACGGAGAATATTCTGAATAGGGCGGACGGTTTGCTTATGCTTTGTTTTTTTGCCATATTTCTCGGGTATACGTTTGCTATTGCACACGATAATACAGGAGAGGAGCAAGCTGAAATTAGACCGTTGTCTGCATGGCGTTGTTTGCTGTATATCGTTGGAGGCCTTTCCGCTTTGATTTTCGGTGGTCGGCTTTTTGTAGATGGGGCGAGCGAGATAGCCCGGTCGTTGGGGATAGGCGAGTCTGTTATAGGGTTGACTCTTGTCGCTTTGGGAACTTCTCTTCCTGAATTGGCAACTTCGGTAGTAGCCGCTTTGAAAAAAAATCCTGAGATTGCTATCGGGAATGTGATCGGGTCCAATTTGTTCAATGTCTTTCTTGTGTTGGGCATGAGCGCTACTATCACTCCATTACCTTTGGGTGGAATAACAAATGTCGATCTGTTTTATTTATTAGGGGTTTCTTTGTTGTTGTTTTTTGTCGGGAGATATTATAAGGTGCGTGCGATTACTCGGGTGGAAGGTGTATTTATGATTTTTGCTTATGTAGTTTACACAGGATACTTGATATATATGCTGTAAATACTATATTAAGTTGCATTCGGTAATATTCAAAAATGAAAGAGAGGCTGTGTTGTATAAACTGTTGTCTGGTGGTTTCTGAACTATACATAAATGTCAGTTTTTTATGTGATTATTAAGTGTTTTTGATTTCTGTTTTTTTACTGGTTTGTTTAATATTTAATAAATAATTTGTAAACTGCTCAATACTATATATTTATCTGGATTTTTGTAGAATGGAAGTATTTTTTGTAAGATTTTATTGTGTTTTTTAAGAAATGTAGCTACCTTTGCAAAACTCTGTGAAGTCAGAGTTAGTATAATATACAGATATGTTTAAGTTATTCTGTTGTTATTTACCCTGTTCTTCACAGAAAAGTAAATGTAGTTCTTCTGAAATTGATAGTTTATAGTAATCTATCTCTTGTATGAAGCGTTATATTTATTTACCCTTCCAATAATGATTATCCACTGAGATAGGGATGGGTTAAAGAGGGGTTATAAGTGATTCTTAGAGCCGGGAAAAGCTTTCTTTTCGGTGTCCCCCCAGTAGTATAGAGGCGTATATTTAAGGAATGCATAAAAAATAAAGTAATTTCTTTCGCCTGAGATTTTGGGTTAACAGATAGGATTGATTTCTTTCATAGAGGGGGCGTTAGTGGATAAAGATATTTTTGCATAGAATTGGGTCAATATGTTGAAAAAATTGGGTTTATTAGTATTGAAAATGATGAATTAAATCTAATATTTTATGGGTTATATTTCGATTTTATTGTTGTCATTTTTTATTAGTTTGGGATTTTCTATTTTTATTATTCCAAGAATTTTATTGATATCGTTTAAAAAGCATTTATTCGATATGCCAGATGAACGAAAAGTACACAAGGGTATAATACCTCGTCTGGGAGGTGTTTCGTTTTTCCCTGCCGTTATTTTTACTCTTTCTTTGATGATAGGGCTGAATAGAATTTACGGGGAGGAATTGTTTCCCTCTATTATCGGAGTGAGTGATACGTCCGTTCTATCTTTTGGGTTGAGTAGTTTATTGCTGTTGTATTTGACAGGTATTACCGATGACTTGATCGGAGTTCGCTATCGTCAGAAATTTATTGTTCAAATATTCTGTGCCATTTTGTTGGTGTCTTCGGGATTATGGATCAATAATCTTTATGGAATCTTCGGAATTTACGAATTACCTCCGGTAGTGGGACTCCCGTTTACTGTATTTACTATTGTTTTTATTACTAACGCTATAAATCTGATAGACGGAATAGATGGACTGGCTTCTGGATTGAGCGGAATAGCATTGTTATTTTTTACTATATTGTTTATTTATCAGAGAGAATGGCTGTATGCGGCTCTCGCTATCGTAACTTTGGGAACAATTATCCCGTTTTTCTATTATAATGTTTTCGGAAATCCAAACCGAGGTAGAAAAATTTTTATGGGTGACACCGGATCGTTGACTATTGGCTTTATATTGAGCATTTTGGCGATTCGGTTCAGTATGTATGATAATGCAGTGTTACATCGAGTTCCCGATGCTATCGTAGTTGCTTTTTCTTTGCTGATTACACCGGTATTTGATGTTGTTCGGGTAATTTTGCATAGGGCACGTTTTGGTAAAAACATTTTCAGTCCTGATAAAAATCATATTCATCATAAATTTTTAGCATTAGGATTTTCGCATCGAGCAGCTATGATTACGATATTGTTAATCTCTGCTGGCTTTGCAGCCATGAATTTGTTGTTATTGACTCGTATAAATATAAATTTATTATTATTTTTAGACATTTTTATTTGGACCATTATGCAACTTTATCTTACTAAAAAGATTAATAGGAAAGTGGCTGGTTCAAAGGCTTGATATGTTAAATTGTTATTTTAGACAAATGAAATATATTCCGAAAATTCTCTTGGCTGTGATACTTGTAGGTTTGGTATCATGCGTGCCTTCTAAGAAAATGGTTTATTTGCAGGGAGCCGATGGCTTGGAGCAGTCCCCTCAAACCATAGTACAAGACTATGAATTAAAGATTGTCCCGGACGACCAGTTACTCATAACAGTGAGTAGTAAAGATGGTGAGTTGCTGGAAATATTCAGCAATAGTCAGGTATTAGGTAGTACGGGGGCATCGACCACGATACAGGAAACTGTTGGTTTAAGGGTCGATAAGGACGGAAAAATAGAAGTTCCTATTTTGGGTGAGATGCAGGCCGGTGGATTATCGAGAAGAGAGTTGGCCGATGCCGTCGAGAACAAGCTCATCGAGGGGGAATATGTAAAAGATCCTGTGGTGAATGTACAGATAAAGGGATTTAAGGTTTCGGTAATGGGTGAAGTAAACAGTCCCGGTGTGCAAACTATATCGGGAGACCGTATTACGCTTCTCGAAGCCTTGACTATGGCAGGTGACTTGACTCCCTCGGGAAAACGGGATAATATATTGGTAATACGCGAGGACGGAGATCAACGAAAAACTTATACCGTAGATTTAACTTCGGGCGAAAAAGTATTGGAATCACCTTGTTATTATTTAAAGCAAAACGATGTAATCTATGTGCAGCCTAATAAATCGATAGGAGTGAAAGGTAGCTCGACCTTGTCGTTTATTTCTGCCGGTAGTAGTATTATATCTCTTGTAGCATCGGTGCTGTCTATTGTGTCTATGATTATTGTGTTAAAAGATAAGTAACATCTCTATATGGAGCTCATTCAAGAAACTAAGAACGATAAGAAAAATGAAGGAGGGGTAACCCTGCGGGATATTGTCGAGTTGGTATTCGATAATTGGTATTGGATTGTGCTATCGGTCGTTATATGTATGTCGGTCGCATGGTTTTATTTAGCTATGCAAACACCGTTATACAAGAGAAGCGCGGTAATGTTAGTGAAGAGCGAAAACAAATCGGGAAACGATATGTCGGCTGTTCTTGAATTAAATGGGGGCATATCGGGTAGCGGAGTCGAGAATGAAATCTATATTTTGCAGTCGCATCAATTAATGCGTGAAGTTGTCGGACGCTTACATTTGGACGTCACTTATCAGGTAAAAAATTGGTTGCATTATGATCAGTTGTATGCCGAGTCGCCTATCCGGGTGAATTTCTTAGATGCTTATACGGCTCCGGTTTCTATGGAAATTAAGCCCTTAAATGGGAATCGTTTTTTACTGAATCAACTCAAAATAGGTACGAAGAAAAGTGACAACGAAGGCCAAGAGTTTTTGTTCGGTGATACTATAATTTCCGCAGCCGGTCGATTTATTGTAGAGGATATTCCCGATAAAATATCGGCCTATTATAATGTACCGGTCGAAGTATCTCGTATAGACTTGAATACTGCGGCAAATATTTATCATTCGTTTATTTCGACCTCTTTGGCCGGAGAACGTACGACATTGGTACAAATAAACTGCGTGGACTCGAATATCTCACGTGCCGAGGCTATATTGAACGCTTTGATCGATGTTTATCGGGAAACGATTATCGAAGATAAAAACCGCATTGCGACCAGTACGGCTAAATTTATTAATGAACGAGTCGAAATTATCAGTAAAGAGTTGGGCGACGTAGAGAATGAATTGACCGATTTCAAACAAAAGAATCGCATTGTCAGTATAGATGCAGCGGCCACTCAATTTATGAGCGAAAGCAGTAAGATGAGAGACGAATTGGTGCAGCTGGAAACCGAGTATGCCATCGCCCGGGCGGTAGAACGTTATTTGACCGATAATGAACATAGTAAGCAGTTGATACCCAATGTGTCAGGCGTGGGGGATAGTGGCTTGCAAAATCAGATAACGACCTATAACGAGATTCTGTTACAGAGAGAAAGATTAGCCGCCAACTCGGGTGAGAATAACCCTTTGGTAAAAGATTTAGACAATAATTTAGCCGCTGTAAGAGTCAATCTTACAGCCTCGATGGATAGTTATCTGTCTACACTGAAACTAAAATTGAGAAAGGCCCGGGAGGTCGAGTCGCAGACACTCGATCGTATCGAGTCGGTACCACAACAAGAGAAAAAGGCTTTGGGCATTATACGTCAGCAAAGTATTAAAGAGTCGTTGTATACATTCTTGCTGAATAAACGGGAAGAAAATGCTTTGCAGTTGGCTATTACCGAGGCCAATATACGGGTGATCGAGTCACCCTTCGGTTCGTCGGCGCCCGTTGCCCCGGCTCGCAGAATGTTATTGATGGGAGCCTTTATCGTGGGACTCATTATACCGTTGGCGATACAGCTTTTGCGATTATTGTGGAACACCGGTGTGAGGGGGCGTAAAGATATTGAGGATTATACGTCGATGCCTATATTGGGCGAAATCCCATTGATGAAAGACCGAGATGGAGAACATGCCATTGTCGTGGAAGAGAATAAGACCAGCAGTGTGGCCGAGTCTTTCAGGTTATTACGTTCCAATATGGATTTCGTCGCTCCTCAGGCACGGGTCGTTATGTTTACGTCTACTATGCCGGGAGAGGGAAAAAGTTTCGTTTCCCGCAATTTTGCCGTAACATTGGCTATGACCAATAAAAAAGTGGTTTTGCTCGATATGGATTTGAGAAAACGCACATTGAGTAAAACATTGGATCTGACTACGAAAAACGGTGTGTCGACTTGGCTTTCCGGGAAAAACAACAGTGTGTCCGAGCTCGTTCAGTCCAGTAACATTCATACGATGTTCGATATCATCTCGGCCGGTATTGTACCTCCCAATCCTTCGGAATTGTTGATGAGCGATCGATTACCCGTTTTGGTGGAAGAGTTGAAGAAACAATACGATTATATTATATTGGATTGCGTGCCGGCATTAGTCGTAGCCGATTCTTCTATCATCGGTCGGGTAGCCGATCTTACGGTCTATGTAATCCGTAACGGAATGTTGGATCGCCGTTATTTGCCGGAATTGGAAAAACTCTACCGGGAGAATAAATTCAAGAACCTTACGGTTGTCATCAATGGTGTCGAAATGGAGAGCAAAAAGTATGGATACGGTTACGGCTATGGTTATGGATACGGTTACGGCTATGGAGTGGAACATGGAAGAAAGAAAAAACGTAATGTCATCTATAAAATTGCTCATAGAATAGGACGGATTTTTAGGGGGTAAATTTATCTGTCTTTTACCTCTTGCTTTGAATCCTGTTGGTACTTTAATGCTATTGCTTATTACCCATGATGAGATAGAGGGAAAACAATAGTTTAAGCGTGGATTTGTAAAATAGAATTGAAAATAAAACTGCTCCTGCGTCGATGTAAATCCAAGACAGTGGAGATGCTGGAAGAAACGATGGTTTCAGAGGAAAATGGTTAAGTCTTTCTTCCGGTAATAATAAAAATAGAATATCTTTATATTATATGCCTCAACAAGAATCGCGGGTCAAAAAATCATTGTTGAATGCAAGGGTCAATCTCATATTCTATTTCCTGACTCTTATTCTCTCGTTCTTCTCCCGGAAGATATTTCTCGATACGCTGGGAGCTGATTTTGTGGGACTCACCGGCACGTTGCAAAACCTGCTCGGATTCCTTAATTTGGCAGAATTGGGGATAGGAAGCGCCATAGGTTATGTGCTTTATAAGCCCCTATTCGAGCACGATGAAGGAAAGATCAACGAGATTATCTCTGTGTTCGGTTATCTCTATCGTTGGATAGGTTTTATTATCTTGGGTGCAGGCATTGTACTGGCTTGCTTTCTTCCGTTGATATTTCCCAATACGGAGTTTGAGATGGGAGTTATCTTTTTTGCCTATTTCTCGTTTTTGGCCTCCTCGTTAATCGGTTATTTTGCCAACTACAAACAAACGCTTTTGGGAGCCGACCAAAAAAATTATGTGGTTACCGCCTATTTCCAAACAGCAAATATTATAAAGGTTCTCATTCAAATGGCTTCGGCCTACTATACCGGCAGTTACTACCTGTGGGTTGCCATTGAATTAACTTTTGGCATCATTTATTCTTTCATATTGAATTGGAAAATCAATCAAGTCTACCCGTGGCTTCGTAGTGAAGTACGTCAAGGCAAGCACCTTTTCAAAAAATATCCCGAGGTGATGAAGTACACCAAGCAGCTTTTTATACAAAAAATTAGTGGTATAGTACAATGGCAAACGACCCCCTTCTTAATATATACATTTGTGAATCTAAAAATTGTGGCTTTTTATGGAAACTATACAATAATAACAGATAAGCTAGCTGTTTTTGTAAATACATTTTTAGAAAGTACAGGAGCTGGAATTGGGAATTTAATAGCAGAAGGGAATAAGAGTAAGATAAAGTCTGTATTTTGGGAATTGCTTAGCGCTCGTTATTTTATTGCAGGTATAATTTGTTTCTCTATTTATCATCTGATAGATCCATTTATTGTCTTGTGGTTGGGTAAAGAGTATATATTGGATCATATAATTCTTGTTTTAATAGTAATCAGTATTTTTATAAGCTATACTCGAGGGGGAGTTATGCAATTTTTGTATGGGTATGGTTTGTTTCGAGATATTTGGGCCCCTATTGCAGAGATTGTATTAAATCTTGGGACAGCGATTATTTGTGGTAAGTTATATGGACTACCTGGTGTATTGATGGGTGGAATTGTAAGTCAAATATTAATTGTAGGAATTTGGAAACCTTATTTCTTGTATCATTGTGGATTTAAAGAAAGTGTATTCTATTATTGGGGAAACTGGGTAAAATATATAGTGTTGATTTTTATTCCTTGGGTTATGATAGAGATAATTTTAATTCCAATACTCGATATAGAGCCCTCCCAGTCCTTTGTATCATGGATATTTTATACTATCATACTCGTGCCAATATACACTTTGAGTTGTTTGGTCTTGTTATATGTTTTTACGCCAGGAATGAGAAAATTTGTATGTAGATTTATAAATAAGAAAAAATGAAATCTTTAGTAGGGAAAATATTGCGAAAATTATTACCATTTAAATATTATAAATTGGTAGCAAATGGATTTATAATAGTCCCATCTTATTATAAAACAATCATAAAAGATGCTGAAACTTATATGGATTTATCGTTGAAAGATAGTCCAGAAAAAGATATCCTTTTGATGCGTAAATATGCGCATATTTTAGATAAAGGATTACACAGAAGTGATGTTGAAGCTGGACATAGTAAAAATATATACGAAATGTTGAAGTCTTTAATAGAAAGATTATCGACCACAAAATATAGTAACGATGCTACATGTATATGGGCACAATCAAAGTTAAAGAAATATGAAATGCTTCAAGAAGAACCTAAATCTTTTAAACCATTTCGAGGAAAAGAAATAACATCGAAAATTAGTTATGAAGATTTAGTCTCGTTAATAAAACTGAGACGGTCTAATAGGGCATTTAAAGAGCAACTAGTTACAGAAGATATTATAATAAAATTGAAAGAAGTTGTAAATTGGGCTGCAAGTAGTTGCAATAAACAGCCAATACAGCTATTTGTCACCAATGATCCTATTTGGGCTAAAGAATGTTTAATGTGTTGTAAAGGAGGAACAGGATTTAGTGATTTTGTTCCGACGTTTTGGGCTTTTACTGCAAATTGTCGTGGATATGTGTGGCCTTCGGAGATGTATTTACCTTTTGTTGATGTAAGTTTAGGGGCTCAAAATATTTTTTTAGCAGCAGAAACATTTGGGTTATCAGGAACTATTTTATCTTGGGCTCAAAAAAATATTCAGGAAAATTTACAATTAAGGAAATTATTATCGATTCCAGATGACTGTATTATTGTGTTTTGTGCAGTTATTGGATATCCTTTATATCGTTATCAAATACCTACAAGAAAGGATATAAAATGAATATTCTATTAATACATCAATATGCGGGGAACAAAGGAGATCGTGCTGTTTTGTTTGCAATGTGTTCCATGATAAAATCGGTAGATAATTCGATAAATATCAGTGTGTCTACATCTTCCCCAGAATTATGGACCGGATATGGATATTATAAAGAACAACAAATTGAGTTTATACCGTCTGCGTGGGATTATAAAAATATTGTTAAGGCTCGATGGTATTGGAATAGCATTAATCGAATAAAGAAATATACATTTACTGTTATGCGGGAATGCTATTTGCATCATTGTTCGTGGTTAGTGACTCGATTTTTAATTAATCCAATATTTTATAAACGTATAAAAGCAGCAGATGTTATTATAAGCGTTGGGGGACATCATTTTACAACAATTTTATCGAGGGATTTAGTTTCCTCAATAAATTTTGATGCGATGGCGATTCTTTCTGTTGGGAAAAAGTTAAGTTGTTTTTCACAATCTTTCGGACCATTTGTTTTCTTCAATATAAGGAATAGAATACTTACGCAAAAAATTTTACAAGAATGTACCTCTTTATATGTAAGAGAAAATAGAGCTCGACAATATTTAGTTCAATTAGGTATACCGGATGCTAAAATAAAAGATACTTATGAATCGGTTTTAAGTTTGAATTCTTTATTTAAGAGTTATAAATATCCTAGTGAGAGAGAAAAAAGGATAGGAATAGCGATTTATAGTACACAGCTTAAAGAAGAAAATAGAGAATCGTATATAGAGTGTTTTTCATTATTTGCAAATTATGTAATTAAAAAAGGTTATTCAGTCCGATTTTTCCCTATGGAATTAAAAGGATCTTTACCAGACGATAGACCTGTTATATTGGATATTATAAAAAGAGTTGATAATAAGACGTATTGTGATTTTATAGATAAAGATTTACCGACAGATGTACATTTGCAAGAGGTTTCAAAATGTCAAATTTTTGTTGGGCATAAAACTCATTCAACAATTTTTGCACTTGCTACTGGAACTCCTCTGATAGGTATAGCTTACCATCCTAAAACGGAGGAATTTATGAAACAATTTTCAATTCCTCAGTATTGCATCATTGATAAAGAACTTTCAAGTAAATCATTAATAAGAAAATTTGATAATATAGAACTAGAAATAGATCAAATCGGTGAATCTTTATTTAATCAAGTCTGTGCTGTATCATCTAAAATTTATAATGATATAAAAGAGATAATATATGCAAAATAAAAATTTTTTGTCTGATATTGTTTTTCTTCGGGCTATTTCAATTGTATTTGTTGTTGCTTTTCATGCTTATGGCATGATGTATGCTGCAGCACATTTCCCGGCATTGAAAGATACATATTATCAGATGTATTTTACATTGAACCAGTGTGTCTTTATAAATATAGCGATGCCTATGTTCGTTTTTGTTTCGGGTTATTTGTTTGCATTTCTACGTCAGAGAGGGAAGTACCCCAATTTTGTGGATTTAGTGAAGAATAAAGCGAAACGGGTATTATTGCCATATTTCGTTTTTGGGCTAATAATGATGGCTACAACCAATAATTTCCACCCACTTGTGCTTCTTTATGGATCATATTGGCATTTATGGTTTTTGCCTATGTTATTTTGGTGCTTTATTGTGGCATATTTAATAGATAAATATGCGATAAAATCGTATTTGCAAATAATAATTCTTTTTGTGAGTTTCGTTTTATCTTTATTCCCGAGTTTCATACCGCGCATTTTAGGTACTCATAATATTACAATTTGGTTCTGTTGGTTCTATTTGGGTATGGTGGTTTATTGTCATAAAGATGTGATTATATCGAATATCGCTAAGTATAAGTTGGTATATATACTTATATTTATTTATTTATTTATCACGATTTATAAACCTACGGAGTATGCCGATGTATATTGGTATAATATAATAGCCCAAGTTTGTATGATTATATCGCTATGGTATTTATGCAATCGAGTGAATTGGGAAAAACAAACATGGGCACAACCAATAATTTCATTTGGTAATTATAGTTATGGTATTTATATATTCCACAATTGGATACAGATGTATCTCATATCATCTACGGCACAACGGTTATTTCCGTTAGAAAGATGGGCGGGAGAACATACCATATTATTCCCATTCGGCTTTTTCTTGCTATCTTTGATAATTTCTTATCTTTTAACTTGGTTATTGCTCAAAACAAAGGTTGGTAGATTTTTAATCGGATAAGGATATTTATTATGAAAACGATATTATTGATATTTGGGACACGGCCGGAGGCCATTAAGATGGCGCCGTTGGTAAAAGAATTTCAACGATATTCCGATGATTATAAAACGGTAGTCTGTGTGACAGGGCAGCATAGGGAAATGTTGGATCAAGTCTTGCAGATTTTTGAGATAAAGCCCGATTATGATTTGAATATCATGAAACAGGGGCAGGACTTGTATGATGTGACCGCCCGGGTGTTGGTAGGATTGCGCGATGTATTGAAGGCCGTTTCACCCGATGTGGTGTTGGTTCATGGCGATACGACCACCTCTATGGCGGCGGCATTGGCGGCGTTTTATCAACAAATACCGGTGGGACATGTCGAGGCCGGGCTGCGCACGCACAATATATACAGCCCATGGCCCGAAGAGATTAACCGCCAGTTAACGGGCCGAATCGCTACCTATCATTTTGCTCCGACTCCGTTGAGCCGGCAAAATCTTTTAAATGAAGGGGTAGAGCCTGCCCATATACATGTTACCGGCAATACGGTCATCGATGCGCTCTATTGGGTCGTTGACCGAATAAAAAGCGATGGAGCTTTGTCCCAAACATTAAGTGAAGAACTTTTACATAGCGGATATGATGTGAACCGACTATCGCAGGGGAAGAAATTAGTGCTGATAACCGGTCACCGAAGAGAGAATTTCGGAGATGGATTCATACGGATATGTAAAGCCATAAAAACATTGGTAGAGCAATACCCCGAGGTTGATTTTGTCTATCCCATGCACTTGAATCCCAATGTGCGCAAACCCATTCACGAAGCCTTTGATGGTCGTTCGTATGACAATATGTATTTTATTGAACCGTTGGAATATCTGTCGTTCGTTTATTTAATGGAGAAGTCGACCATCGTATTGACCGATAGCGGAGGTATACAGGAGGAGGCTCCGGGATTGGGCAAACCGGTATTAGTCATGCGCGATACGACCGAGCGTCCCGAGGCTTTGGAGGCAGGGACGGTGAAATTGGTGGGAACCGATTACGACAAAATTGTGGGCGAAGTATCGCGGTTGATAGACGATCCTTTGTACTACAAAACGATGAGTGAAGCCGTAAATCCTTATGGCGATGGAAAAGCATGTGAACGAATAGTCGAATTATTGAAATAGCCTATGAAAATTTTATTTATCGCCTCTGGTTATTTACCTTATACATTCTCTGAAAATTTGTGTAATGCTAAGCTCGTTTATGCTTTACAAGAAGCAGGTTGGCATGTAGATGTTATTTCTAAGAAAGATAATGGACCGACTTATAGTACAGAATGGCAAGAACCATGGTTGCCATTGAAAGAGCATACTTATGAGATCTCTTATTTTATAGGTGGAAAATTAAGCCGATTGTATGATTTGCTGAAATCGAGTATTATGATGGGGGGATTTCCTGTCGATGGTATCCGTTGGGCAAGGAGAGCTTATCAAAAAGCATTAGAATTACATCGAAAAAATCATTATGATGTGGTAATTACACGTTCACCTAGTGATATTCCTCATATCGTAGGGTATAAGTTTTCAAAAAAAGTAGGTATAAAATGGATTGCGAATTGGAATGATCCGGCTTCGACGATTTGGCCAGAGCCGTACACTCATCATTTCTCAAAGAAGGCATATCGTTTACGGGATAGGTATAATAAATTATGTTTATGTCATGCAGCAATCAATACATTCCCATCAAGTTGGCTATTGGAACATTTTCAGGATAACTACCCTTTATTGAAAGATAAACGGAATGTTGTAATACCGCATATAGCAATGCCGGACAGTTTGTATCATCAAGCACCGATATTACTGAAAGATGATAAATTGTATATGTGTCATTCGGGAAATTTGTCTTCGGAGAGAAACCCCGAGTTGATGTTTAAGGCTATTCGGGAATTGATAGATGAGGGATATACGTCTATGAAGTTAGAGATTATGGGACATATTAATGATTATACTCAACAATTGATAGAAAAATATGCATTAAATGGTTATGTCTCTTTTATAGGTGGCTTCCCTTATTTGGAAGCATTGAGAAAGATGCAGTTTTATCATGTGTTTGTCCTGTTGGAGGCTAAGATGGAAAAAGGGATATTCTTCCCTAGTAAATTTACCGATTATGCACAATTGAACAGACCGATTTTAGCAGTTTCTCCGAAAGATGGTTTTGCAAAAGAAATGCTATCTTGTTATGGGGGGGGGATTGCTGCTGATAATGAAGATTATCGATCGATTAAATCAGCTTTATTAAAGCTATACCAAAGTTGGAAACAAAAGAAACTTTTTGAAGAATATAATACAAATGAGTTATATCAAAATTTTTCTGCTCGAAGAGTCGTAGAACTTTATAAAACTTTACTTTCGTGAAAAATTTTATTCGTCGAATAAGGATTCAGATAATTCGTATCCTTTCTTGTGGCAAGCGTCGGTTACCTATAAAAGAAAGGATATTAATCATTGCACCGCATCCCGATGATGAAGTTTTGGGCTGCTCGGGACTGATACAAAGATCGTTAAAAGAAGAGAAGCCGGTAGATGTCGTCATATTATCTGGTGGAGGTAAAAGTCATAGTGGTTGTTGCAGTATCGATGAAAAAGAATTGATAGAATCTAGGCGAGCTTTATCACGAACGGCTGCCGGTATATTGGGGCTGCCATTGAATCATCTTCATTTTCTTGATTATCCCGATGGTGAAATTTCATTCGATTGTCCGGAGACCTGTAAATTGAGAACCTTGATCGACAAACTTCGACCGAAGGCTATTTTTATTCCCCATAAGGGAGAAGGGTGGAACGACCACTTGGCTGCGGGTGACATAGTGAAGAAATTGATAGGAGAGGACTCGTGCGTGGAATTGTATGAATATTGCGTGTGGTTTTGGTATTATAATACATGGAATATCGATTGGAAAAATGCTTGTGTATTGAAAATGAATAGACAGGATCATACTGCTAAAAATAGAGCGATTGATGCCTATATACAACCGGTAGCGCCTTGTGGCCGTCCTTGGTCGGGTGTTTTACCTAAGGTTTTTGTTGGGGCAAATCGTTGGAGGGGAGAACTATATTTTAGGGAACGATAATGGGAGAGATAGGACAGCAAGCTATTATTATAGGGGATTCGACCAATAATACATTAAGCATCGTTCGTAGTTTGGGAGAGGCAAATGTAGCGCAAACGTTAATCCTCAAATGCGATGAAGATACCTGTTTTGTCGCAGAAAGCAAATATCTTAAAAAGAGTAAGGTATATCGTATTTGTAAGATAGAGGAGTGCATGTCCATATTGGAACGGTTGAAAGATGAGGATTGGGAACAGTATATAATTTGTAGTTTTGACGAAGCGGCAGTTTTTATCGATAAGAAGGAACCGGTATTATCTCCTTTCTTTCGTACTCCCGCACGAGGAAAACAGATCGGTAAATTATTTAATAAAGATGAGCAATGTAAGTTGGCTGAAAAATGTGGCTTGACAGTTCCAAAATCGATTAAATTCCATCGAACGGAGAATATAGATAATGTCGATTTTGATTATCCTATCCTTTTAAAACCTCTTAATAGTACGCAAGGTGAAAAAGGCGATATTCATATCTGCCGGAGTAAGGTAGAGGTAGAGGCTGCGTTAGCAATTGAAAGTCATTGTGCCGATTTTATTCTTCAAGAGTTTATCGATAAAGAGTACGAGATCGATTGTATTGGTGTGAGAACCGATAAGGAGATGTATGTGGCAGGAGGAGTGAGGAAGATTAGACATTATCCTCGTTTAATCGGTGCAGGGGCTTATGGGCAGTTTCGGCCGATGGAGGATTTTGATATTGATGTGGACTGTGTAGAGAAATTTTTGGAGCAAGTTAATTATTATGGGCCGTTTAGTGTGGAATTTCTTCATAGAGATAATAAGAATTATTTTATGGAAGTGAATTTTCGAAACGAAGGCTTGGCTTATGTGGCGACTGCAGCAGGTGCGAATTTACATGCATTATATCTGAACCCGGACATGAAAATGGAGAAGAATAAAGTCCACAGGATTTATATGATGAATTATTCTTTGGATTTTCTTTACGTGAAAAATGGTGAATTATCTTTGTGGTCGTGGATTCGGGATTTGTTGAGAACACGATGTTTTATAAATATTAATTTGAAAGATTTGAATCCGACAGTTTGTTATTATAAGAATAAAATTAAACAAAAGTTGCACTTGTAAGTTATGACTATCCTCATTTGCATACCTTGTTTATTAACCGGGGGAACGGAGATTCAGACGTTGAATCTCGTACAGGCGCTTGTTGCCGGAGGACATCGGGTAGTGACGACATGCTATTTTGAATATAGCGATGATATGGTCGTTCGATTTCGAAAAGTCGGTAGCGAGGTGGTTTGTCTGAGTCCTACCGGAACGCGAGTGAATGGTTGGCGGGGAATACTTTTTTTATACAAAGGATTACGCAGGGTATTGAAGTTGTATAAGCCCGATGTAGCTCATGTGCAATATATGGCGCCGGGGGCTATTCCTATCCTGTTGCTACGATGGTTAGGAGTACGGCAGATTATTGCCACGGCACATACGGCTGCCGATATATACCCCAGTTTGCGATTGATACATTTTATTCAACGACATTGTGTGCGGGCGTTTACATGTATTACCGAGTTGGCCGAGCGATCTTTCTTTGGGGCGTCTCGATTGTATAATGAGAATACTCCTTTGAACAAACGTAACCATTTTACGATTTATAACGCGTTGCCTCCCGGCTTTTCAATTGTGAGTGAGAATAGGAGCTTTTCTCGTCCAATCACGATAGGGGTTGTCAGCCGATTGGAAGAGATTAAGGGTATGGATTTGGTTGTTCCGGCGTTTGCACAGGTGAAAAAGCGATGTCCCGATATCCTATTGGTGATTGTGGGTGACGGTTCTTTGCGGACGAAAATGCAACGACAGGCACAAGAGTTCGATTGTACCGAATATGTCGAGTGGGTAGGTCGTCAACCGCAGGAGAGATTGACGGAGTGGTATCGCCGCATGGATATCGTACTGATGCCCTCCCGTAGTGAAGGGTTTGGACTGACGGCTATCGAGGCTATGGCTAACGGTTGTGTGGTGGTCGCTTCTCGAACGGGAGGATTGCCCGAAGTTGTTCAAAATGGAGAAGTCGGACTGTTGCACGAGGCTGGTTCAATTGACGATATGGCAAATAAAATCATATCGCTGATTGCTACTCCTGAGTTGTTGCAAAAATATTCATCAGAAGCGATACGGTATGTTCGTAGGTATAGTTTCGAACGCTATTCTCAATTGTTTAATGATTTGTATAGGCGGTTGATATGAGTCTTTTTTTGAATTTATTAGCTTTGATAGTTTTCGTGTTTATATCCATTTGGATATTTACACCTAAATTTGATAAATATAGACTACTTAAATTTCCAGAGAATAGAGATTACTTGTATCGCATCAATCGAAATATGTATTTTTTGATTTTTGTGGTTTGTACGGCTCCTTTCTTTTTGGGGCAATTTTCATTGATCAAATATGGTGTTTATTTTTTAGCTTTAATTTATCTTTTAATTTTAGGGAAAATTAGAATTAAGATAGATGTAATAGTGGGTACTTATTTACTATTTTTTTTGTGGTTGATTATTTCTACTTCCTATTCAGAATCACGGTATGATTCAGTGATGCTATTAATTAAATATTCTATTCCTTTATTATCTTTATGGTTAGGTTATAGTGCTATAGGGGGGAAATATGATTTATATTATTTTTCAAAATCCGTAGCTAAAACATCTGGTGTTTATGCTCTTATCGCAGGAGGTGTGAGTGCTGTATTTATGCCGTGGTTATATTTTTCTCCTTTTGGAGCAATGTTCTTAACATATGCAGGGTTGGCCGATTACTTTACTTCTATATTCGTGGTATTTTTTATATTATATTGGATAACAAGGCGTAAAATTTATTTATGGGGAGCCTTGTGGTTGTTATTATCGACTATATTGGAAGTGGTACGAACCGGTTTAGGGGGAATGGCATTGGTCGGTACATTTTTTGTATTCTTTCGATATAAATTGAAATCTATTCCATATATTATAGTTACAGGAATTTTATTTGTAAGTATCGTTTTGTATGTTCCAAGTGTTAATGAAAAATTCTTCGGTAAAAATGCAGGGACAGTTGATGCTACTGATATTGTTCAAGGTGGTGCTTTGAGTATGGATAATATCCAAACGTCTGGTCGAGAGTTTTTATGGGAGTTGGTAATGAATAAGTTTTATGAACCGAATCCTATAATTGGTTCAGGATTGGGAACAACGACTCATTTTATAAAAGATCGCGCTCAGAAAGAACATACCATAGCACTGTTGCATAGTGATTATGTACAAATATTGTGTGATAATGGTATTATAGGTATTGTGTTATTGGCTTTATTCTATTTGTGTGTCATTTGTAAGGTTTTTATATACTCTTGGAGAGGTGTTGATCCATGGATTAAAGTTAGTGGAATTATGGCTGTATCGAGTATGGCAGGTGTTGCTTTCTCTATGGGATTTGATAATGTGGTCTCTCATTCGATGACATCATTGATCAATCCTTTTATATTTATAGGATTTTTTTTGAAGTTTATCGATTTAGCGAAATATGACAGCTTATCTTAGTGAAAAAATTAGGATTTTATCTTTTTTTTCTATGGTATTGGTTGTCTTTTTACATGGACAACTGATATCTATTTCTTCGGGATATGTATTGTGGGTACAGCAGTTTGTTACAGGAGAATTAACACGGATTGCAGTGCCTCTTTTTTTCGCCATATCAGGTTATCTATTTTTTCAGAATTTTTCAAAGCCGTTGATTCCATTTTTTCAAAAGAAGATTCAAAAACGGATATATACATTATTAATCCCATATTTGTTTTGGAGTATTTTTGGTATCGTTTCTGTGTATGTAATGCAACAAATTTTACCGGACTCTTCTTTTCCCTTGAAAGATTTGATTGCGAATTATGATATACAAGAAATCTTATATGCTATTTTTATACAACCGGTAGGGACATATCAGTTGTGGTTTTTGCGAGATTTATTTATTTTGGTTATTTTTAGTCCGGTTATTTATTGGGGAATAAAACATATAAGAATCATCTTTTTGTTAGGCTTATTCTTTTTATGGATTAATGGAATACAGTATTTCGTCAATATAGAGTCTATTTTCTTTTTCACAGTTGGTGCATATATTGCGTTGAGATATAAGGACTGTTTAGAAGCAAATCATTTGTGCCCTTTTGTGTATTATCTATTAGTCTGTGCATGGGTCGTTTTTTGTGGTGTGTTGGCTTATTATAAACTTGGTTATTCATATCATTGTTTGGGTATTTTATTAGGAATAATAGTTGTATGGTATTCATATGATGGCGTATATTCTTATTTAAATCGTATAAAAAAATTACAAGAAATTTCTACTTATTCTTTTTTCATTTATGTGGCTCATGAACCTTTGTTGACTGGAATAAAAAAAATATTGTTGAGTATAAGTAATTCATCTTCTATGATCTTAATAATTTATTTTTTTGCACCGTTAATTACTATTTTTATTTGCCTTATTATTGGTAAATTTTTTAGAATGAGAATACCAAAAGTATATCATATTATTTCAGGAGGTCGATAGTTTATGATATCCATAGTTATACCTTTATATAATAAAGAAAAGCAGATAGCTCATACTTTACAGTCGGTTTTTGCGCAAACTTTTCAAGATTTTGAAATTGTTATTGTCGATGATGGTTCGACTGATAACAGTGTAATGGAAGTCAAAAAATTTGATGACCCTCGTGTTCTGTTAATTCAGCAATCTAATGCAGGTGTTTCTGCTGCTCGAAATCGGGGGATCGAGGAAGCTAATGGTGAATTGATTGCGTTTCTTGATGCTGACGATGAATGGATGCCAGAGTTTTTACAAACTATTTTGCAATTAAAAAAAATATATTTTAATTGTAAAGTTTGGGCTACATCATATTTTAATTCTTGGAATGGAAATTTACTTCCAATAACATTGCGAAAGATACCATTTTTTGAAGAATCTGGTATATTGACTAATTATTTTAAGGTCGCAACATATTCTCATCCTCCTATATGTTCAATAAGTGTAGCTGTAGATAAACAAGTCTTAAAAAGCATAGGAGGCTTTCCTGTTGGTATAAAGTCGGGTGAAGATTTATTAACGTGGGCAAGATTGGCGGTGGAAACGAATATAGCGTATTCAACTCGTCCATTAGCAATTTATAATATGGGAGAAGGATATATTTTATCTAATTTGCCACCTCGTCGACAAGATGTAGGGGATCCAGTCGGTAAAGAATTGGTAAAATTGTTAGATAGATATCCGGATAAGAAAGCATTAAAACAATATATATCTCATTGGCATAAGATGAGAGCATCTGTTGCTGTAAGGTGTGGAGAAACTATGGAAGTTATGAAGGAGGTTTTTCTTGCATTAAAATATAATGTTTTAAATTTGAAAGTAATATTTTTCTTTTTCCTTATGTTGTTACCATCTAAGTTGAGGGCATATATTATAAATCGATATTAATCATAAATATATTAAGGTATGTCATTTAGTTATGTATTAAATAGATTATTGACTTTACCACGCTCAATTTGGTTTAATTTCAGGTATTTACCGTTTCGTGAAGCTGTTTGTTTACCAATTTGGATTGCTAATAATGTTAGAATTAGGAATTTACATAGAGGTGGAATAAAATTGAAGGGGAAATGTTCTATTGGATTAGTCCGACTTGGTTATCATTTGGCTGATTCGGTTGATATTTATTCTGTTCATACGATTATAGATATTCGGAAAAGAGGACAACTTATTTTTACAGGGGACGCTCATATCGGTAGGGGGGCTTTGATATGCGTAAAAAGTGGTATCTTGACTATCGGAAAAAATTTTGCAATATCAGGTACGACAAGTATAGTATGTAGCCAAAGTATTTCAATAGGCAATGATGTTCAATTTAGTTGGAACACGTTGGTTATGGATAGTGATGCTCATATCGTTTGGGATAGAAATGGTACGGAATATATTAATATGCAACCGATTGTAATTGGAGATAAAGTCTGGGTTGCTGCTAATTGTACCCTTTTAAAAGGAACGGTTATACCTGATAATTGTGTAATAGCTTCTAATTCGCTCTTAAATAGATCTTATTTGATTTCAAATAGAATTATAGGAGGAATTCCAGCACGAGAATTGAAAGAAATAGGAGGATGGAGACTATAAATGAAAGTTTTAATTGTTCATAATAACTACGGGAAGTATAGCGGGGAGGAGGCTGTTGTCGATAAGATGGCAGATATGCTTACGTCTCACGGTCATGAGGTGGCGTTTTATCGCCGGACAACTGAGGGCGTGAGAGAATCGGCCGTTGGGAAGATAAAGGGATTTTTGTCAGGGATTTATTCGCCGTCCGGAGTACGGGGGATGCGGGAAGCCTTGCGACGGGAACGTCCCGATATTGTGAATGTGCACAATCTGTATCCGTTTATCAGTCCGGCTGCACTTTTCGAGTGTAAAAAGGCTGGAGTTCCGATCGTTATGACTATACATAATTTCCGATTGATTTGTCCCACGGGATTGTTTATGCGTGATGGTTTGCCGTGTGAAGCGTGTTTGGCGCGAAGTAATGAGTGGAGTTGTGTGCGATATAATTGCGAATGTAGTCGATTAAAATCGATTGGATATACCCTTCGCAATGTATATGCCCGTTGGACTGGGGCTTATCGAAAGAATGTAGCTGCGTTTGCTTGCATTACCGATTTTCAACGGCAGAAGTTGATCGCTGCTGGATATGATTCGGAGAAAATAGTAGTTATCCCTAATTTTTTACCTATGCCGAAGTTATATGAAAACGAAGTCGGTAAATATATAGCTTTTTGTGGACGTATCAGTAGAGAAAAAGGAGTTGATTTAATTTTAGAAATAGCTCGTCGGAATCCTTATATATTGTTTAAGTTGGCAGGGGAAGTGAGGGATAAAGGACTTGTTGAAGATTTACCGTCTAATTGTGAATTAGTTGGATATTTATCGGGTGAGTCTTTATCTCGATTTTATAGGGAGTCTGCTTTTTTCGTTATGGCGAGTAAGTGGTACGAAGGGTTCCCTATGGCTATTCTCGAAGCTGCTTGCTACGGCAAACCTACTATTGGGCCGGCTCATGGTGGTTTTACCGAGATTATCGGTCGGGGAGAGCAGGCGATAGGAGACTTGTTCGAGCCTAATAATCTAGATGATTTGGAGCGAAAAGTGGTATCGTTGTGGAACCGTCCCGACGAGATTGCCCGATTGGGTGAGAAGGCTTTCGAGAAACTGAAACGGGAATATTCGTCGGAAGTAATTTATCAAAAATGGGATAATCTATTTCAAAAATTAATATGGAACAATTATGCAAGAACAATTTAGGGGGGGGCAAAAATCGTGCCAAAATCGAATAATAGGGCTGGATTTAGTTCGAAGCTGTGCGATATTATTTGTGATAGCAGGCCATTTTTTTGTTTTGAATACTCCATTTAAAAATACAGATTTTGGAGGTTTTTCGATGTTTTTGCAGGCAATGTCCATTCCGTTATTTATGACGGGAGTTCCGTTATTTCTTCTGTTGACCGGTTATTTGAATATCAATAAAACGGTATCGAAACGGTATTATAAAGGCTGTATTCGGGTACTGGCTTCTTATTTTCTGTTTTCGCTCCTTACGATTTTGTTTCGTAAATATTATTTACAAGAGGATTTGACTTGGGCAAAATGGATTTTGAAGATATTCGATTTTTCGGCTATACCATATGCATGGTATATCGAGATGTGGATAGGATTGTTCCTCTTGACACCGTTCTTGAATATGTTGTATAAAGCAATACCTACTCGGTGGCAGAAACAGGTTTTGATATTGACATTGTATGTGATGACGGCATTGCCCGATTTGTTGAATCGGTATGGACTACATTTGGTTCCCGGATTCTGGGCTTCGTGCTATCCGTTGACATTTTTCTTTGCCGGCTCTTATATTCATGAGTATAAACCACGGTTTGAAAGTTGGAAGTTGTGGATTGTGATTTTGTTATTGTGCCTGATAAATCCTGTATTTAATTCATTGTTCGTACATAATCATACGCTTATTCAAATTGCGGGAGGCCCGTGGGGTGTATTTGGAACGGTTATTGCTATGGCATTTTTTCTGCTGTTTTATCAGACCGATTTCAAATTACCGGTATTGCGTAAAAGTTTGACAAAGATTTCGCTTTTGTCTCTCGATATGTATCTATGTTGTTATCTGTTCGACGCAATGGTTTATCCCTATTTCATGGAACACTATTTTGTGAATCAGTCGCAATTTGGGATCTATTTCTTTGTTATTGTTCCCATATTGTTTATTGGCTCATTCTTATTGGCTTGGGTGAAAGAGGGTACATTCTGTTTGGTGAAAAGGTTGATGTAAAAATTTGTACAGTTTTAATTTTTTCTATTTTCTTCTTAGTGAAATTACGAGAAGCCGGGACTTTTGAATCGTAAGCAAGAGGCATATTGTCGTAGATTGTATTTCAGTAAATATTTCTCTGCTTCTGTGATTCCCGTGTTTGGGAGGGGAGAATGGTGTGAAAAAGATTCGGAACGGTGGAGTAGATAGGGAATAACGAAGGATTATATTTCAAGTAGAGTAATACATTTACAAACCGGGTAAATAAGTCATCGATGGGCTCGGTCTGAAATCAAACAAGCGGGTAAGATTGTTTTATAGTCGGGATAGGGGAGTTCCGACAGTCACTTTATATATCAATTTTTATGGAGAATTATTTCAATATCAGGTATGAGTTTGATAAACGAGCCGTTTTACAGGCTATCGACGAAGCGTTGTTATTGGGGAAGCCGGGATATATATGTGTCTCGGACGGGGTTATTTTAAGTACGGTAAACCGGGACCCGGATTACAGACAGGTTGTAGATGGAGCTATGTTCTCTATTTGTGACAGTGGTTATGTACCCTTGTATTTGCGATGGATTTATGGCATAGAACGTCACCAGTATTGCGGAAGCGAGATTTTTATGGATATTGTCCATATGAAGCGATATAAAATGGCTTTTCTTGGAACGACGCAAGCGACTTTAAACGGGCTGCAAAATAACTTGTCGGAGATAGATCCACGAATTGCAAACATGTGGTTTTACTCATTACCTTATAAGAGAGTTGAAGAGTTTGACTATCCGGCTATTGCCGAGATGTTGGAAAAAGATGGCGCCGAAATTATTTGGATTGCATTGGGTGCTCCCAAGCAAGAGATATTTATGAGCAAATTGAAACCCTATTTGAAACGAGGGGTGATGATCGCAGTGGGAGCGGCATTCAAATTTTATAGCGGAACCGATGTGAACAGGGCTCCTTATTGGATGGTGCGGGCTCATTTGGAATTTTTGCACCGAATTTATTGCGAACCGAAAAAGCAAATAGGGCGTTGCTCGATGATTGTGGAATCTCTGCCTAAATTGCTTTATCAAGAGTGGAATCGCAAGCGAAAACGTAAAAAATTGGCGGGAAAAACCGAGTGATTGATTCGAGGAAGTAGGCCGGTAGAGCCGAATTTGAAAATTTGATACTACATTTGTCTTTTGTTATATTTATGGAATATAAGATGTGTTTTATCAAAAAGCCTAAGCGAGCTTAACTTTTTTGCTTTCGACTTTCCCTATATTTGTAGAATATCGGTATAGTCCATTCGGAAATGTGATTTCCGTTTGCCTTTGCACTCACCTTTCCGTATATTTGTAAAATGAAGGAGTTACTTCGGTAAGGAACTCGAATAAGCTCGTTTTTTGCATTCGGCCATATTTTTATGGTGACATTATAAATAGATGAAATAATCAATAAAAGCGAATAAATACAGTTATGAAAACAGCGCTAATTACCGGTATTACCGGGCAAGATGGGTCATTTCTTGCAGAATTTTTATTGGAAAAGGGCTATGAAGTGCACGGAACGATCCGTCGGTCTTCGGTAGACTACCGTGAACGTATAGCCCATTTGGAAGGTCGGCCTCATTTCCATTTGCATTATGCCGATTTAGGAGACTCGATGAGTCTGATTCAGGTGGTCGGGAAAGTAAGGCCCGATGAAATATATAATTTGGCAGCTCAAAGCCATGTACAAGTGTCATTCGATGCCCCGGAATTTACAGCCGATGTAGATGCCACCGGTGTGCTTCGCATTCTTGAAGCCGTCCGCCAATGTGGTTTGGCCGAAACTTGTCGCATTTATCAGGCTTCGACGTCGGAGTTGTATGGTAAGGTAGAACAAGTTCCACAAAACGAACAGACTCCATTCCACCCGTACAGCCCTTATGCAGTGGCCAAGCTCTATGGATTTTGGATTGTCAAAGAGTATCGTGAGGCTTATAATATGTTCTGCTGTTCGGGTATCTTGTTTAACCATGAATCGGAACGTCGGGGGGAGACTTTCGTGACTCGTAAGATTACATTGGCCGCCGCTCGTATTGCACAAGGGAAACAAGAGAAGCTCTATTTGGGAAATCTTTCGTCGTTGCGAGATTGGGGATATGCCAAGGATTATGTAGAGTGCATGTGGCTCATTTTACAGAATGATAAACCGGAGGATTTTGTGATTGCCACCGGTGTACAGCATTCGGTACGGGAGTTTTGTCAGTTGGCATTCCATCATGTAGGTATAGAATTGGATTTTGTAGGCGAAGGGGAGAATGAAAAGGGAATAGATCGGGCGACCGGAAAGATCATTGTCGAGGTCTCTCCTGATTTTTATCGTCCTACCGATGTGGTGAATTTGTGGGGTGACCCGACGAAAGCGAAGAAAGAGTTGGGGTGGAATCCCATGAAGACCTCTTTTGAAGAATTGGTGAAGATTATGGTCGATGCCGACATGGCGAAAGTGGCGGTCGAGAGAGCCGGAGACGAGATTCGCATGAACTTGGCTGAATATCTGGAAAAGGGTATTGTTAAATAAGAAAAGAATCGGTATGGAAAAGAGTGCCAAAATATATGTAGCCGGACATCACGGATTGGTGGGATCGGCTATTTGGAAGAATTTGCAGGAAAAGGGTTACACCCATTTGATAGGTCGTTCTCATAAAGAATTGGATTTGCTCGACGGGGTTGCTGTGAAGAGATTCTTTGACGAAGAGCAACCGGAGTATGTGATTCTGGCGGCCGCTCATGTGGGGGGAATTATGGCAAACAGTATCTATCGGGCAGATTTTATCTATCAAAACCTGCAAATACAGCAGAATGTCATCGGTGAAAGTTTCAGACATGGAGTAAAGAAATTGTTGTTCTTGGGCAGTACTTGCATTTATCCGCGTGATGCTCGACAGCCGATGAAAGAAGATGCATTGTTAACTTCTCCGTTGGAATATACGAACGAGCCGTATGCGATTGCCAAGATTGCCGGTTTGAAAATGTGTGAAAGTTTTAATTTGCAATATGGAACCAACTATATTGCTGTAATGCCTACTAACCTCTATGGCCCTAACGATAATTTCCATTTGGAGCGAAGCCATGTGTTGCCTGCTATGATTCGTAAAATACATTTGGGAAAATGTTTAATGATGGACGATTGGGGCGCTGTTCGTAAAGATCTATCGTTGCGGCCAGTGGAGGGTATCGACGGAACCGCCACGACAGGAGCTATTCTCACGGTGTTGGGTAAGTATGGTATTTATCCCGATTATGTGGAATTGTGGGGGACCGGGAAACCGTTACGTGAGTTTTTGTGGAGCGAGGAGATGGCCGATGCTTCGGTATATATTCTCGAACATGTCGATTTCTCTGATGTGAAAGGTGATAACCCGGAAGTAAGGAATTGCCATATCAATATCGGAACAGGTAAAGAAATAACCATAGCTGCTTTGGCTCATCGGATACGGGAAGTTGTCGGTTATGAAGGAGAGATTCGGTTCAATGCCGATAAACCGGACGGGACCATGCGTAAATTGACCGATGTTTCCAAACTACATGCTTTGGGGTGGCATCATAAAATCGAGATAGAGGAGGGGGTACAAAAGATGTACGATTGGTATATCGCAGACCACACGGATTTGTTTCGTTAAGATAGTTCTACCCAACATATAAAAAAGCCCAGAAAGAACTCAATCTTTCTGGGCTTTTTTATATTTGACTTTTACAGAATATGGCTTAGCTCAAAATAAAACGAATTTATTTTAAGCCCGCTTTCCGTAATGTTTTTTGTTGAAGATGGTTAGTCTGTCCAGCTCATTAACTTACGGAGAAATGGAGTCAGTTCGTCAGCCATTCGTTGTTGTTGTAAAAGGCTGGGATGCCAGCTTGCTCCGTATCCTAATTCTCCGGTTTGGGGAGTCATATCGAAACGATATACTTCGAGGTCTCCGGCTTTGTGAAGTGTATCGGAGAGTCGGTCGAGCGTATTTTTAACCAGAGACAACGACTCGCCATGAAGCATACAGCCTGTAAGCCACACGATTTTGGCTTTTGGATAATTATTGCGTACTGTTTTATGGAAAGCGAGATAGGCATTATACAAACGATCCGTATCATAACCGGGCGTGCTGGTATCATTTGTACCGAGGTTTATGCATACGACATCTGGGATATATCGGGAGAAGTCCCAAATTTCGGAGGAATCATTGAAAAGAGTTTGATTATACATGGCAGGCATACAATCTGGACTGCCTTCACGTGGCCCGTTATAATTTCGGTAGATACCTATTCCACTGCGAGCTATTGCAAAATGTTGGGCATGGAGGTTTCGGGCGGTGATTGCGGCGTAGGTGTAATAGTGATTTTCCGTTTCTTCGGTAAAGGGATCGGAGGCTTCAACACTCTCTATTCCATATCCGCATGTGATGGAATTACCGATAAATTCTATTTTGCGTTGTGGAAGGTTTGGCGGGGATACCAAGTTTTTCCCTTTGTCAAGCAAAAAGCCTTTGAATTCCGGTTGACGATGAAAAGACTCTATTACATTCATGATAGTCACGGTATGAACCGTATCGTTTAGTGCAGTGGCAAGGGTAACGATCGAGTCGGAGGGGGAATTGAATGAAATTTTGAAAGGGGCAGCATTGTCTATCTTTACCATAAAAAATCCACTCATGGGCTTGGCATACATTTTTAGAGATGTACCCCGGAATGAAGCCCGTATTTGAACTCCGGGATAATTGAAACGAATAGTATCCGGAGCTTTATGGCTGATACGGCCTATGTATTGAATGTATCGGTGCGAGGAATTTATAAACTCTCCTTGCAAAGAAAGAGTTTTCGAGAAAGAGCTGAACCCTGTCCATAGCAGGGCAATAGTAAAGAAAAAAAGTTTTTTCATCGTTTTTTATGAGTATTATAAGGAGACAAAGATAATATTATTTTGTAATTATTGCAATGAGTGAAATCGATAGAAATGCCTCCATTTTTATAAAAAGAAAGAGGTATCCTCACGGACACCCCGTCTGAAATTATAAACATCAAAAATAAAAGTTCTTTATAGAATTAGTTTAGTGTCGAAGGTCTGTTATATGTTATAGAAAATAGTTTACTGGTTCTGTCGCCGTTATTGGTCGATAAATTGGAACTTTCGGCATTGTATCTTACAACGACGTTAATATCTGTGTCACTCGGATATTGAGGTAATTTGAAAGAAATATAGTCCGAGCTTTTGCTATCTTTGATATTCCCTTTTTCATATATGAGAAAGAGAGTATCTGTTTTAGCCTCTGGATTGTATAATTTAGGTTGGACTAGCTTCAAAGAGCTCGGATCACCGTTTTCTACATCATGTTTGACATATGCAAAAGTCAATATCGTGTCGTCTTTGCGATAGCTTAGGAAAGGTTCTACACCATATAGTGTGGGCAATGTGTCACTAGCGAAAGAGGATATAGAATTGTCGAATGTATAGTTTTTACAATCGAATTTATGTACTCCTGCAATTGTGGCATTGTATATGCCTTGCGCCAATTGGGTTCCCTGATTATCGAAATCGATGGTCGTAGTAGCTAATATTCTGTCGCCTACTTCTAACCTTTCACCTTGTAATTCTGCGCTTGTCGCAGATATACCGGCTCGGTCTATAAACATATAGGAAGTTCCTGTCGAAGTTTTATAGATACTGCCCGTAGAGTATACAGATAATGTATTTCCACCATCGCCTAAACAGCCGGATAATGATAAAACGCCACAGAGTAAAATTAGAATAGATACAAGTTTCAATGTGTTCATTATTTTTTTGTTCTTAGTTTATAAATGTTGTTCGTTTAAAAGCCAGTTCTTATTCCCAACGTTAATCCAAAGTTGAAAGGTTTATCTTTCCATATATTGTGTATACTCGAATTATTCTCGATATAATATGCGATATGAGGCTCCAAATAAAGTTCCGTTTGTTTATACAGTGTGAGAGCCGCTCCTAATTTGGCCTGTACAGAGAATTGTACATTTTCATGTTCGAGCTTTTTATACCCAGATCCGGAAATTCCTTTGTCGTGCCCTTCGTCTTTCTGTTGTCCGGTAAGGTAAAAATCGACCTTACCTCCCGCAGAAGCATAAAAAGATGCTCGTTTCACTCGGGCAAATCGATATATAATATCTATGGGAATACCTAAATAATGTAATTCTTGGCTGCCATTTCCGTTGGTTGAATGATATTTGGAGTATAAATAAGTATATATTATACCTGATTCTAACTCCCAGTTTCTTGCCAAACTTTTGGAAACTGTGGCTCCCACAGATAATGGCATCTTGTGGTCAAACTCATAAACCGGATTCCTTTTTGCCGACATCATCATTAGCGGATTCCTCGTGCGAATAGCTTTTGCCGGATTCTTACTGTTTCCAGAGGTCGCATTGGATGCCATAAGTCCGAATTTTAGCCCATTGCTTTTACCCTTTTTCATCGGTTCGGTAATTGCAAGATCGGCTTCTTTCAGTTTTTTGCCGTCATTTTCGAAATCTTCTAACTTTTTCCGATAGGATTGTGAATCGTATTGTTCTGATTTCGTATTGTTAGATCTGTTTTCTACTTGGGATTCATTCATTTTATTCGTTTCGACGATTTCAATTTTTGAGTCAGTTTGAGTTTCTTGCTTTGTTTGACTCTGAGACTGAGGCGATGAAACCGGTAAAAATTTGAGTGTCTCTACCGAAGGAGATTCAATACTTGAATGAAGATTTGAAATAGAAGGTTGTGTTATTGTGGGAACCGTGTAATCCTCATTAACAGCGAGAGGTGCGGATATTTCTTTATCCGGATATTGCCATAAAGCCACCGTAACGATAACACCCATAACGATTGCAGCGGCCGAATACCACATGATACGACGATAGAGGGGTACTTTATTGGGTACTCTTTTAAGCAATCTCGACTCAATACCCGACCACATGGCATCCGGAACATCGGATTCATGTTGTACCAGTTTGGTGCGTATTGCTTTTTCGAAATTCTGATCGTCTATCATTAATAGATTGTTATCAATACCTGTTTACTTTAATTCTTTAATCCATTTTTGCAGCAATCTTTTTGCCCGTGTATACTGCGATCTCGAAGTACTTTCATTGATGTTTAAAGTCTCGGCTATTTCTCTATGTGAATAGCCTTCGATAGCAAACATATTGAAAACCGTCCGAAAGCCCGGAGGTAGTTGCGCGATGAGTTCCATCAATTCATCGGCCGAGATTTTTTCTACGGCAGAGTAGTCGGCCTCTTGCTGTGGTTCTAACGCATTTAACTCGACTCCGTTTCTTAACAGATCGTTTTTGCGTAAAGCCTCTAATGCCGTATTGACAAAAATACGCCGCATCCATCCTTCAAAAGAACCTTCGTAACTGTAACTCCGTATGGAAGAAAAAACTTTGATAAATCCGTCTTGCAAAAAGTCTTCTGCCATTTCTCGATTATCGGCATAACGCAAACACACTGACATCATTTTGCGAGCAAAAGTTTCGTAAAGTAACTTCTGCGCTCGAACGTCGTTGTTTTTACAAGCTTCTATCAGCTCTTTTTCATTCATACCGATTTACTCGGCCTGAGTTACTTCTACATTAAATAGATGTAATCAAACCCTTTTTTGCTGCATGAGATAAAAAATAATATAGCAGTTCTTTGTTAAATAATATTATATCAAAGAACCGCTAAGTGTGGAAATAGGCCAGCCTTCTCACTCCAATTTATGAATAATCAGCCCAGATCTTAATTTAGGTTCGAACCATGTTGTTTTGGGTGGCATTATGTTACCCGTATCCGCTATGTCCATCAGTTGTTTCATCGATACCGGATATAGAGCCAAAGCCATTTTCATTTCACCGCTGTCGACTCTGTGTTGCAATTCTTCGAGTCCCCGGATTCCTCCGACGAAATCGATTCGTTTGTCCGAACGTAAATCTTTTATACCCAAAATATCCCTGAGAATTAGGTCGGAAGATATAGTTACATCGAGTATTCCTATGGGATCGTTATCGTCGTATGTACCTTCTTTTGCCGTTAAGGAATACCATTTTCCATCTATATATAGAGAAAAATTATGTAGCTTTTTCGGTTTATATATTTGCACTCCTTTTTCTTCGACAATGAAATTTTCTTTTAGTTTTTCAAGAAATTCATGAGGGGTAAGTCCGTTCAGGTCTTTTACAACTCGGTTATAATCGATAATCTGTAATTGAGAGGCTGGAAAGCAGACAGCTAAGAAGTAATTGTATTCTTCGTCACCGCGATGATTGGGATTTTGCCGGGCTTTTTCATTCCCCACTAGGGCGGCAGCAGCCGTTCGGTGATGTCCGTCAGCAATATATAAACTGGGAATTTGTGCAAATAGTTCTGTAATTCGAGCTATCGTTTTATCGTTGTCGATTACCCAAAAATGGTGTCCGAATCCATCGGGAGCTACAAAATCATATTCAGGAGAAACAGAAGTTTCTTGTTTGATGATTGCATCGAGTTCTGTATTATCAGGATAAGCGAAGAATACCGGTTCGATGTTGGCATTATTGATACGCACATGTTTCATACGGTCTTCCTCTTTATCTCGCCGAGTAAGTTCGTGCTTTTTAATTGCTCCCGACATATAGTCTTCGACGCATGCACCTACGACCAATCCATATTGAGTATGTCCGTTCATGGTTTGAGCGTAGATGTAATAATGTTCTTTGTTATCTTGTACCAACCAACCTTTCTCTTGGAACATATTAAAGTTCTCTACCGCTTTTTGATAAACTTCTGGGCTATGTTCGTCCGTACCGGAAACGAAATCGATCTCAGGTTTAATAATATGGTAGAGCGATTTTTCATTGCCATCAGCTTCTTGGCGCGCTTCTTCTGAATTGAGAACATCATAAGGCCGTGAGGCCACCTGCTCGACGAAATCTTTCGGAGGACGTATTCCCTTGAATGGTTTAATCTTTGCCATAGTAGATAGAGGTTAGGTTAGTTATTATTTATTGGAGAGGATAATCGTTTGTTCACGATCCGGTCCCACCGATACAATTTGGATAGGTACTTGTAATTCTTTTTCCAAAAATGCGATATAATCATTGAACTTCTGGGGAAATTCTTTTTCTGTGTGAATCTTAGTCATATCGGTTTTCCAGCCCGGAAGTTCTACATAAACCGGTTCAATATTTTCTTCAATAGAGTAGGGGAATTCAGTAGTTTCTTTTCCATTTATCCGATAAGCGACACAAGCCTTAATGGTTTCGAAAGAATCGAGAACATCGCTTTTCATCATGATTAGTTTGGTTACTCCATCTATCATAATTGCGTATTTCAAGGCTACCAAATCGATCCAGCCGCAGCGTCGTTCTCGTCCTGTCACAGCACCGTATTCATGGCCGAGGTCTCGTATTTTCTTTCCGGTTTCGTCGAATAGTTCAGTTGGAAAGGGGCCGCTTCCTACCCGGGTACAATAGGCCTTGAATATACCATACACTTCTCCGATTTTACTAGGAGCAACTCCCAATCCGGTACATGCCCCGGCACATACGGTATTCGATGACGTGACGAACGGGTAAGAACCGAAATCGACATCGAGCATCGTTCCTTGCGCTCCTTCGGCGAGGATAGATTTTCCTTCTTTCAGGTAATGATTGATAACGTGTTCGCTGTCAATGATTTTAAATCTTTTCAAGTATTCGATAGCTTCGAACCATTTGGGTTCCAATTCGTCTATGTTGTAATCGTAATTAAGAGAGCGAAGAATATTTTCGTGTTTAGTTTTTGCCGTGGTATATATTTTTTTGAAATCGAGGAATATGTCGCCTACGCGAACACCGTTTCTACTGATTTTATCGGAATAGGTGGGTCCGATACCTTTTCCTGTGGTCCCGATTTTGGAGCTTCCTTTCGCAGCTTCATAAGCCGCATCGAGAATTCGGTGTGTGGGTAAAATCAGGTGAGCTTTTTTTGAAATGTAGAGGCATTGGGTGAGATCGTGTCCGCTTTCGGCTAAACTTTCGGCTTCTTCTTTGAACAGAATAGGATCCAAAACTACGCCATTCCCGATGATATTTATTTTCCCTCCTTGAAAAATACCCGAAGGAATAGAGCGTAAAACATATTTTTCGCCTTTGAATTCCAGTGTATGGCCGGCATTGGGGCCTCCCTGAAAGCGAGTGATTATATCATAATTGGGTGTCAATACATCAACGACTTTACCTTTACCTTCGTCGCCCCATTGCAATCCTAAGAGAACATCGACTTTCATAATTTGAGTGTTATGTAAACTTTAATTCGGTTTATTTCTTTTCGATTTTATCTTTTTTGTTTTTGTTGCTACATCGGCTACAAATGCCATAGACATATAGGGTATAGTACGATGTATTGAATTTATTGAATTTGCGAGTATTCAAATTGGACATCAAATCCAAATCTTTTACTTCCCTGACTTTACCACATTTCATACAGATGAGATGATGATGGTTGGCATTATATACTCGTTCATACTGTGCCAGATTACTCCCGAATTGGTGTTTGCGCACTAAGTTGGCTTCGAGTAACAGATCTATCGTGTTATAGACCGTGGCTTTGCTTACTCTGTATCCATTTTGGATCATAGCTTCATATAGAGTTTCTACATCGAAGTGTTGAGTTGTCGTGTATATTTTCTCCAATATAGCAAACCGTTCCGGGGTTTTTCGTAAATTCCGGGATTCTAAAAATTGTATAAACAACTGTTTTACAGTTTCTTTTGATTTTTCTTCTGGCATGGTAAACAACCTATGTTACAAATTTAGCTATTTTTGTATTACAAGCAAAACAAATTCAGTTTGAATCGTATCTCGAAAATTCTTTGAACAGTTCCTTTTCTTGGTTTAATTCATCGAATAAGTTACTGTATAACTCATTGTTCTCGAATGAGTTTTTTGAATTCGACAGAATATAGACAGAAAGTTTGTCATGATGCATGGCTTGTTTGAGATAATTGACGGCAGGAAAAGCTAAATTGACATTTGGGTCTGCCACTTTTTTTAGTGCGATATCGGCTATCTGCTCGAATATCGAAATGTCGTTTATTTCGTGGTGGTCGATAAGCCAAGCTGTCGCTAACTGCAATCCGGTATACTGTCGTATCATCTTGTCGGAGAGACTCCATGACAGTGCTTTTCGAGGTGCGAATCGGAGTCGGCGGAACAGGCTTTTACAGCATATATCGGCAATTTCGATATTGGGCATATTCGTGACCCACTTTTCTGCTTCATCTTCGTTAAATTCATCTGAGGGGTAGAGCATAGGCGCCAGCATCATCGATTCACGCACGGCGGTATCGTTCCACAAAGCATTTGCCAGTTGAGCATCCGCCGGTATCTCTTCGGCTATTTTTTTTAACAGGGGTAATGTTAGTCCAAAGTTTATTTTGTAGTTGGCTCCGAGATTTCTCATGTTTTGAGAAACGATCCCGTTCATTGCCTGTCTGAATTTAAGTTTTATGTCTTTGATTTTTTGTTGCATGATGTGTAATTGAAATTTGTTGCAAGATACAAATTAAAAATAAGCGAGTAAAGATGTTTTGTAGAAAAAGAGCACCCCGATATATCTGGCATATATCGGGGTGAGGATAGTATCGTTGTATCGATTATTTACAAACAACGGGTATAGACGTATAGATAGGCAGAGGAGAATAATCTTTGGAGTATCTCAACATTTGCTCGGCATATCCTTCGTTATAGGAGATTTGTATGTCGGTTATATTTCCGTTCTCGTCGGTGATAGGTGTATAGACCGGATTTACAAATCCTTTGTACGGAGCTATGTGTAGGTTTTCATATCGAGCCAATACCTCATTGTGCAAATCTTGGTCGACAATTACTCCATACTCCTCGACTAAGTTTTTACCGCTTTCGTAATCACCTTCCGATTTTATCCGTTGTACTTCGGCCAGTAATTTACCGAACAAACTCCGTAGTTTTTCATAATCATTGATGACAACGTAAGTTTTTCCATCACGTTTGGCAAATTCCACGACATTGTCGGCTTTACCATGTTCGTAGGCCCAACGGGCGATTAATTGGCGATTACGCATGTGCGACTCTTCTATGTTTTTTCCCGGTTCTATGCGGGTGAGCTGAGTCATGAGCCCGTTCATCATGTATTTGTAATAAGCTGCTTTGTAAGCATCTTCCGAAGGAAGAAGACCTAATTCCAATATTTTGGGATCGGCCATATAATATAGAGCGAACAAGTCGGCACGAGCTTCTTCCAATGTGGAGCTATATGCTTTTAATGCATCGGGATCTACACCGGGTAACAATTTACCGGATCCATGACCCAAGCATTCGTGTAAATCGGTGTGAAGGTTGTCGGCTTGGAAGAGGTAGTTATTCATCAAATTCCGTTCGGTATCGCTCCATACGAACTCATCGTTGAATCCGTTACCTTGCGCGGCTTTCTCGTAAGCCTCGGTAATGTTTTCGATCGTTACCGATTTTGATCCGTGAATGTGGCGAATCCAGTTAGAGTTGGGTAAATTGATACCTATGGGGGTGGAGGGGTAACAGTCTCCGGCTAACATTGCCGCTGTGATTACTTTGGCTGAAACACCTTTTACTTTATCTTTTTTGAATCGAGAATCCACCGGAGAATTGTCTTCGAACCATTGAGCATTATCGCTGATCGTATGAGTCCGTTCCGATGCTTCGAGATTTTTAAAGTTGACGATAGATTCCCAGCTCGCTTTCATGCCCAATGGATCGCCGTAAGTTTCGGTAAAACCGTTGACAAAATCTACTTGGGAATCGAGATCTTTTACCCAGAGAATGGCATATTCGTCGAATTGTTTCAAATCACCGGTTTGGTAATAATCGATGAGTTTCTCGATGACTTCTTTCTGTTGTTCGTTTTCTGCTACGCCGGCAGCTTTTTCGAGCCAATATACAATCTTCTCGATAGCTTCGGTATAGAGTCCGCCCACTTTATAGGTTTCTTCTACGATTTTTCCGTCACGTTTTACTAAACGGCTATTCAGTCCGTACGAGATAGGAGTTTCGTCTTTGGGATTTTTCATTTTGTTGTAAAACGCTTCTGCCTCGGCCTGAGTCACACCATCGTAATAATTGCATGCCGAGGTGACGATGAGGTCCTCACCGGCAGCTTGATTTACTCGTTTGGGCATGACCGAGGGATCGAAAATAACAGGAGTCAATGTATTGAGTAGATCGTCTACACTTGCACCAGTGGTTAGAGGAAGTGTTTCAGGGTCGAGCGATTTAACAGCTTCGGTAAAAAATTCTTGTGAAAATTCGGGAACAAATTTGTCACAGCCGTAGTGATGGTGAATTCCATTTGAAAACCACACCCGTTTCAGATAAACTTCAAAATTTTTGAAATTCTGACTTTCGCGGTCTCCGGTATAGTTTTGATAGATTGCTTCGAGAGTGCGGCGAATGGCCAAGTTCCATTTTCCGTTTTGGTCATAAAGTATATCCCGGCCGTATGCCGCAGCTTCGGAGAGGTAATAAACCAATTCTTTTTGTTTTAAAGATAATTCCTCGAATCCGGGAACTTTATAACGCAGGATTTCAAGATCGGCAAACGATTCTACGGTGTAATCGAAGTCGTCTTTTTCCTGTTTGGTAGCACAAGATGCTAAGATAAGCAATGAAGCCATTGTACAAACAATTTTTTTCATATAACGTGATTTTTTGAAATTTGGTTTATTCTACATACAAGACTAACCCTTTCAAGTATTCACCTTCCGGGTGATAGATATTAACCGGGTGGTCGGCGGGTTGAGTCAGTTGGTGTAAAATGCGGACATTGCGTCCCGATTGTGCTGCGGCACTGAAAACAGCCAATCTGAAATTTTCTTTACTTACTACTTGCGAACAAGAGAATGTGAACAATATTCCTCCCGGACGAATTTTTTCGAATGCTTTTGCATTCAGTTTCCGATAACCTTGCAAAGCATTATTCAATACTTTTTTATGTTTTGCAAATGCCGGTGGATCGAGAATAATTAAATCATATTGATCTCCCATAGTATCCAAAAATTTGAACGCATCTTCGGCAAATGCTTGATGCCTGTTATCTCCGGGAAAGTTCAACTCTACATTTTTGCAGGTCAGATCGATAGCTTTCGAAGAGCTGTCGACCGAATGTACCAATTTGGCATTACCCCGCATGGCGTAAAAAGAGAAACCGCCGGTATAGCAGAACATGTTTAAAACCGATCGTCCGTGAGCGTAGCGTTCGAGCAAGGCCCGGTTTTCCCGTTGGTCGACGAAGAACCCGGTCTTTTGCCCACGAACCCAATCGACATAAAATTTCAGTCCGTTTTCCGTGGCGATATTAGGTGCATCGCCCCCCAACAGATATTCGTTTTCTGCATCAAGTTCTGCTTTATAGGGGAGAGTAGTTTCCGATTTGTAGTAGATATTGTCTATCGCATTTCCCAAAACCGATTTCAACGCTTGGGCTATTTGATGACGGGCGTAATGCATGCCCGGAGTATGAGCTTGCATGACAGCCGTTTTATTATATAAGTCGATGATAAGCCCCGGTAAATTGTCTCCTTCTCCATGTACCAATCGGCAGGTATTGTTATACTCTCCGTTAAGGAGACCGAGACTTAATCGCACATTATATGCCTCTTGCAATCTTTTGAAGTAGAATTGCTCGTTTATTTCTTCCGGTTTAAAAGTCAATATACGAACGGCAATACTACCGATTTGGTATTGGCCTATACCGATAAAATTTCCTTGATGGTCTGTTACCTCGACGATATCTCCTTCTTCTGGTTGTTTCTCAAAGCGATATATCGCTCCTGAGAATACCCATGGGTGGAATCTGTGGAACGAGTCTTCTTTCCCCGGTTTTAATGTTATTTTAATGTAGTCCATAGTCTGTTACTTAAAGAAAAATCGGAATATATCGTTTCCATTAGCATAAATCAATAATGCAAATAGGAAGAGCATGCCTCCCATTTGTGCGTATTCCATAAATTTATCGTTCGGTTTCCTTCTTGTAATCACTTCGTATAGTAGGAATAAGACATGTCCTCCGTCAAGAGCAGGAATAGGTAAAATATTCATGAAGGCTAATATGACCGAGAGAAATGCTGTCATGCTCCAAAAAGCCTCCCAGTCCCATGTTGCCGGGAATATACTTCCGATAGCTCCAAATCCGCCTAAACTTTGAGCTCCTTCTTTGGTGAATACATATTTCATACTACTCACGTAGCTCTTCAATTTGTCCACTCCCAATTCTATCCCTTTGGGAAAAGATTCCCAGAATCCATAATGTTCTGTGACTATTGCATAACTATCGCTCAAAGGAGCAATGGCTATGCCTAATCGTCCCAAAGAATCTGTCGTGATTTCTGTCGTTTTCACTTCTGAGCCTCGGGAGTAGACAACCGACACGCTGGTGTTAGGTTTGGATTCCAGTATTTTGTGCATTTCATTTAGTGATGATGCCTTTTCTCCATCGATCGATTCTATATGGTCTCCCTTTTGCAGACCGGCTCGTGCTGCCCCGGTATTCGGGGAGGCTTCGAACACGACAGAAGGAATACGGTATAATGCGAACAGTTCTTCTTTATCGATCAATCGTAACATAAAGTTTTTGGGGATTTCGATGGTTACTGTGTCGTTATCTCGCAAAACTTTCACCTCTTTGGCGTCTACTATTTTTTGAAGGGTCTCGCTCGACATATAATTCAAATCGACACCGTCGGCCGAGAGAGGAATATCTCCGTTTTGGAATCCTATGTTTCTTGCCGACTCACAGTATTCCATACCAGCGTAAGCGTTTTTGAACGGTATATAAGATGTTCCCCATGTGTAGACGATCATCGAATAGATGAAGACGGCCAAAATGAAATTAAATACAACGCCCGCTACCATAATTAGGAGCCTTTGCCATGCCGGTTTCGACCGAAATTCCCACGGTTTGGGCGGCTGGCTCATTTGTTCTCTGTCCATCGATTCGTCGATCATTCCCGAAATCTTCACATATCCTCCGAACGGTAGCCAGCCGATTCCATATTCGGTATAGCTATTTTTAGGTTTGAATTTGAAAAGAGAAAACCACGGATCGAAAAACAGATAGAATTTTTCAACCCGAACCTTGAACATTCGGGCGAATATAAAATGTCCAAATTCGTGGAAAATGACTAATATGGAGAGGCTTAATAGTAGTTGTACTGTTTTTATTAAGAATGTTTCCATTAATAATGCTATTTTTTATTGATATGATTTAACAAGTTCGGTCGCATAATTGCGGGCTAATTTGTTTGTGTGGACGTAATCCTCATATTCGGGTGACTCGATAAATTCTATGTGCTCCATTGTTTCAGAAACAATGCGGGCAATGTCGGGGTAGGCGATCGTGTCGTTAAGGAAACCGGCTACGGCTATTTCGTTGGCCGCATTCATAATGCAGGGCATATTCCCACCTGTTGCGACAGCGTCAAATGCATATCGTAACAAAGGGAATCGTTCGAAATCGGGATACTCGAATGTGAGTTCGGAGTATTGTTCGAGTGTCAATTTCGGAGCCGAGCTTTCCAAACGAGCAGGATAGGACAAGGCGTATCGAATGGGGAGTCTCATATCTTGGGTCCCCAGTTGAGCTTTGACAGATCCATCTTTGAATTGAACCATAGAGTGCACGATAGATTGCGGGTGTACGGCAATTTCTATGTTTTGAGGGGATACGTCAAACAGCCATTTGGCTTCGATCATTTCAAAGCCTTTGTTCATAAGTGTTGCAGAATCTATGGTAATTTTATGTCCCATGTGCCACTTGGGGTGTTTTAAAGCGTCGCTTTTGGTAACATGCGCCATCTGTTCTGCCGTGAATTTTCGGAATGGTCCGCCGGATGCCGTTAAAATGATTTTCTCGATAGGATTATCTCCTTCGCCAACTAAGCACTGGAAAATAGCAGAGTGCTCCGAATCGACAGGAATGATAGGTGTCCGGTATTCGAGAGCAAGACGTTTGATGAGATCCCCGGCAACTACCAATGTTTCTTTATTGGCCAAAGCAATGGTCTTATGAGCTTCGATAGCTCGTATAGTAGGTTTTAACCCCGAATATCCTACCATTGCCGTGACTACTATATCGATGGGCGCTGCCTCTACGATTTCAGAAATGGCATTTTCTCCCGCATATATTTTTATAGGGAAATCTTTCAGAGCTTCTTTCAGCTTATTATAATGAGCTTCGTTGGCTATTACTACCGAATCGGGATTAAAATGTTTGGCCTGTTCTATCAGCAAGTCGACGTTATTATTCGCTGTTAATGTGTATACCTCGAATAAGTCGGGATATTCGGCGACAACTTCTAATGTTTGAGTTCCAATCGATCCGGTAGAGCCTAATATTGCTAATTGCTTTTTCATTCGGTTTAAGAGGTCAAATCTCAATTTTAACTTTACAAAGGTATAAAATAAAGTGTATCTTTAATGAATCGGGATTAGAAAGTGATATATTTTTCCGGGTCTAACGACTGACCCATGTGCCACAATTGAAATTCGGCCACACATGATTGTTTTGAGGATTTACCATCTTCCCACCCGGTCACGGCTATTTTTTCACCTCCCGATACTTTATCTCCTATGTTTTTAAGAATCCCCGAATTATATTTATAGACCGACAGGTAATTATTGCTGTGCTGTATATATACGACATATCCGTAATCGATTGTATAACCGGCGGAAACAATCGTGCCATCGAGGACGGCAGAAACAGCTGTATTTCTGGGGCACTGTATGTCGATACCGAAATGTCCTTCTTTGGGGTTATAGGCTTTGATTATTTTGCCTTTTAGCGGCGGGTAAAACAGTTTTCCGTCGATAGGAGTAGTCGGGGTAAAAACATTTAGCGTGTATTTTTCTTCTTGTTCGTATTGCTTGATATAGTTTGCCATCAGTTTAGATTCCGGTAGAAGAGTATCTGTCGTTGTGGAAAGCAGACTGTCGGCTTGTTGTCCGATAGAATCTATTTTTATTTCACCGGTAAGTATGGAAGCAAGATTTTTTATATATGCGTCGCGACGCTGTACTTCTGCCGCCAAAGAATCGACTCTAAGGATTTTATCAACCATTTCGATTCGTTCTTCTGTTTTCAAATATCCGGGTAATAAATTTTTTACAGGTGTACCTACGATTACAGAGAGTATAGCTACGACAATCAGACCAATGAGAAGAATGGCGGTCATTATGGCTCCAAATCGGGAAAAACAAATAGTCCATACATCTTCAAGAGAGCTTTCGTTGAAAAATGTAAGTTTGTATTTGGAGCGTTTTTTTGAGAAAAAATCAGAATTTTTTTTATTTCGTTTCATAAATATTACCTCTGTTATTCGATGGGTAAAAGTTTCGCATTCATCGGTATGTGCAAATTTAATAATTTATTACCAACCGGTATAACCTGTTTTCATTTTTTATAAGAAGCTTATATAGCCTAAATAATATAGAATTTTACTATCTCTTTTTTTGACGGTTGGTGAACACATTCTTTTATCTGTTTGTTTTAATTTACAAAAACGGATAATAGCGTTTGACTTATGCTCCTGTTTTTTTTGAAATGTAATTGCAAAATTGTATAACTAAAACAAATTAAAATGAAAACAAATTTCTTTTATTTAGCAGTAGCCATAGCTACAACTTCGCTTTTCTGTTATTCCGAATCGGCAGGAGCTCAAGCGATTATTGTTGAAGAAGATGTTTCGGTAACAGAGGTTGTACCTACCAAGCCTCGGTATTATTCTGATAGTCATAAAAATAACTGGTTTATTTCGATAGGAGCCGGAGGTCAAACTTTTTTGACCGAACATGTAGGAGATGCTCAATATACGCTGGCTATGGACTTTGCTATCGGTAAATGGATCAGCCCGTATTTGGGATTCCGGTTATCTGCGATGGGAGGTGCTTTACATACCAATTGGCCGCTTGCCGAAGGAGTGATGACACATATGCGTTATGCTGCGGTTTACGGCGATATCATGTGGAATATGTTTAATACTTTCCACGGTTATAACGAGGATCGTGTATTTTCTATCATACCTTTTGCCGGAGCCGGTGGTATTTATTCATTCCATAATACTCCATATAATAATAAAACGTATGCTTTCCCTATAACAGCCGGTATTAAGTTGAATTTCAGATTGTCGCATTATGTCGATTTCTTCTTGGAGGGACGAGGTAATTTAATTGGCGATCATTTTAATGGAATTGTCGAAGGAACAGAAGTCGAAAGTGTTATTTCGGCAATCGGAGGTTTTTCTATTAAATTCGGCAAAGACCGATTTAAGGCATACGATGCTTATGCCGATCAAATGGTTATCGGCGATTTGAATAATAGGGTTAATGCATTGAGGGCTCAATTGAACGAGTGCGAGTCAAGAGTTGTGGAATGTCCTCCATGTCCAGAAGCGGTTGTCGAGGAGGTAACTGTAATAGAGCCAGCTGCTTGTAGCCAAGAGTTGACGGGTGTAGTACGCTTTACGATCAATAGCGCTGTTGTTTCTAATGAAGAAATGGTAAATGTTTATAACATAGCACAATGGATGAAAAGCAATCCTTCTTGTAATATCTCGGTAATAGGGTATGCCGATAAAGCAACCGGAACACCCGAGTATAATAAACAATTGAGCCAGCGTCGTGCAGAGTCTGTTGTCAAATTATTGACCGAGAAATACAATATAGATAGAAAACGAATACAGATTATTGCTAATGGTAGTGATTCTCAATTATATCCGAAAAATAATAATTGGAATAGAATTGTCGTATTTTCTGGTTCGGTTCAATAGATAATTAGATAAGGAAGTAGCAAAAAAGCGGATAGTATTCAAAATTTACTATCCGCTTTATTATTGCTTTGATCAGTGGCTTTTTATCCATTCGACAATCCATTCACCTACGTCGTCGGTATGGTAGGATTTCGTACTTGTGCCGGCGAGGTCTTCGGTCACGATTCCGGCATTCATCGATTTGGACACGGCCGTTTGAATCGATAAGGCTTCTTCTTTCAACCCAAATGCATATTCGAACATCATAGCCGCCGACAATATGGTCGCCAACGGGTTAGCTATATTTTTCCCTGCTGCCTGAGGATAGGACCCATGTATAGGTTCGAATACAGAAGTATGCAGGCCAATCGATGCCGATGGCAGCATGCCTAAGGATCCTGTGATAACGGAACCTTCGTCGGTGAGTATATCGCCAAACATGTTTTCGGTAACGACGACATCGAAACTTTTGGGACATTGAATCATGCGCATGGCAGCGTTATCGACGAATAAAAATTCGGTTTCGACTTCTGGATACTCCGATGCTATTTCTTGCGTGATTTCTCTCCATAGTCGGGAGGTCGCCAATATATTCGCTTTATCGACCATTGTAACTTTTTTACGCCGTTTCATGGCGTATTCGTATGCTAATTGGACAATTCGTACAATTTCTTCCCGACTGTATATACAGGTATCATAGGCTATGTTCCCGTCTTCACTACGGCCTTGTGGTCGTCCGAAATATAGTCCTCCTGTTAATTCTCGGATACACATAAAGTCTGCGCCGTCGATAATATCGGAACGGAGGGGGGATTTATGAATCAATCCGGGAAAGGTGGTTATGGGACGAATATTTGCGAATAGTCCGAGCTTTTTCCGCATGGCAAGTAATCCTTGTTCAGGGCGTACGGTAGCATTGGGGTTATTGTCGTATTGGGGCGAACCTATGGCTCCAAACAAAACGGCATCGGAGCGCATACATAATTCATGAGTAGAGTCGGGGTAGGGCAATCCGGTTTCTTCTATGGCGCAAGCTCCTACCGGGGCTGTTTGATATTCCAGAGAATGTCCGAATTTTTCACAAACGGCTTTCGTTACGTTCAAAGCCTGTTCCACTACTTCTGGTCCAATTCCGTCGCCGGGCAATACTGCGATATGTAATTTCATATTCTTTCTATTTTAATTGTCTTGTATATTCAGCTCTTTATCTTCTATTAAGTTAAGCATTTTGATTGTGGCTTGTATGGCGGCTTCCATTTGGTCGGCATCCAATCCCTGTGTTTTCAAAATATTTCCATTATAATCCCATGAGATAACGGTTTGTACCAATGCATCGGTGTGTCCGCCGGGAGGTATGTTTACTGTATAGTTTGTCAACGACGGGAACGTTCGTCCGAGTTGTTCTTTGTATATCTTCCGTATGGCTTTTACGAATGCGTCGTATTGTCCGTCGCCGGTAGACGCTCCTTCGTATGTTTTTCCGTTTACTTCGATGGCAATGATTGCTACTGGCTTTAATCCCTGAGAAAGGTTTAAAGTATAATTTATTACCTTGACGTGCTGAGCTATGGTTTCGTGTTTTAATACGTCTGAAATGATATAGGGAAGATCTTCTGGGGTAACCATTTCTTTTTTATCACTTAACTCGACCACTCTCTGAGTTACTCTCTTGATGGATTCGTCATCGAGTTCGATACCTAACGATTCGAGATTTTTACGGATATTGGCTCTCCCGGAAGTCTTGCCAAGTGCATATTCGCGTTTCCTCCCGAATCGTTCGGGTAATAAATCATTGTAATAAAGATTGTTCTTATTATCTCCGTCGGCATGAACTCCCGCACATTGAGTAAATACGGATTCTCCAATAATAGGTTTATTGGCTGCGACTCGTATTCCCGAATAGGATTCAACGATACGACTCACTTTGTTTACCATGTTTTCGGTAATTCCGGTTGTTGCTTTTACGTGATCATGCAACACGGCTACGACACTGGTGAGGGGTGCATTTCCTGCTCTTTCGCCCAGCCCGTTTACGGTACAATGCACGCCTTGTATTCCGGTTAGAGTTGCAGCGAAAGTGTTGGCAGTCGCCAAATCGTAATCGTTATGAGCATGAAAGTCGAATCGTAAGTCGGGGTAACGCCTGCGCATGGCTCTGCAAAATTTTAGCGTTTGAAGAGGATTCAAGATACCTAATGTGTCGGGCAACATGAACCTTTCCACAGCTTCATTTTTTAAAGCATCCATTAAATGAAAAACGTATTGAGGGGAATGTTGTATCCCATTGGACCAATCTTCCAAATAGAGATTGATTTTCAGTCCGACTTCTTTCGCTTTCTTAATAGTTTGTTTGATATCTTCGACGTGTTCCTGTACCGTTTTTTGAAGTTGGAAGGTACAATGTTTTTCCGATCCTTTGCAGAGCAAATTCATCACTTTGGCTCCACAAGAACGAATCCATTCGATAGAAGCTCCTTTATCGAGAAATCCCAATATCTCGATTTTGTCGATGTGTCCTCGTTTCTCGGCCCATTCGCATAATTGTTTCGCCATTTCGTATTCTCCGGTGGAAACTCTTGCCGAGGCAATTTCGATGCGAGGAATTTTTAGGTCTTCTAAAAGTAAGCGAGCGATACTCAATTTTTCCTGTCGGGCGAACGATACCCCCGACGTTTGTTCTCCGTCTCGCAGAGTAGTATCCATAATTTCTACAACCATAGTACTTCTCGATTTCGTTATGAATGTTTTTTTTCCCAGTTTTCTATTTCTTGTTTTTTGCTCAGTAGATAATCGATGTCGTCATATCCGTTGAGCAAACAGTTCTTTTTGTAAGGATTTATTTCGAAATGTTCCGATTCTCCGCTTGTGTCATCTGTAATGGTTTGCTCTTTCAAATTGACTGTAACAGTCGATTGTGGGTTCGAAAAAATATGTTTGAATAAACTGGTAAGAAATTGCTCTGAGACAATTACCGGAAGTACTCCGTTGTTAAGTGCATTGTTCTTGAAAATATCGGCAAAAAAACTAGATACTACTACTTGGAATCCATATCCAGCAATAGCCCAAGCAGCATGTTCACGGCTGGAACCGCTACCGAAGTTTTTCCCCGCTACTAAAATGGAACCGGAATAGAGCGGGTTGTTAAGAATAAAATCTCGAATAGGTTGCCCTGTTTTATCGAAGCGCCAATCGCGGAACAGGTTTTCTCCGAAACCTTCCCGAGAAACGGCTTTTAGAAAACGAGCTGGGATAATTTGATCGGTATCTACATTCTCTTGGGGAAGAGGAATACATGTCGATGTTATGATGTCGATTTTTTTTATCATAGTCATACAAAGTTATAAAAATTTTCTGGGATCGGTTATCTCTCCTGTAATTGCTGTCGCAGCGGCTACCAAAGGTCCGGCAAGTATAGTCCGCGCTCCGGGACCCTGTCTACCTTCAAAGTTCCGATTAGAGGTCGATACAGCATATTTTCCCGGGGGGACTTTATCTTCGTTCATGGCTAAGCAAGCCGAACAACCGGGTTGACGTATTTCGAATCCTGCTTCCGACAAGATAAGATCGATGCCCTCTTCCTTGATTTGTCGCAACACGGCTTGTGAACCCGGTACGAGCCAAGCAATTATATGATTAGCTTTTTTGTGCCCTTTTACCAAATTGGCAAAAGCTCTGAAATCCTCAATACGGCCGTTTGTACAGCTTCCTAAAAAGACATAGTCGATTTTTTTCCCCATTAGAAGCTCTCCGGCAGAGAAACCCATGTAACTCAATGCCCGGCGAAACGAAATTTTTCCACTGTCTTCGATCGATTCTTCCAACAGTATTCTTTCGTCGATAGCGATTCCCATTCCGGGGTTTGTCCCATATGTAATGCGAGGGGAGATTTCTGCCGCATTAAATGTCACTTCCTTATCGAATGTAGCATCTTTATCGCTATATAGAGTTTTCCAATAGGCGAGGGCTTTGTCCCAATCTTTTCCCTTGGGTGCGAATTCTTTATCCTTTATATAACCGAATGTCGTTTCGTCGGGAGCAATCAGACCTCCGCGAGCTCCCATTTCGATACTGAGGTTACAGACTGTCATTCTTTCTTCCATACTGAGCGAGCGGATTGCTTCTCCTGCATATTCCACAAAATATCCGGTAGCTCCTCCTGTCGTCATTCGAGAAATGATAAATAAAGCGATGTCTTTAGCTGTGACTCCGGGAGAAAGTTTTCCTTCGATATTTATGCGCATTGTTTTAGGTTTGGGCTGTAAAATACATTGGGATGCCAATACCATAGCAACTTCGCTCGTGCCAATACCGAAAGCGACGGCTCCAAAAGCCCCGTGGGTCGAAGTGTGGCTGTCTCCGCAAACGATGGTCATTCCCGGTTGAGTCAACCCATATTCCGGTCCGATAACGTGAATGATTCCGTTTCTTTCATTTCCCAGTCCATAATGAGCTAAACCGAACTCGCTAGCATTGGTGGCGAGTGTCTCTACTTGATTGCGGGAAACCGGGTCGGCAATAGGCTTATCTTGATTTAACGTAGGAATATTATGGTCGGGAGAACAAGTTGTTCTTTCCGGTCGAAAAACCTTCAAATTTCTAGCCCTCAGTTCGTTGAAAGCCTGAGGACTGGTAACCTCGTGGCAATAGTGCCTGTCTATATATAATTGATCGGGGCCTCCTTTCACCGAGGTTACGACGTGGGTATCCCATATTTTATCAAATAATGTATTCATGTGATTTCGTTATATAATGAATTTATTAATAGCATCTATAAAGGCTTCGGCAGAGGCTGCGACAATATCTGTATTTGCCGAGAATCCGTAGTATGAGTTTCCGTTGTAGGTCACAGTCATATGTACTTTCCCTACATCGTCGCTGCCTTTGGTGATAGCTTGTATAAGAAATTCTTTGACTACCATTTTTCGGTGAATGATGCATCGTATAGCATTTATGGCGGCATCTACCGGTCCGTTTCCCGAAGCTGCTGCTTCGAATTTTTCACCGGCTATGTCTAATCCGATGCTGGCAACGGATTTTATTCCTACTCCGGCAGTTACTTGTAGGAAGTCTAGTTGTATGCGTGCATTGGCTGTTCTCTCTTTCCCTACCAACATTAATATATCGTCGTCATTGATATCTTTTTTACGATCGGCAAGTTTAAGAAATGAATCATAAGCTTTGTTCAAAGCATCTTTTTCCAATTCGATACCTAATAAATGAAGTCTATGTTTCAAAGCAGCCCGTCCACTTCTTGCGGTTAATACGATAGAGTTTTCGTCAATTCCGACGTCTTTGGGATCTATGATTTCATAGCTTTCCCGATTCTTCAATACACCGTCTTGGTGGATTCCTGACGAGTGGGCGAATGCGTTGCGGCCAACGATTGCTTTATTCGGTTGTACCGGCATGTTCATGAGATTAGAGACCATGCGGCTTATTCCGTAAATCTTTTGTGTATTGATATTAGTCTCTATCTGTAAGTTGTGGTGGCATTTGCAAATCATGGCTATTTCTTCAAGGGCTGTATTTCCAGCTCTTTCACCGATGCCGTTTATCGTAACTTCGGCTTGTCTGGCTCCGTTTTGGATTCCAGCCATCGTATTCGCCGTTGCCATGCCCAAATCGTTGTGACAATGAGTGGCTATCGTAACGTTATCGATTCCTGAGACATGTTCTTTGAGATATAATATTTTTTGCCCAAATTCGTCCGGCAAACAATATCCAGTTGTATCTGGTATGTTTATAACCGTAGCGCCTGCTTTGATGACGGCTTCGACTACTCTGGCTAAATATTCATTATCGGTACGGCCTGCATCTTCAGCATAAAATTGTACGTCTTCTACAAATTTTTTCGCATATTTGACAGCAGCCACAGCTCTTTCTACAATCTCTTCACGAGTCGAATTGAATTTATATTTAATGTGATAGTCCGAAGTTCCAATGCCTGTATGAATACGTTTATGTTTGGCATATCGAAGAGCCTCGGCTGCAACTTTTATATCGTTTTCGACAGCACGGGTAAGCGCACAGATCGTGGGCCATGTTACAGCTTTGGATATTTCGACGACCGATTCGAAGTCTCCGGGACTCGATACAGGAAATCCGGCTTCTATGATGTCGACACCAAGTGTCTCTAATGCCTTAGCTACTTGTATTTTTTCAACTGTGTTGAGTTGGCATCCGGGAACTTGTTCTCCGTCTCTTAATGTTGTGTCAAAGATAAATAATCTGTCGGACATGTTATTGCTATATTAAATTGTAAAAAGCCTTTCTCGACGTATTCGTGAGAAAGGCTATAATTTTTGTATCGTAAATTGCTAGGCACTATATCTCACTTCTATTCTGTTACATTCGATAGAAGATCAATAATTAGGCTGTTTAGCAATTCTATTATCATTATTGAATTATTTTGTTTCTTGTGCAAAGGTAGTTATTGTTTTGAGAAAACAAAATAAAATATCGTATTTTTCTTATTTAAATCTATAATCTGTAATTTTTATTGCTAAAAATATATTTATTTGTAATTAATAACTCGCGTTATTAGAAGCTTATTCCTAATCGGATAGATACGAGATGGCATCCGTTCATATCTTGGAAAGTTCCTTTTTCATCGGTAAATGGAGATATTTGATAAAAATTATATCCGATAAGAATATGAGACCCGAATTTTTTACTTACAGATAGGTTCATACCTAATCCGGCAGAACCAAAAAAGCCACCTTGATTTTCTCCTTTGTACATTTGATTGGTAGAATAACCCGCTCTGAAATCAACAAAAAGAAGAGATTTGTTGCTTAGCAAATTACAACGGAAAAGTGCATAAATAGGGAGGTAGTATCGATTGTTGGAAAATGAACTGTGAAGACCTATTCCTAAACCAAAGCATTTGATGGTGTGGGACCGGTAGCCTGCGAATAAATCTAAATCGAAAGAAGAAAAGTCATTCCCCGACATATCGATGGATGCTCCTGCTTCAACTCCAAATGTAACAGGTTTGATTTTTTTATCTTTGCTCATATCCGACAAGTTGCTTTCGCGCATGACGTATTGATTGTTCCCGTTTTCAAAACCTGTGGTCGATTCTTGTGCCGATGTATTTTGTAAAAAAAGGCATAGAGTTGATATTAACAATATCCGATATAGGTATTTAGCCATGATTTTATTATTTGTTGAGGACGAAGGTAAATTTTTTATTGCGATTGAGCAATCGAACGACTGAAAAAATAAATGAAGAGGTATTTAAAATAAAAAACCAACCTGAGGTGCAGGTCGGTTTTTCCTGCCATTGGGGCAGACAATCCAATAAGGTTACCCTAAATAAGTCTTTAACAGTTTACTCCTCGAAGCAGTCCTGAGTCTTCTGATGGCTTTTTCTTTTATTTGTCGAACTCTTTCTCGGGTTAATCCGAACTTGTCTCCAATTTCTTCGAGAGTCATTTCTTGACAGCCGATTCCAAAAAACATTTTAATGATTTCGCTTTCACGAGGAGTAAGTTGTTTAAGTGCGCGATCGATTTCTTTCGAGAGAGATTCGTTAATTAACGACCTATCTGCTATGGGGGAATCGTCATTAACCAATACGTCGAGCAGACTATTATCTTCTCCTTCAACAAAAGGGGCGTCTACCGAAATATGCCGTCCCGACACTTTTAATGTATCGGAGATTTTATCTACCGGTATATCCAATTCTTCTGCGAGCTCTTCGGGAGAGGGACGACGTTCGTTTTCTTGCTCGAATTTAGAAAGAGCTTTACTGATCTTATTGAGAGATCCTACTTGATTTAATGGCAAACGAACGATTCTCGATTGCTCGGCTAGAGCTTGAAGAATAGATTGACGAATCCACCACACTGCATAGGAAATGAACTTGAAGCCTCTCGTTTCATCAAATTTTTCGGCAGCTTTAATTAAACCCAAATTTCCTTCATTGATTAAGTCCGGGAGACTTAACCCTTGATTTTGGTATTGTTTGGCAACCGAAACGACAAAACGCAAATTGGCTCGTGTCAACTTTTCCAGTGCTGCATGATCGCCTTTTTTAATGCGTTGGGCAAGTTCTACTTCCTCTTCTACCGTAATCAAGTCTTCGCGTCCGATTTCTTGTAGGTACTTGTCAAGAGAAGCGCTCTCCCTGTTCGTAATCGATTTTGTAATTTTTAATTGTCTCATCTTGCAATATTGAGATTTTGGGACTGCAAATATACTATATTTATTGTTAATGGAGCTGTAAAAAATGTTTAATTTTGAACGTGAATCTACAAAAATACCATTTTACTGCTCCTGCCTTTTTCGTATTTATTATTATAACGTTTGAATATTTGTTCTGTTGTGTTTGTTGTGCTATATTTAATAATTATCTTTTAATTTGGAATATGACCCTTGTTTAGGGGTCATATTCCAAAAAGATTTAATCGGCCAAATCTACTGCATAATACATCATTTTTCCATTCGGATAAATACCCGTAATGAACATAACTTTTTGATTTTGATTTGATTTTACAATAGAGTCGTACATGGATTCCAAGTCACTAACCGACTTCATCGGGGTGTTATTGATTTCAAGAATGACAAATCCTTCTCGCATACCGGCCGCTTTGAATTTACCGTTTTTCAATCCAATGACCTGCACTCCATATCGGATATTCATCTCTCTCAAACTCTTGGTATCTAATTCTTTGAATCCAGCTCCCAAAGAATCCATTCCGGCAATCTTGGTTATCTCGGTATTGCCTTGACTATTTTTTAATGTCAGGGATACAGTTTTGGATTCTTTTCCTCGTAACAACCCTATTTTTATTTTATCTCCGGGACGATATTTACTCAATTGTTCGGAAAGCATAGCTCCATTTTTAATCTTTACGCCATTAATAGAGGTTATAACATCACCTTCTTTTATTCCTGCTTCCATCGCAGCGCTGCGATTGTATACTTCACCGACGTATATTCCTTCTTGTACTTCAAGATTTTCTTCTTTGGCCAATTCGGAGTCTATTTCTCTATACCCTATACCCAATACGGCTCTTTGTACGGTACCATATTCTTTCAAATCGGCAATTACTTTACTTACTATGGAAGTGGGAATAGCGAATGAATAGCCGGCGTAACTTCCTGTTTCGGAGTAAATGGCTGTATTGATACCCACTAATTCACCTGCTGTATTTACCAATGCTCCACCGCTATTTCCCGGATTTACAGCTGCATCGGTCTGGATAAACGCCTCTATACCCATTTTTTGGCTACGAGGGTTGAGTGCGCTTATGCTACGAGCTTTGGCACTTACGATACCAGCAGTAACCGTCGATGTCAATCCTAACGGATTTCCTACCGCCAATACCCATTCTCCGACTTTCAAATTATCGGAATCGCCAAATTTGACGATGGGGAGATCTTTGGCATCTATTTTTATCAATGCCAAATCGGTAGAAGGATCGGTTCCTATTACACGACCATTGAAAGTCCTATTGTCATTCAGGGTTATATCCAATTTATCGGCTCCTTCTACTACGTGATTATTGGTTACAATATATCCATCGGGGGTAATAATTACTCCCGACCCCAATCCAGCACGAGGCTGAGGTTGTATATTGCGCCCTCCTTGTCCAAAGAAATATTCGAAAAACGGATCGCTAAAACCGCCTAATTGACTTTGTTTGGGTGTAGAAATCGATTTTATACTAACGACGGCATTAACCGTGTTTTCGGCGGCAGTGGTGAAATCTGTTTCAACAGCCGGTCGATTGATTACTCTTGTAAAGCGAGTCGGCTGTGCATATCCACTGTCGAGCGATTGATCTTGTATTTTTGAATCGGCCGACTTATTCAATATACTAAATGCGCCGATTGTAATTCCGGAGCTCAGAGCTGCAATTAAGGCGATGCCCATCAATTTTTTTCCGTAAGAATTCATAATCTATTAGCTTTAAATGTTAATATTATCTTGTATTTAAGTTTTTCAGACGTTAAATTTAATACATTTATCGTGCCGTTGAAACCCCTGCATCTTCTTTTTAAGCTCTTTTAATAAGCAGGATAGCTACTTAACAGGGGTTAACGCAGATGACTGTCATGAGAATCATTTTTATATACTTAGGCATGTCATATTGTCCGTTAAAATTTACAAGATTAAAAATCATACTGACAGTATTCTGTCTTTGCCATTTTTATCGTATCTTTGTAACGTACAGCAGGACGGTCTGTCGCTCGTATGATGCGAGAGGAAAGTCCGGGCAACATAGAGCACCATATTTCCTAACGGGAAGCCATTCGCGAGAGTGGAGTAGCGTAACAGAAAATAACCGCTGCGAAAGCAGTAAGGGTGAAAAGGTGAGGTAAGAGCTCACCGGGTTTTACAGTAATGTAGAATGCCGTACGTCTTATGGGTTGTAAGGTTATGTATACCGGCGTTGTAGGGTTGCTCGCCCGATGCCGGGGGGTAAACCGCTAGAGCCTTGTGGTGACACAAGGTCGAGATAAATGACAGACACTCTTTCGAGAGTACATAACCCGGCTTACAGGCCTGCTGTATTTTTTTGTAGAAGTTTTCTGTACGATATATTCTATGGTTCAGCGTAAAAACAAGCCCTCTTTTTTTGCCCGCGCCAGCCTTTTGATAAAACGGTTATGGCAGTTTGTCTCGGTCGATATATGGCATGTGACCGAGTATAAGCTCCATATTCATATTCTTAAAACATTGAACTTGTCGGTACGCTGTTTCTTAAATGAAAAGTTGCAGGAAAAGGCTTCCGCTTTGACGTTTAGTACGATTTTGGCAATCGTGCCTGCGTTGGCTATGTTATTTGCTATTTGTAAGGGATTCGGATTCCAACATATTATACAAAGTCAGTTGTTCGATTATTTCCCGGCGCAACGCAATGCATTGGAATATATGTTAGGGTTCGTCGACCAGTATCTCGATCAGATGAAAGGTGGAGTATTCGTGGGGATAGGCCTTTGTTTCCTTTTGTGGACTTTGATAAGTTTGTTATCCAATATAGAGAAAGCATTCAATGATATTTGGCAGGTACAAGGCGGTCGATCGTTTTATCGTAAGGTTACCGATTATACCTCGATGTTTTTGATTTTGCCTATTTTGATGGTTGCATCGAGCGGATTTTCTTTGTTTATGTCAACCATGCTCAGTTCTTCGGTTCTATTCGATTTTATGAGCCCTTTGCTGCGTTGGGTCTTTCGATTAGCTCCATATATACTTACCGCTTTGTTCTTTACCGCTATTTATATTTTTATACCCAATACAAAGGTTAAGTTCAAATATGCGTTTATTTCTGGGCTTATTTGTGGTACGGTATTTCAGATTTTTCAATTTATATATATTTCGGGCCAAATTTGGGTATCGAAATATAATGCTATTTACGGGAGTTTCGCATTTTTGCCGTTGTTGCTCATTTGGATGCAATTTTCATGGTTGATTTGTCTGTTTGGTGCTGTGTTGACTTACTCATCTCAAAATGTAGTAAATTTCAATTTCGAAAAAGAGACCAACGATATATCTCGTCGGTATTCCGATTATATTATATTAGTCATAGCCACAGTTATTGTCCATCGGTTCAAGGAGGGACTTCCGCCGATGACCAAAGGACAGATATCGAGACGTTATGCTATTCCCATACAGTTGGTAGAGCGTACCGTCGATGAATTGGAACGGGTGAATATTATTTCGCAGACATTGTCGGAAGAAGAGAGGGTTCCTGCATATCAACCGGCGGTAGACATCAGCCGATTGACTTTGGGCTATTTATTGCGAGCCATCGACAGAGAAGGAGACGAGGATTTTATCTGTAATTTAAAAGCCGATTTCCCAAAGGAATGGGCGGCTATAATAGATACCCGTAGGCTTATGGAAGAGAAGGGTGATAGTATTGCGTTGAAAGATTTGAAAATAGAAGAAAGCCGAGTGCTTTCCCATAAATTAAATAATAATGAGTGATATGAAAAAAGTAATTTCTACGACATCTGCTCCGGCTGCTATCGGACCTTATAGTCAAGCTGTTGAAACCGGAAATATGATTTTCCTTTCGGGTCAATTGCCCATTGACCCCAAAACCGGAATAATGCCTGAGGGCATCAAAGCTCAAACTCGTCAAGCGTTTGCGAACATTAAAGCTATTTTGGCGGAGGCCGGTTATTCGGTCGAACATATTGTAAAGACGACCGTGCTGTTGGCCGATATGTCTCTTTTCGGAGAAATGAACGAAATATATGCCGAGCAGTTCGGGTCCGTATTTCCGTCTCGGTCGGCGTTTGCAGTTAAAGAATTACCGAAACAAGCATTAGTCGAAATAGAGGTTATTGCTGTGAAAGCATAGTTTTTAGCAAGTCGGCCACGATGAATGTACTGCCGCCTACGAAGATCAGATCATCGGGGCGGCTTTCTTTTTTCGCCGCTTCCACAGCTTGTTGAACCGACGGATAACACTTCCCTGTCAATCCTGCTTTTATTGCTAATTCGTACAGTCTTTCCTCGGGTAAAGCGCGAGGTATCGAGGCCCGGGTGAAATAGTAAACGGCATTTTGGGGGAGCATAGCCAAAACTCCCGAAATGTCTTTGTCATTGACCATACCGATGATAATACGCAAGTTTTGATAAGATTCGTTTTGCAACTGTCGAACTATATATTGTATGCCTCCGGTGTTGTGCCCGGTGTCGCAAATTAGTCGGGGAGACGATTCCAATTGTTGCCATCGCCCCATTAAACCGGTAAGACTGGTGACATGGGCGAAAGCATCATAGACCGATTGGTGGGAGATATTGTATCCTAAATTTCGTAATTGGCCGACTGCTGTCAGAACGGTAGCTGCATTTTTCTCCTGACATAGCCCGCTTAACTCCCCGAAAAGGTGCGGAAATTCGGGAGAATCGAATTCCCAACCTTTGTCATTCCGTTGGGTCGACCGGAAATGAATTTGTCCCTCTGCGAATATAATGGGGGCTTTTATCTCTTTCGCTCGATCGATGAATACTTGCTTCACCTCTCCCTGAGCTTCACCGATCACGACCGGTATTCCGGATTTTATAATACCTGCTTTTTCTCGGGCTATTTTCGGCAGGGTGTCTCCGAGCATTTGCACATGGTCATAGCTGATATTGGTAATGACACATAAATCAGGAGTAATGATATTTGTACTGTCCAATCTTCCGCCTAATCCGACTTCGATAACAGCGACATCTACTTGATTTTCGGCAAAGTAGTTAAACGCCATCATCATGGTGAGTTCGAAAAATGATGGTTGGATATGGAGTGTAGATGCAAGGTGTTTCTCTGCAAATTGAATAACATCTTCTTTGGAAATCATTTTTCCATTGATGCGGATACGTTCTCTGAAATCGATAAGATGCGGAGAGGTATATAATCCAGTTTTATATCCGTTTAATTGCAGAATAGCGGCTAATAGATGCGATACCGATCCCTTGCCGTTGGTCCCGGCAACATGTATGGTGTGAAACTTTCGATGGGGATATCCGAAATATTTGTCCAGCGCTTCGGTATTTTGCAGTCCCGGTTTATAAGCGGCACTTCCTATTTGTTGAAAAACGGGTAGTTGTTTATATAAATATTCCAATGTTTCTTCGTAATTCATAATTCATATTTCATATTTAGTATAAGGCATATCCTGAAATACCAGCCAATACGATAACGAGTATGGGGTGTATTTTCGCATAGTGTACCAGAACAAATGAGATTACTGCAATACCGATACTTATTGTATAGTCTGGAAAGTTTTCCTTATTCATGAGGAGGAGTGCGGCAGAAGCTATCAGACCGACAACCACAGGACGAAGTCCGGAAAATATGCTTTTGATAGTAATGTTATCTTTATGTTTAAGTATAAAACGGCTCACTAATAAGACTAAAATGAAAGACGGCAAACATACGGCAAATGTGGCGATTATCGACCCCCAAATACTATTACCGGCAGCTACATATCCTACATAAGTAGCACTGTTTATTCCTATGGGACCGGGAGTCATTTGAGAAATAGCTACGATATCGGTAAATTCGGTCGGGGTAAGCCACGGTTGGCTTTCGCCATAATGAACGACTTCTACCGCTTCGTGTTGAATGAGAGAGAGCATGGCGTATCCGCCACCAAAACCGAATAGTCCGATTTTTAGGTAGGCCCAAAATAAGTTGAGATATACGATCCACATGGCTATTTTTCTTCTTTATTACTCTTTTGTTTTGAACTGGCGATGACATGATTGCAGTAAAGTATTCCACCGATAGCTCCTAACAAGACGAACCAAATGGGGGAAACCCCTCCTAACCAGATTGATAATGCCACTATAATGGGAATAATAACCGTTTTAATATTGATACGTGCTGTTTTAGCCGTACTGAATACCGGAGACACGATGAGTGCGACCACTGCTGGTCTTATACCCTTGAATATACGCTCGACTACCGGATTGTCATACGTTTGAACAAACCAGATTGCAATAGCCAAGATGATTAGAAAAGAGGGTAGAATTGTACCGAGTGTCGCCGTGAGACAACCTTTTAATCCTCGCAATTTGTTTCCGATCAATATGGATATATTCACCGCCAAAACTCCGGGCAATGATTGTGCAATGGCAAGTGCGTCGACAAAATCTTCCCGTTTAATCCAGTTTTGTTTATCCACGACTTCTCTTTCAATGAGAGGTATCATAGCCCAACCGCCTCCGAATGTGAACGCACCTATTTTAAAAAATGATATGAATAGTTTCAGATACAGATTCGATCTCATAGTTTCTTTTTAATGCGCTGCAAAGATAGTGCAAACGAGGGCAGAAACAAATTTATTTGGTTATGTCGAGTGCCGCCTATTTTCGCATTTTTGCAAAGATAGTGTAAGGCAAGAGAAAGATAAAACGAATAAGTTCTTTTTTCTTTTCGACCAGTAATCTTTTGAGGACTTTTATCAAAGATAATATAAGGTTGGAACAGAAACAAGTTTAGTTGGATATATCGAAGTATAACCTGTTTTCGTATTCAGTTGTCTAGATCGTATAAAAAAGTGACAATCTTATGAAACTATCGTATATAAGACGATAGAATTTGTTCTAATTCGTTTAACGACAGGGCACCAGATTGTCGCCAAATGATTTCGCCTTGTTTCCATAGTACAAGGGTAGGGACTGACTGTATTCTATATTCCGAAGACAAGGAAATATTTTTATCGATATCTATTTTTAGTATAATGATTTTATTCCCCATTTTCTTTTTCAATTCTTCAAGGACTGGTTTCATCATTTTGCAGGGACCACACCATTCTGCAAAAAAGTCTACTAGAACCGGGGTATCACCTGCGATAATATCTTGAAATTTGTTCATGTCTTGAAATTTAATAAGATGAATATGATTTTAACAGCGGTATGGTTCTGTTGGTTCGATTCGTTCCGTGAATATCAGAAAATAGTATTGTCACGACAATCGACCAACCAGCTTCCTCTACGGTTAACCAAAGTAAGATTAATTTTTCGTATGAGTTTGTGTTTATGTGAGAAAAATAATTTCCCTTGTACGAACAGGGTATCTTGTGAAGTATTCATCTCAGAATAAGAAATATTGAAATGAGTGGGTGTGTTTTTTAATTCATCGGATTGATTCCCGACTAAGGTCTCAAACAAATATAGTGTTTCGGCCGACTCGGGAGTCGATAGCTTTTTAGCTTCTTGGAAGTTAGCGTTGGATAGATTTTCGACGAAAGATATGGCTATATTTTCAGGCTCGAAATGCTGATGGATAGAAGGGGTGCTAATCAATATTAAAGGGAGGCCTATGGCAGAGACGGTTAGACAAAAAAAGATAATGCGAACACGTGTTTTTGCTTTCATTGCGATATTCAATTTTATCTTTACTTTTGGCAAAGATAATAAAAGGTGAGCGCAGAGACAAACGGAAAATTCATTTCCGATTTGACTATGCCGAACCGAATCCCATCTTCGTATCTACAAAGATAGCGATTTTTTTAATGGCTTGCGCAAGAAATCCTATAAGAGGAATATGGATTTAATTTATCTTTACAACCTGTAAAGATAGGTTGCATTGAATAATTAAATAAAGCGTGTTTCAACTCTGGCTTTGCACGTCCCCCCCCTTTGTGAGAAATACAAAAATAGGTACGAAAAACGAACTTGTCCGTTTTATCCTACTCTTACCTTTCATTATCTTTGCAATCGAATATAAGAATAGAAAATATGAAAGATTCGTTGATCGTAGTATCTGGCGGTATGGATAGTATTACTTTGTTGTATGAGTGTGCCGACCGCATAGCATTAGCTGTTTCTTTTGATTATGGAGCTAATCATAACCATAAAGAAATACCGTTTGCTCGTATTCATTGCGAGCGGTTAAAAATAAAGCATATAGTAATACCTCTTGCGTTTATGAAAGAATATTTCAGAAGTTCGTTGTTGGACGGTAGCGACTCTGTACCGGAGGGACATTATGCCGATGAAAATATGAAAAGTACGGTTGTCCCGTTTCGGAATGGCATTATGTTATCAATTGCTTGCGGTATCGCAGAAAGCAATGGCTTGAAACAAGTTCTCATTGCTAATCATGGCGGAGACCACGCTATTTATCCCGACTGTCGATCGGAGTTTATCCAAGCTATGGATAAAGCTATGCGTTCGGGAACTTATGAGAATATTGGCATCTTTGCTCCCTATACCGATATTTCAAAAACAGAAATTGCCAGTCGGGGGAAAAAGTTGAATTTGAACTATGCCGAAACGTGGTCTTGTTACAAAGGAGGGGAGAAACATTGCGGGAAATGCGGTACTTGTGTAGAACGCAAAGAGGCTCTTCGGGATGCCGGGATTGAAGATCAGACAGAATACGAGGATTAATAACGAATAAAACGGTTAAGTTATAATGTATTACGTAGCTAAGACAATGGAAATTGCAGGCGCGCATTCTTTGCACCTTTCATATGAAAGTAAATGTGAAAAATTACATGGCCATAACTGGATTATTACGGTTTATTGTAAAGCGAAAGAACTGAATCAAGACGGTATGGTTTGTGACTTTAAACATATTAAAGATAAGATTCATGGCTATCTTGATCATGGGAATCTGAATGAATTGCTGCCTTTTAATCCGACCGCTGAAAACATAGCGAAATGGATTACGGATCAGATTCCCGAATGTTATAAAACCAAAGTTCAAGAAAGTGGTGGAAATACGGCTATTTACGAAATCGACGATTTTGAAAATGAAAATATTGACAGATGAAAGTAAATGAAATTTTTTACTCATTACAGGGTGAAGGTGTGTTTACAGGTACGGCTGCGATTTTTGTGAGGTTAGCGGGGTGTAATTTGCATTGTGATTTCTGTGATACAAAACATGAGGATTATACTATTTTTACAGAAGAAGAGATTGTAAAGGCTATTTCTGATTATCCTGCGAAACATGTAGTTATTACAGGAGGGGAACCCACTTTACAACTTACGCATTCGCTTGTCGACCGATTGCATGAAGTCGGGAAATTTGTCCAAATCGAAACCAACGGATCAATCGCATTAGATACCGATTTGGAACGGTCGATCGATTGGATTACTTGCTCTCCTAAAACGATTCCTGTGAAAATACAGCGTATGAATGAAATCAAAGTCGTTTATCAGGGACAAGATATGGAACCGTATGAAAAAATCGCCACAGCTTATGAGTGTTTTTGTAGCTTGCAACCTTGTGATGTCAATGATGAGATAAAAAATGAAAACAATCTTACCGCAGCTATCGAATACATTAAGAGCCACCCCCGATGGAGGCTTTCACTTCAAACCCATAAAATTATTAATATAAGATAATAATGGAGGATAAAAGAATAGGCTCTCGTCTACGGGATTTAATCGAATACATAGGTGAAAATCCAGATCGGCAAAGTCTTGACGAAACACCGGGTTGGATTTTATGAATATGAGCCGAGATATTTAGAAGTTATGTGCAAGTCTATGAGAGGTGTTAAGAACGAAGGAAAAATGAGTTTCAATAAGTATGTTTAATCAGATACAGATTTGCGTCACGGGTTTTATGAATCGCTCGATATGCAGATGTGAATCGGGAGAGGAGAGATGTAGTGAAAAATCCGTTAAAAATTTTCTTCTCTGATAATTTTATGCAAAACCATAAAAAAATCTTTGCAAGAAAAAAAGATAACGTTAACTTTACACAATCAACAAATTTAGTTAACCTTAAAAAGAAGAATATGGATATGACTCTTTCAGGATTGAATCCAACACATTTTCAAGGCTTAGTCGATGGTAAACAAACCGGTCTCTATATCTTGGTTAATAAAAATGGGTGCGAATTGACCCTAACTAATTATGGCGCGCGTATCGTTTCGTTAATGGTTCCCGATAAAAATGGGAAGATGATAGACGTGGTTACGGGGCATAATAACATACAGGAATACCTTACATCGGAGGAACCTTATTTTGGAGCGACTTGTGGTAGATATGCCAATCGTATTGCAAAAGGAAAATTCACGGTCGATGGAGTTTTGTATGATAAATTAGCGATAAACAATGGGCCTAACAGTCTGCATGGAGGGGTAAAAGGCTTCAACTTTCATGTTTGGGATGCCAATCAATTGGATAAACAAACAATAGAATTTTCCCGATTGTCTCCTGACGGTGAAGAAGGGTTTCCCGGAAATCTGCAAGTGAAGGTCATATTTAAATTAACTGACGATAATGCCGTTGATATAACTTACTATGCAGAAACCGATAAACCTACCATCGTTAATCTGACAAACCATTCGTATTTTAATTTGTCGGGTGCGGGAGATCCTTACATCGGTGATCATCTGTTATGCATTGATGCCGATTACTATTTACCAACCGATGATACGGCTATACCTTACGGAGAGAAGTCGGCGGTAGAGGGAACCCCGATGGATTTTCGTAAACTTTATGAAGTCGGTAGCCGTATAAACGAGCCGTTTGAACAACTGGTTTATGGAAAAGGTTACGATCATACTTATATTTTGAATAAGAAGCGGAGCGGTGAATTTTCATTTTGTGCAGAGTGTGTTTCGCCCAAAACCGGGATCGTGATGGACGTCTTTACGACAGAGCCCGGTGTACAGCTTTATACAGCCAATTGGATGACAGGAAATTTTATCGGGAAAAATGGGAAACGGTATCCGATGAGAGCTGCTATCTGTCTCGAAACTCAACATTTTCCAGATAGCCCTAATCATGAAAATTATCCTTCCGTTATCTTACGCCCTCATGAAAAATTCGAAAGTCATACACAGTTTAAATTTTCGGTTCGAGAGAAATAATCATATAAGTTATACAATTATTTAATTTAGTATTATGGATATAGAATTTGTAAGAAGTCGTTTTATCAAACATTTTGATGGCTCTACCGGGTCGGTATATGCCTCTCCCGGTCGTATAAACTTAATAGGAGAGCATACAGATTACAATGGTGGATTTGTATTTCCGGGAGCCATCGATAAAGGAATGGTTGCAGAACTTAAAATTAATGGGACGGATAAAGTCCGCGCATATTCGATAGATTTAAAAGATTATGTAGAGTTTGGATTGAACGAGGAAGACGCTCCCCGTGCCAGCTGGGCTCGTTATATATTCGGTGTGTGCCGCGAGATTATTAAACGAGGCGGTAAAATAGTCGGATTTAATACAGCATTTGCCGGCGATGTTCCTCTGGGGGCAGGTATGTCTTCGTCGGCTGCATTGGAGAGTACTTATGCTTTCGCTTTGAACGATATGTTCAACTGTGGCATCGACAAATTCGAATTGGCTAAAATCGGACAGGCTACCGAGCATAACTATTGTGGTGTAAATTGCGGTATTATGGACCAATTTGCTTCGGTGTTCGGTAAAGCCGGTCATCTGATACGACTGGATTGCCGTTCGTTGGAATATCAATACTTCCCGTTCAAGCCCGAAGGTTACCGACTCGTATTGCTTGATTCTGTCGTAAAGCATGAGTTGGCATCTTCCGCTTATAACGACCGACGCAAATCGTGCGAGAATGTGGTTGCCGCCATACAAAAGAAACACCCGCATGTAGAGTTCCTGAGAGATGCCAATATGTCTATGTTAGACGAGGTAAAAGAAGAGGTGTCTGCCGAGGATTATATGCGTGCAGAATATGTGATCGGTGAAGTGCAACGAGTCCTTGACGTATGCGATGCTCTTGAACAAGGAGATTATGAGACAGTAGGGCAGAAGATGTATGAGACTCATCATGGAATGAGTAAATTATATGAGGTAAGTTGTGAAGAACTCGATTTCCTAAATGATATTGCCAAAGAGTGTGGCGTGACCGGCTCTCGTGTGATGGGAGGTGGATTTGGCGGTTGTACGATAAACTTAGTTAAGGACGAATTGTATGATGCGTTTGTGGAAAAAGCCAAAGCAGAATATAAGACAAAATTCGGTCGTCTTCCCAAAGTTTATGATGTCGTGATTGCCGATGGGGCACGTAAACTTTGCTGATAAAAAATGGATATAAATAGATAGAGCCGGGGGATTATAATCCCCCGGCTCTATCTATTTATAGAAAAATTTGCTCGCTTAAATTGGGTCTGTTCCCCAGCCGCCACCTAATACTTTATACAAATTCACCATAGCAAGATACTCGTCTCTTACAGCATTGCTCAAACCGATTTGAGCATCGAAAAAATTTCGATGGGCATCTAAAACATCGATGTAACGAATAACTCCGTTGAAATACTGTAATTGTGCTAGATCTACATACTTTTGAGCTGCTTCAAAAAGATTGAGTTGAAGTTCCGATGTTCGTCTTTTTTTCTGATAAGTTATCACGGCATCATTTACTTCTCGGAAAACTTCAAGAACCTTTTGTTCATAGGCGAAACGTTTTTCGTCATAGGCTGCCAATGACGCTTTATATTGGGCTTTCTTCTTTCCAAAGGTTAATAAAGGAGCTACGAGATTGCCAGACACATAGGAAAATGGAGATTCGAAAAATCCTTTTAATTCGTCGTTTTCAAGCCCTCCGACTAAACTTATAGTCAGTCGTGGAAACCGATCGGCATATGCAATTCCTACCGCCGCCATAGCGGCTTGTAGCTGTTGCTCTGCTTGACGCACATCGGGTCTTCGTTGGAGTAGGGTGGAGGGAAGCCCGATAGGTATATTTTCTGGCCAACTTACATTTAAGTCGAATTCTCCTCGTTCCACTTTCGACGGATATTCTCCGGCTAATACCGCAATTTGATTTTCTTTCAATGCGATTTTTTGCTCCAACTCGGGGATAAGAGCCGAAGCACTGGCCAGTTCTACTTGCGCTTGTTGATAAGCTGTCTCGGAAGTGAGACCACCTTCGAATCGTAATCGGGCTTGATTGACACTTTCTTCACGAGTTTTTACGGTTTGTAAAACAATTTCAAGTTCTTGATCCAATGCAACTAATTCGAAATAGGCAGTCGCTGTTTCGGCAATTAGGGTCATTTGCATGGCTCGTGCAGCTTCCACTGAGGCCAAGTACTCTGCCGCGCCCTTTCTTTTTCCCCAACGTAGGCTACCCCATAGGTCTATTTCCCAACCTAATGAGGCTTTAAGACTAAATTCGGGGCTTTTTTTAAACTTTTCACCGTAATAATCATTGGTTTCGTGATCGGCGAAAAGTTGAGCTCCGATAGTCGGCCAACGGGAGGCTTTACTCACGCGGTATAATTCTTCCATTTGCCTGATATGAGCTTCTGCGGCTTGCATATTCCGATTATTTCTTAATGTCTTTTTGATTAAATTACTAAGAGTTGAATCGGAATAGAGTTCCCACCATGACATATCGGCAATGGTTAATGTATCGTTTTCTCCCGCAATAATTTCATCTGGTAAATTCAGTTCGGGAGCCTGACAGCGTTTTTGTATAGAACAACTACTTAAAATGAATGCTGTCACAAATATATATATGAAAACTTTCATCTGTTTCATCGTTTCATCATTTTAGATTTTAACTTGTAAACCCATACGAAAAGAAGGGGAACAAAAATAATACCTACGGTAATCGCCACAATCATACCGAAAAACACACCAGTACCGATACCTTGGCGACTGGCCGATCCCGGACCGCTGGCAAAAACAAGAGGTAGCATTCCTAAGATAAAGGCCAAAGAGGTCATTACGATAGGGCGGAATCGTAAGTGTGCGGCTTTGATTACAGCATCCACTGCATTATTTCCTTTCTCAACTTCGTCTTTGGCAAATTCTACGATAAGAATTGCATTTTTGGCGACTAATCCCACCAACATAACCAAGCCGATTTGGAAATAAATATTATTTTCAAGGCCGCATATCCAGTTTCCTAAATAGGCTCCGACTCCTGCTATCGGAAGAGATAATATAACTGCTATTGGGATAGACCAACTTTCGTATTGAGCTGCAAGGAATAAGAAGACAAAAAGTAATGCTAAGGCCAATATGTAGGCTGTCTGACCACTTACATGTTTTTCCTGATAGGAAAGTCCGCTCCATTCAACGCCAATGTTTTTAGGCAAATGCTTGCTTGCTATTTCTTCGAGTATAGCCATCGCTTGTCCCGAACTATAACCCGGGGCCGCTTCTCCCGATATGGTTGTGGAGGTGAACATATTGAACCGACGAATGGTCCCCGGACCTGTTGTATACGAGGTTGTACCAAGAGCGGTAATAGGTATCATGGCGTTGTTGCTTCCTTTGACAAAGAAGAGTCCCAAATTATCTTTATGTGCCCTATACGGTGCTTCGGCTTGGATATATACACGGTAGATTCTGTTGAACATATTGAAATCGTTCACATAGATCGACCCCGTAAATGTTTTGAGCGTTGAAAAAATATCTGCTATTTTTACTCCGAGCATTTGGGCCTTGTCCCGATCTACATCAAAATAAAGCTGAGGTATATCGTTTTGAATAGAAGACGATAAACCGCTTATCTCTTTTCGTTGAGAGGCATAATAAAGTAATGTGTCGGCGGCTCGTTGTAAATCGGCATAACTCGCATCGCTTCGTGCTTCGAGCACCATTTCGAAACCGCCCGAACTACCTAATCCCGGAATAACGGGAGGAGTACTCAAATAAACTTTACTTTCGGGGTATTTTTTTAATTCTTCGCGAATATCCTCCATAATATCTCGGAGATTCGACGATTTGCGATCTTCCCAGGGTTTTAGAATAACCGTTAATTGACTTCGAGATTGGTTCGTACCGACACGGGGACTAGATCCTGTCACATTGAGTACATACTCTACGTCTTCACGAGACATTAAATAGTTCATGGCTCGTTCGGTTACATGTCGTGTCCTTTCCAATGTAGCGCCTTCCGGTAATTCTAACTCAACGGTAAAATACCCTTGATCTTCCTGTGGCATAAAGCTTTGAGGAACTATTTCGTTAAGAACCCATATCGCTATCAGAGATATACCGAAAGCCGCTACTACTCTACGAGCATGCTTCAATCCTTTTCGAATGAGTTTCTCGTAAAGTCTATTGCCTCGTGCTAGCCATAAGTTTATGTAACGAAAGAGTTTGTTTTTCTTTTTTCCTGAATCCGGTTTGAGCAATAACGCGCACATGGCGGGACTCAAAGTTAGTGCGACTAATGTCGAAATAAGGACCGAAACGGCAATAGTAATCGTGAATTGACGATACAATTGACCTGTAATACCGACCAAAAAGCTGACCGGGACGAATACGGCACATAACACCAACGAGGTAGCGATAATGGCACTACCCAATCCTTGCATGGCTTTTTTGGTAGCTTCGTAGGGACTAAGATGTTCCTCATTCATGATTCGCTCTACATTCTCGACTACGACTATGGCATCGTCGACCACGATTCCGATAGCAAGGATTAAACCCAAAAGGGTCATCATATTGAGCGAGAATCCGAACGCAAGTATGATTCCGAATGTTCCTATCAACGAAATAGGTACAGCTATAACCGGGATAAGTGTAGCTCTCCAATTTTGTAGCGAGAGAAATACAACCAAGATAACCAAAATCAGGGCTTCGAAAAGCGTATGGTAAACCTCGTTTATAGATTGGGAAATATAAGAGGTCATATCGAAGGGAATTTCATAAGTAATACCCTCCGGGAAGTTACGACTAATCTCCTCCATCTCTTTCTTCACAGATTCAGCGACCTCCATAGCGTTGGCTCCCGGTAGCATGTTGATGTTAAGTACGGCTGCGTTACCTCCGTTTATTCCGCTTTCCGTGTTGTAAGATTGTGCTTCGAGAGAGATGCGAGCGACATCGCGCAAACGAATCAAAGAACCATCGGGATTAGCCCGTATGACAATGTCCTCAAATTCTCCTACGGAAGATAATCGCCCTTGTGCTATGATAGGAGTCGTTATATCGATGTCGGAAATCGGTTGCTGACCCAATACTCCGGCGGCCGATTCCCGATTCTGGTCTTTCAATGCCTTTTGTAAATCGTCCACTGTAAGTCCCAGATTAGCCAAGCGGTCGGGTTGAACCCATATCTGCATAGCGTAATAACGGCTACCGACATTCGATACGCTACCCACTCCTTTGACCCGTCTCAACATGTCCAACACATTGAGCGTAGCATAATTACTGAGGTATATTTCGTCGAATTTCGGATCGTTAGAGCGCAAAGTGACAGTCATTAATCGACTGGAAGCCTGTTTTTCCACGGAAATGCCGTTTTGTACTACTTCGGCCGGGAGACGAGCTTCGGCCTGTTTCACGCGGTTTTGTATTTCAACGGCAGCTAAATCCGGGTCGGTCGATATGTCGAATGTGATTGTTGCCGAAAAACTTCCTGAATTGCTGTTCGTTGATTCCATGTAGAGCATGCCGGGCGTACCATTCAATTCCTGCTCGATGGGAGTGGCGACAGCTTGGGTGACCGTCTGTGCGCTAGCTCCCGGATAGGAGGCCGATACTTTGACTACCGGAGGAACAATTTGGGGGTACTGGTCTATCGGGAGTAAAAAAAGACCTAATACACCGACGATAACGATAACAATTGAAATAACAATTGAAAATATGGGTCTGTCGATAAAGAAGTCCGATTTCATAACATACTAGTTTTTAGAATGGTCTTCTTGTTCTGCCCGATAAGTCGAGGGGATAACTTTATCTCCATGAGTGAGTTTATGAAATCCTTCGACCACTATATTTTCGTGGGGAACCAAACCTCGTTCGATAATGACATTGTTTCCTACTTCCGGTCCCAATTCGACCATACGCCTTTCTGCAATACTATCGGCTCTTACGACGAATATGTAAGCGCCCCCCTTTTCGATAGCGATTGCTTTATTGGGGACTACGACTGCCGCTTCCCGAACATCGAGCAGTAACCTTACTTTGGTGAACTGCCCCGGTAATAATATATGTTCGGGGTTGGGCATTTCGGCTCTTACTGAGAATGTACCGGTTTGAGGATCGACTTGTGGATCGGCAAAATCGACTATTCCCCGTTGAGGATAAGGCGAATTGTCGGGTAAAGTAATAGTAATGTAAGGCTCCCACGTTCGGGTCGTGTCTTTTTGCCCTAAATTAACGTTACGGGCTTTGCTTTTCAAATAATCGAGTCCGGTCATACTGAAATCGACACGAACGGTATCGCTCTTTACGACCGTAGCCAATAACGATTGTCCGCCGGGGCCGACAAGTGTTCCTATATCGACGTTACGTTCCGATATATATCCCGAGATAGGGGAGCTCACAGTCGTATAACCCAATGCTGTTTCGGCTTGGGTTAAATCGGCCTCGCTCATCTCTACTTCGGCTTTTGCACTTTCATAAGAAGCGATGGCGTTATCTAAATCGAGTTGGCTGGCTGCATTTTGTTGATACAAAGGTCTGATGCGCTCCAAGTCTCTCTCGGCTTTCAATGCCAACGCTTTGTTTTTGTTTAGCTGAGCTTTGGCTTTATTTGCTCGAGCTTGATACTGTTTGGGGTCGATTATAAAAAGGGGTTGTCCTTTTTTTACATAAGTACCCTCATCGAAGAGCATTTTTTCAAGGAACCCTTCTACCCGGGCCCTTATTTCAACGAATTGCTGAGCACGAATGCGGCCTACATATTCCCCGTAAATTTCCACATCGTCCGTAACAACAGGCTCGACTTCGACTATCGGTAGGTCGGGACCCGGAGGTGCGGGACGCAGTAACCAATATAATCCTCCGCTTAATAGGAGAATACCTGCCCCCACGTACAACCATACCCGAGGAGAAACACGACGAATCTTTTCACTAAGCCGTAAAGCATAGTTGCCGATATTTTTAGCGGCTTGCCGAATATTTTCAAATGAAATTTTTATCATAAAGTCAAGAAACTTTTTGTATAGTAAATACACAATAATCCTGATATGAGAATGGAATAGTCCGCAAAAGTACTCTTTTTTCTTCAAATACGCCTTTTTTGTGACAATATTTAGATATTAAACGTAATACGGAAAGGGACGGTTCTGTGCCGGATAGAGATTCCGATAATAAATAAGAAATGCTGTTTGGGAGAAAATCATAGATAGTTTCTAAAAAGTGCAATCTTTGGGGTAATTTGTATTTGTTTATAAACCATTTCAATCGGTTTTACTACTATTTTCTTCAAAGGAGCAAAAAAAATTCCATTTTTCACTAGGGATTAAGCTTATTCTATGATATTATATAATCATTATTAATACATGACATACCCTTGTAGATAAGGCTTGGATATATACGGTCGATGGACAGTTGGTTAAATACGTAAACAACAATCCCGAATCTGTGAATGTCTCCGATCTGTCTTCTGCTATGTATGTAGTGAAGATGCAGAAAGGCAATGTGGTACGTAGCCAGAAGATGTTTAAGAAATAAAGAAGATTGTTTCAGGTTAATAACAGTCTGAAAAGACTGCCTCTCTCGAAAGGTTATCCGATGTGATATCGGGTAACCTTTCTTTTTTATGTTTTTCGGAAGCAATTTATTCCCCTTGTCGATTCATGCATCATGACGGTCGATAATACGACAGTAGAAGAAACGGAATGTACGATTTCGTTTTTATTTTCTGGGTCGCAAATCGATAAGAAAAGGCTTTAATACGCTTTTTATGAACTTGATAAGAAAAAAATAGGACAGATTTATTTTAATTCTTAACTTTACTCTGTTTTTTGGAAATTTCTTTTTTTAATTCGTTCCGGAATACATAGATTCTTTCGGACACAAATGCTTTGGAATATTCGAATTCATCAGCAATAGATTTTATAGAATATCCTTGTATATATTTTTCAATGATTGACCGGTCAACGTGGTTGAGCAATCGGAATATATTTGTAAATGTTTCTATATCAATCATGTCTATTGAACAAATTTGATGACGAATTGTTCTAAATAATCTAAGTTGAAACCATTTAATTTTAGTCATAACTTTTTTATATAAAAGCCTCCGACCATAATACACGATAATAAAAAGAACAGTGAATAAATTCGTGAAATGCAAAACTCTATTTGCATTTTATTATGGATCGGAGGCCTATGTCAAACCACCCGAAATGGCAATCGCCACCACGAATTTATTCACTTGTATGATACAAATATAAGGATTTGTTTTTGATTATTTTGTAAAATAATCCTAGAATTTTTACCTAATCTAAATTATTTTTTGCCCTTCTTTTATAAGAGATTGTAAACGTGGTCTTTGTAAATTTTATCAAAGTGGAAGGAAATAGTGAATAGGAATTTTGAATTGCATGTTTATTCCAATGGTTGAATCTCGATTTGAGTGGTGATATTCAATCTTTCTTTTTTGATGTGTGTCTAAGTACGATTTGTAGAAGCCATATTTGCCAAGTTTTTTTGCACGGAATTTGCACGGTTTTGAAACAAAACGCACCTAAGCACAACAAAAATATACGAAACGTCGATAATTTATGTATCGATTGAAAGTATATTTTTTGATGAAATATATAAAGAAAAAACACTGAAAATCATTTGATAATCAGTGTTTATATTTTGTCGGGGTAGCGGGATTCGAACCCACGACCCCCTGCTCCCAAAGCAGGTGCGCTAACCGGACTGCGCTACACCCCGAATCCCATTAATCGTTTCTCGATTTTGGTGCTGCAAATTTACAGCTTTTTTTTATATCCACAACTATGCTCCCATATTTTTATCAAATTCTTTAAGGAATCATATTTGTTTACCGATGTTTTATTTTAATTTTGCAAAGATAATTTTTCATAAGAATGTCGGAGTATAATCAACGAAAATAAATCATATAATAATGTATAGAACGAATACGTGCGGAGAATTGCGGTTGAACCATGTCGGCCAAAAGGTAACGTTGGCAGGGTGGGTACAACGCAGTCGCAAAATGGGCGGAATGACATTTGTCGATCTGCGAGACAGATATGGTATCACACAGTTGGTCTTTAATCAAGAAACAGATGCCGATTTATGCGATAAAGCGAATAAATTGGGGCGTGAGTATGTCATACAGGTGACCGGTACGGTAACGGAACGGTCAAGCAAAAATGCCAATCTGCCGACCGGTGAAATAGAAATCATAGCCGAAAATTTGGTCGTGTTGCATACCGCAGAGACACCGCCTTTTACTATCGAAGACGAATCGGACGGAGGAGACGATATTCGTATGCAGTATCGTTATCTTGATTTGAGACGATCGGTAGTACGCCGTAATCTCGAATTACGTCACAAGATGGCATTCGAAGTTCGCCGTTATCTCGACGAATTGAACTTCTTGGAGGTGGAGACGCCGGTGTTGATCAAGTCTACTCCCGAAGGGGCTCGTGATTTTGTAGTGCCTTCAAGAATGAATCCGGGAGAGTTTTATGCGCTCCCTCAATCACCCCAGACATTGAAACAGTTATTGATGGTATCGGGATTCGACCGTTATTTCCAAATCGTGAAATGTTTTCGTGACGAGGATTTACGGGCAGACCGTCAGCCCGAGTTTACTCAGATAGACTGTGAAATGTCTTTTGTCGAGCAAGAAGATGTTTTGAATATTTTTGAAGGTATGATTAAACACCTGTTCAAAAAGATTCGTGGCATTGAGTTCAACGAACCGTTTTTGCGTATGACATGGGCCGACGCCATGAAATACTATGGCAGCGATAAACCCGATATGCGCTTCGGTATGAAATTCGTTGAAATGAAAGATTTAACCGAAGGACATAATTTTGTGGTGTTCGATAGTGCCGAGTATGTGGGCGGTATCTGTGCCGAAGGGTGTGCGACATATACCCGTAAGCAACTCGATGAATTGACCGAGTTCGTCAAACGTCCACAAATAGGAGCCAAAGGGTTGGTCTATGTCCGTTTCGATGAAAACGGCACGCCAAAGTCATCGGTCGACAAATTTTATTCGGCAGACGATTTGAAAAAGTGGGGCGAAAGATTCGGTGCAAAACCAGGCGACCTGTTGTTGATATTAGCTGGTCCTGCGATGAAAACCCGTAAGGCTCTTTGTGAGCTGCGGCTGGAAATGGGCTCTCGTTTGGGGTTGCGGGATAAAGATACGTTTGCACCCTTGTGGGTTATCGATTTTCCCTTGTTCGAATGGGACGAGGAGACCCAGCGCTTCTATGCCATGCATCACCCGTTTACTTCCCCGAAAGCGGAAGATATTCCTCTATTGGATAGCGATACCGGAGCCGTCAGAGCGAACGCTTACGACATGGTTATCAACGGTGTCGAATTGGGTGGCGGGTCTATCCGTATACACGACAGTGAATTGCAAGACCATATGTTCCGTTTGCTGGGATTTACCGAAGAGCAAGCATTGGATCAGTTTGGTTTCTTAATCAATGCATTCAAGTATGGAGCACCGCCTCACGGAGGTTTGGCGTTCGGTTTGGATCGTCTAGTCTCGATGTTCGCCGGATTAGATTCTATACGAGACTGCATCGCATTCCCCAAAAACAATTCCGGTCGAGATGTTATGCTTAATGCACCTTCTGTTTTGGCGGAATCCCAGTTAGAAGAACTATGTATAAAAGTGAACCCGAAGAATTAGAGATTCGTGATAATAGTTAACGATATCATAAAGGCGATAGAATCGGTCGCTCCATTGAATTGGCAAGAATCCTATGATAATGCAGGATTGCAAGTGGGCGGTCGGTTTCAATCGGTTTCGGGTGCGGTTGTTTGTCTCGATGTCACGGAAGCCGTAGTCGACGAAGCTATCTCTATGGGATATAATTTGATTGTATCTCACCATCCTTTACTCTTCAAGGGATTGAAATCGATAACGGGGAATAGTTATGTCGAGAGGATTGTCATTAAAGCTATTCAACACAACATAGCCATTTATGCAGCCCATACCAATCTCGACAATGCCCCGGAGGGGGTATCTTACAGAATGGCTCGGAAACTGGGATTGACCTCAATTCGAGTTTTAGACCCGTTATGCGGCCGACTGATAAAATTGGTTACCTATGTACCTTCGACTCATGTCGAGAGCGTAAGAAGCGCTCTTTTTGAAGCAGGAGCCGGTCATATAGGAAACTATGACAAGTGTAGTTTCGGACAAGAAGGGACAGGGACGTTTCGTGCGGGAACCTATGCTAATCCATATTGCGGTACGATAGGGGAGTTTCACCGGGAACAAGAGACGCGCTTGGAAGTGATAGTTCCTATACATGTACAAGAAGCGGTTATCGATGCGCTGAAAAGGAGCCACCCGTATGAAGAACCGGCATTCGATTTGATTCCGTTATCCAACCGATGGGAACAAGTCGGGAGCGGTGTTGTAGGAGCCTTACCGGAACCTGTCGATGAAGTGTTGGTCTTGGAAAAGCTGAAAGAAATTTTTAAGACCGGTTGCGTAAAACATTCTCCGTTGCATAACCGAAAAATTTCACGAATAGCATTATGTGGAGGAGCCGGAGCCTCATTGATGACAAAAGCTGTCATAGCCGGAGCCGATATGTTTGTTACAGGAGAGATTCGTTATCACGACTATTTCGAATTTGAATCTCATATACTATTGGCCGAAATCGGTCATTATGAGAGCGAACAATATACAAAAGAAATTTTTTGTGAGATAATTCAAAAAAAATTCCCTACCTTTGCAATCCATTCTACACAGGTAGATACAAATCCGATAAATTATTTGTAAAGTATGGCTACTGACAAAACAAAAGCAGAGAAAGAATATACAGTGGAGGAGAAGTTGAAAACACTGTATGATTTGCAAACCATTCTTTCGGAAATCGATAGAATAAAAACATTGAGAGGTGAGCTTCCTCTTGAAGTTCAAGACCTTGAAGATGAGATTGCAGGTCTTGAAACTCGTATCAAAAACTTTCATACAGAAATAGAAGACCTTAAAGCTGCTGTGTCGGCTAAAAAAGTAGAAATACAAAATGCCCAAACGCTTATAGAGAAATATACCAAGCAGCAGGATAATGTGCGGAATAATCGAGAATTTGATTTTCTGTCGAAAGAAATCGAATATCAAACGCTTGAAATTCAATTGTGCGAAAAACGTATCAATGAATTTATCGCAGCACAAGAGGCCAAGAGTAATGAAGTCGCAGCTTCGGAGGAGATTTTACAGGATCGCCAGCATATTTTGAATGAAAAGAAAAGCGAACTTGATGAAATTGTTTCGGAGACCAAACAAGATGAAGAAAAGCTGAGGGAAAAGGCCAAGAAACTTGAAAATAAAGTAGAGCCTCGTTTGTTGTCTGCATTTAAGAGAATTCGTAAGAACGCACGCAATGGTTTGGCAGTGGTTTATATTCAACGCGACTCTTGTGGAGGGTGTTTCAATCGTATTCCACCTCAAAGACAACTCGATATCAAAATGCGTAAGAAAATTATCGTTTGTGAATATTGCGGACGTATTATGATCGACCCGGAACTTGCGGGAGTGAAAGATGTAAATTAGTAGAATTAAAATTATTTTTATAAGAAAAAGGTCATTCATTTTCAGAATGACCTTTTTTGTCTGACTTTATCACCCGTTTTAACAGGTTTATTTTGCTATTTATTAAGAAAAGACACGTTGGCTAAGTGCTTCCAAAGCTCGCTTTTTATCATCACGACGCATAACGAACGACACATCGCAGTTATCTCCGTAAGAGATCATTCGTACAGGAATATCTTTTAAGGCTTCGACTATTTGATGTTCAAAGCCCACATTATACCATTTCAGATCACCCACAACACAAATAATTACCATATCATCTTCGACCGAAACATCGGCATATCGTTCCAGCATAGAGATTATTTTCGGCAAATGTATCTTATTGTCGATTGATAAAGATATTTCCACATTAGACGTTACAACCAAATCGATAGGTGTATGGGATTGTGCAAAGCAGTGAAATATTTTTTCGAGGAAACGGTAACACGGTATTTTATAATGAGAGCGCAACTTAATATAAGTTACGTTATCTTTGGCTGCAACAGCCTTTATTTTCCCGGTGTCGGCAGTATCGGAAATAAGCGTTCCCGGAGCTTGGGGATTCATAGTGTTGAGTAACCTTACAGGGATATTTTTTAATTTGGCCGGAAGGATACATGTCGGATGCAAAATCTTTGCACCGAAATAAGCGAGTTTGGAGGCTTCGTCAAAAGTCAGAGTACGCACTGGTGCAGTTGTCGATACTACTCTTGGGTCGTTGTTGTGTAGTCCGTCTATGTCGGTCCATATTTGTATCTCACATGCATTCAAGGCAGAACCCAATAATGATGCAGTATAATCGCTACCGCCTCGTTGTAAGTTGTCTATTTCACCGGATACGTTACGACAAATATAACCTTGCGTAATAAACAAACGATTATTGGGATAGTGTTTTAATAATTTGCATACATTCCTTTTGATAAAGTGTATATCGGGCTCTCCGTTTCTGTCGGTACGCATGAACTCAATCGCAGGAAGCAGAACCGATACGATTCCAATTTCTTTCAAATAAATATGCATCAGTCGAGTTATCAGTAATTCGCCCTGTGACAGTATAATTTTTTCTTGTTTTGAAGAAATGGGAGATTGAGCTATTGTTTGTAGCGATGAAAAAGAGCACAGAATAAACTTTTTAGCTTCTTCTATGCTCTTTGCAGAAAGATAGAGCTTATCGGCGACTTCGATATACTTGCTTTTCAAACACTCAATGTCACGTTGTGCACCGTCGATATCTCCATTAAATAGTAATGAGGCTATTTCTGCTAATGAATTGGTCGTGCCCGACATTGCCGATAGTACGACCAGATTCAACTCATTATTACAAATAAGATTTGCTACATGTTTGATTCTCTCGACGGTTCCTAATGAAGTTCCTCCGAATTTCAAGATTTTGAATTTTTCTTGTTTACGATCCATTTTCTGCTTTTCCATTTCTCACATGTCTCTATTACAGAGTTTTCGTTTTATACTTTGCAATTAAAATACCATAGTTTGAAATTTATATAATTATTTGATTTATAATTAATTATTAAATTCAAATATAAAGGCGATATTTCCAAAATGGAAAAAGACCATATCGTTATGATAGATACGGTCTTTTTGTGATTACATTTACAAAGTATACCGAGTATTGATCAATTGATTCGTACCGGCTGTATAGGTTGCTGTTTTATCAAATCGAGTGGAACCGCTTGATATTTTACACGATTAAAATCGATGGCTTTCAAGTCTATGCAACGAATGTCGCTATTATACATAGTACGATAATAGATAACTCTGTGTGTAAGATCTGTCGATGATGTCCATTGTGTGGCACTCGGTATATCGATAGGCGTTTCACTTTCAGAAAACTCTATACCGATAGGTATATCAAAGTTGTTCAAAATGTGAAAGCTCTGTATAACAGCTTCTATCGCTGTTTCTTTTTGTGGAGAAGAAGTCTGGTAAAAAGCGGCACGTATGAATCTGGATGGGGGAGTGACATCACCGGGAATGCCGAGGAAACCACTGCCTGCACCAAATGAGGAAAGTTTTATATTTCCGAGTGTCCTCGGATTAGTAGTCCCGGGATAAAGATTGATGTAATTATTCAGATTGGTCATATGCCAGTCAAAACCGGGAGAATTGGTAAGTACTCCTAATGTATTTTCATAGAAATTAGGTTGACCATCAACAATCTCCAATACGATTTGCTTTCCTGTAATATCTGCCATTCTCCAATGAACGGTTGAGGCTCTCGGGTCAATCGGCACGATGTGTATCTTTTTTATAGCTTTCATAGCTTCGTCTACCGTTGAAAAGTTTCCCAATATCCATGATACTAATTGTAAATCGGCTATACTGGAATCTTTCAGTTTGGAATCATAGTCTTCATATCGACCATATCCGGGAAAATAAAATAATCCGGCAGATAGTCCAGCCTCGTTTAGTCCCTCTGCCACAAATTCCTTTTGTTCGACGGATAACCCGATATAACCGTAACGAGCTGTAAATTTCATTCCCGATCGCTCTCCTCCGGGAATATAGGAATACTGTTCGTAACCACGAGGAACGACAACATATTGGCTATTTAAATCGCTGCCGCCCCATTCGATTGTTCGGGCAAGAATCATAGAATTATCTTTTGTTGTTAAAGTAATGCCGGTACAAGCTTCTGAGACTTGAACTTGAAATAGAATGATAACAACCGTTATCCATAAAGAAAGTAATTTTTTCATTTTTTTGTTATGTTTAATTGAGATGGGAATAAAGTATAAAAAGAAATGCATTTATAATTGTCAGAATTCAAATATACTTAATTTTTTAATATTAACAAGATATCTTTGTTATTATGAGTATAAAGCTGGCTATAAAATGTCAGTTTATTTTTAAACATTCTTTATCTCTAAATTGTTTTGCCAATAATTTGAAATACGAGGTAAAGCTATTCAGAGAAATATAGTACATTTGTACTAAATGTAAATTTTATGCTTTGGTGTAAACCAAGTTTTACGTACTTTTACCTCGATTACAATTTGTATGATGAATAGGTTTATTTGTATTCCTTTATGTCTCTTTTTGTTGAGTGTCTGCAATCCGAAAAAAAACGAGCGACCAAATGGGTGGTATTATATCACCGATCGTGTAGAAGACAGTATTTCTTTAGAACCTATCGTAACTATTAATGATTTTGAAGAAATAAAATTAGATTCGGCAGAAAACTTAAAAGGTAAGTTCATATATCAAATTACGGGCCATGTAGCTGCTGATTGTGTAGAAAAGTGGGCAGACGCAACAGAGCATTCGATAGGGAAACGAATTGGATTTGTTTTTCAAGATGAAGTTATTTGTACTCCCTGTATCAATTGCCGCATAGAGACCGGTAGTTTTGCTATATCTGCCCAAGATACAGATATAAAATCTATATATTGGCAAATTGTTCGAAAAATTCACAGCCGATAAGAAGGAATCCTATCGGCTGTGCCTCTATAATAAATTATACAGATTAGAATCGGAAACTAACATATAGGTATGCGCCTGATACTTTCCAATCTTGATTTTCTTCATCTATCTTATACGAAGTCGTACCCCAACGATATTCAGCACCAAGAGATATAACTTTGTATGAAGCTGCTAAACCTGTATTAAAATAAGATCCATAGTTCATCAGGAAATCACTGTCTTGATTATATGCGACGGAGAAAGTCGGATCATAACGGAAATATACGTTTATTTTTAAGAAATCGACCGGATTAATCGTGATAGAAGGACCAAACTGCATTCCGATTTCAGCTTTATAAATATCTCCGCCGTCTTCAAAATCACTTTCTTCTACGGTATATTTTGCTGCTGCTATATCGAAGACTGTCCAATCCAATCCGAATTTCAACATTCCGAAAAGAGGCTTTTTGTGCAAATAATAAGTATTCCCTCGGTTTATAGCCACAGCAAAATCACTATTTAATTTTTCTAAGCCATTACCCCGGGTTAATGAAGGCATACCATAAGAAATATTGAAGTATTTTTTTCTTCCCCAAATTTTTTCTTGTTTAGCCATGTAATCAAGTTTTGTATTCATTTCTTCGGTAAGATTCTCAATTTTTGTATTAAGGCTATCTACTTGTAAATTCAATGTTTTATTTTGGCCCCGATATATAAAAAGCGAATCTTTTAATAAATCGTTTTCTTCTGATAAATTTTTATATTTACCGAGAAGTGTTTTCTGCTCTTTAATCAATGAGTCTTTACTGGCTTTTAGTAATACATTTTGATTTTTAAGTGTACTGTTGTCTTTCGATAAAGCACTATTTACCGAAGACTTTTCATCGATTACTTTGTGCATAATACCGATGGAATCTTTCAGCATTTGGTTCTGCTTCTTTAAGGTTTGAGCCGATACAACCTGGCATATCGGCATACAAATTAGAAATAAAAATACTATCTTTTTCATGATTTGAGATTTTTCTGCAAAAATAATAATAAAAAACAAAATGAAAATCACATGATAATCGTTATTCTTTTAATTTTTTTTAATCGATGAGAATTTGTAATATAGATAAGTAATGTACATTTGTACAGAAATTACACATTCATATGAGACTTAATCACGTTGCACTATGGGCAGACGATATCGAATCGGTTCGTCTTTTTTATATGAAATATTTCGGCGCTTTATGCAATGACAGATATGTCAATGAATCCAAGAAATTTACTTCTTATTTTTTATCTTTTGATGAGGGAACAGCTTGTCTTGAATTAATGAATCGTCCTGATATTTTAGATATGCCTTTCAACCGAGGCCAAGTGAAAGGTTTGGCCCATTTGTCTATATCGGTAGGTAGTCGAGAAGCTGTCGACGAGCTTACCCGACGTTTGCAAACCGATGGATATACGGTTATAGGACAACCTCGGCTTACCGGTGATGGATTTTATGAGAGTACTATACTCGACCCGGAAGGTAACAATGTCGAAATTACCGAATGATAAATTAACCTGTTGGTTGAATTAGATTAGAGAATATTTTATCTTTCCAATCGGACGATGATTAACGAAATTGACATATTGCATGAACGTCAATGCTGCGATTTTACCAGCCATGCGGGTAAAGAGGCCG
>NZ_JAMOKL010000007.1:0-139030 GCF_023656675.1 Barnesiella sp. B2-R-119
TTGGCTGGTTCAGTCTGCCGACCATTGACCAATATTCCTCACTGCTGCCTCCCGTAGGAGTTTGGACCGTGTCTCAGTTCCAATGTGGGGGACCTTCCTCTCAGAACCCCTATCCATCGTCGCCTTGGTGGGCCGTTACCCCGCCAACTGGCTAATGGAGCGCATGCTCGTCTGTAACCAAGATTGCTCTCTTTAATGGACCCTCCATGCGGAGAGCCCATATCATGGGGTATTAGTCCGGATTTCTCCGGGTTATCCCCCTGTTACAGGTGGATTGCATACGTGTTACTCACCCGTGCGCCGGTCGCCGGCAAAGGTATCGCTACCTCCCCGCTGCCCCTCGACTTGCATGTGTTAGGCCTGTCGCTAGCGTTCATCCTGAGCCAGGATCAAACTCTTCGTTGTATTCTTTTCTTTTTCTTTATTATACCTTCGAAGCGTCACCTGACCGAATTGACTTCTTTCTCTCTTATTTCCTGTACTACACTTGCTTCTTCAATTCCTTCAATGAACTTGGCAAAAGTTCCCCGGGGCGTGCCCCGTTTCCTCTTTTGCGGTTGCAAAGTTAATGCATTTTCCTATTCCGCTCCAAATTTTTCTCAATGTTTTTTTTGAATTATTTTTTAAATAAAATATAACCATATAATATTCTGCATTTTACAGAATTATTTTTTTATTGAATATTTTATTCCTCGCCTCTATTTTTATTATATAAATTCCTCGATCGACATTTATCGCTATTTGGTTTTTCCCCTCAGCAGCCACTGCATATAACATTTGCCCAGATAGATTGTAAACCGATATTCGTTCGAAACCACAAAGAGTCGCTATTATAATTTGCCGTCCCGACACATATACGAGCGGATCACATGATCGAACAGATGTAACAGCCGAGATATCGGCCGTAACGGCTCTCTGTACCGAAGACCAATTTGAAACAACATCTTTACATACCGAACGGACTTGATAGCCATACTCTGTCTGAGGAGAAAGCCCCTCTATAACATGAGTCGTAATATTCCCGACCTTTTCCTGAGAGAAAATATCCTTAACATAAGCTCCATAAGTAATCGAAGCATCATCGACAGCTACGTTTCCTTTTTCTTTATGTGCATAAACGACTTTTACCGAAGTCACATGTTCTTCGATCGAAAAGGTATATTCGGGATAATTCTTAGAAGTATCGACATATCGCAATGTATCAATAGCTGTCCAACTATTATCCGATTCTTTCTCAACAACAATGTAGGATCCCGTCCCGGAGGATGCAAAACGATACATAAACGAAAACTTTACTATACCCTCGTTATACCGAGGGGTCTGTAAATATTCTCCCGTATTTTTCAATGCGACCGAAGGAGCCGACACTCCGCTACTTGCCGCAGATGTATAATTACCAGAAGCTGTTCCCTCCCAATTATCGGGCAGAGGTTTTCCGGACGAATCTACTTCGTCAAATCCCTCAGTATAAACATGTTGTTCACCGGTCTGTGTAAAACAAATTATCTCATAATTATCGGCTCCCTGAACTTCTTCCCAATTTATTCGGAAAGTACTATCGGTTATATCCGAGGCATCGAGCAACTGCGGCACAGCCAGAGAATCTGTCTCAAATTGCATGCTGTATGCGGCCTTTACTATACCCGAAGGTATAACAGCGCTCACTTGATAGGTGTAGCGAGTCAACGGTCGCAATTCGGTAAAACGATAGTTTTGTACGAGCCCGATTGACTTATCGGTCTGTATATATTCCCGTTTGTCGTCAAGCTGCATACGAAAAAGCCCTATCCTCGAAAAATCATCTTTCGGAGACGATATCCACTCTTTCCCATTATATCGCGATGTAGGGTGTGTTATCTCGGATCGGCGATACAACGTTTTATCTTGCCCCCAATAAGCTATTTCCCCGGCAACACCCACCACATCAATTATTATACCATCGCGACAAAGCGCAACAGCATCATTCCCATTGAAATTGAGAGGCGAAGTTTCTCCCCCGGGAATAATCTGCGAAGCCTTAGCGATTAACTCCCCATCAGTCGATAGCGAATTTAATAATAAATAGGTCTCTCCGTTATTTAATATAGAAGGTCCTAACGGAGTATCGTTCACGAAAGAACCACTGCCATTAACCTCCATTCGCAAACTGTATGCAGAAAGGTCGACCGGGACTCCTGTTCCGTTATAGATTTCAATCGCTTTATTATACCCCGATCCCTCGACATAAGCCGAAATAATCAAATCTCCGGCAGAGGTATTCCCCGCCCAAAGAGAAACTTGGTAATCGATAGCTTCGGGGTAATTAATCCAATGTATCAAAGCCTCGGTGGCCGTAACATCGGATGCCGAGGTTTCTATAAACGAAGGGACTGAAACTACTTGTACCGGTATACGATACGGGGTCTCAATGCCCCCTCCCGAAATAATCACCGTATCGCGATATTCTCCTTTCCTCAGCTCTCGACACGATATTCCAACTGTACAACCATCGTGCACTTCTTGTGCCGACACTTCGTAATCGGAAAGTTCAAATATACCTCCTATCGCCCACGAGAGGGACAAAGAAGAGGTGAGGTTGTTTCCCAATATATCAAGTTGTTCGCTTTTATTATCACCCAACATAATCACCCCCATATCCATGATTTGATCCCGACGAGGCAAAGCCAAGAAAGGGAGAGTCTCTGCGGGGAACCTGAACGGGTCTTCCCGATGAGCTCCCCATATATACTCGACCAAATCGGGATAATCTATATAAGGATTTCGATTCCCCTGTATGGTATAAACCGAATCGTTCCTCGCCAACTCTCTTTCGCACGGAGGGTCTTGCGAATGCCACTCCAACAGCATGTCCAACGCCCACTCTTTCCATACCGGATAAGTATTGTTATCGAGCATAGGCGACTGCCAATAGTCACACAAGTTTTCATAGGCCGTTACGACATAGAAATAGGCACGAGCAAAATCGCCCTTATACTCGTCGGCAGGTTCGAAGCAACGGTCGGTATAATCTACTCCCCAACCATTCTTTCCTACCTTCGAGACCCCATTGTCAAAGCCAGAAACTCCCGTGACCTCACCCAACGGCAAATTGTTTTTAGCGGAATTGGCCGATCCGTCTGCCGGGAACAAATGATGCAAATCCCTATAAGCATTATTTTCATAAGCGCCCCACCAACTTTTCGGGAAAGAGTGCTCTATATGCATGCCCCCGACGGCATTAAAGCCATCGAAATAGCGCATTTCATCGGAATACCTGTCCCACACACTACCATCTTCTTTACGGTCTGTTCGGGAGAAGCCCTCCCACGTGGCATCTTCCCCACTACCATAACCGAGTGTATGCATCGAACTTATTATTTCGTATAATGCAGTTTTCAACTCAGCTCCATTTTTTCCATCGGCCGCATAATAATAGCCCGCAGGAACTGTGGCATCAAGCCGAAATCCCAGAAACGAAACGCCCAATATCCCGAAAATTATCCGGGCACAATTTTTCATAGTACTCATAATACAGATTTTTAATCTCAACGCGAGCTATGCACTCTCACCGTATTTTGTAACGACGGAGATACAACCCTCACGATATAAATTCCTTCGGGCAGCTCCCATTCGACCTCCTCGTTATGCAAAATCCGTGAGCCACACAAACGCCCGTCCATCGTATACCACGAGGCAACAGCATTCATCGGGGCATTGAGTATGTGTAACACATTCCCAGAGGTAAATATCAAAACACGGTCTGCCTCCATATCATCGACAGCTGCCGACCACGTAGAGACTGAAATCGTATTAGACACCGACTGAGCCTCTTCCCCGATATAGGGAGTCACCGTATAATGGTACTGTACGGCGGGAGCTAAATCGGATACCATATATTCGTTTACATCTCCTACTCGACGGGGATATCCATCTAAAACAACAGGGGTAGAACCTCCGCCGCTTTTCACTTTAACACTGTGCAAATAGACACGATGGTCTTTTTCTGCTTTGAACGTAATCTTCGATGACTTCGTTCCTCCTTTGAAAGGAATTGTTTTCGTCACCGTCCCTTCCGGCAACGATATTTCATCGACAGGTTCATCATCTACCAGAATGTACAAAACCGAATTATCGGTTGTTTTGTAAGGCGATGCCTCCACTGTTATAGACACATCGTCTGCCGACAAATCGACCACCGGAGAAATGGCGCTACCATCATCACTACCCGAACCTAATCGTAATTTTCCCGATTCAACAGCAGTATATCCCTCATATGTCCACGAACCGGGCTTCGACGAAAACGTCACGTCCAATATGTCCTTCTCAGGAGCACTCGACGAATAGTCGTCGTACCACACATTCAATTCATAATCGGTTGCTTCCGATTTCGGAGTCCAAACCGCCACAAAAGAATTTTTCGTAATATCCTTCGCCGGCAATGCGACAAAATCATCGATAGCCTGTCCTTTCAAATTAACGATAATCGGAGACTTTAATCCACCTCCCGATATTTCCAAAACAGCTTCGTGCGAGCCTACTACCGAAGAACGATAGGCTAACTCGACAGTCGTTCCATTATTAACCTCATCGGCTGTAAGTTCCCGACGATTCACCGAAAAGCACTCACTATCATCGCCTCCTACTTCAACCGAAACAGCACTCTCGATATTACGTCCTCTAACAGACAGTTGAACCGTTACCGGTGAAGAACTATTCACCGAAGCGATTCCCATATCGACAGTCGATCCGTTTCGAGGAGCCTCGATATACGGAGCATCTCCTCCATCTGGCATAAAGGGGATATTACGACTGTCTCCAAAGATGAGATCGACCAATTCGGGATAATCGATAAACGGGTTCCGATTCCCTTGCCGCGACTCATAGACAGCTTCGTTTCTATCCAATTCTTTTTGGCTAACGGGGTCTTGCTCGTGCCAACGAAGCAACATATCCAACTGCCACTTGGTTATATAAGGATAGGCAGAGGAAAACACCTCAGCACCATATCCACTCGTTGCCACCCCTTTATACCGAGTAGCAAAATAGAAATAAGTACGCGCAAAATCGCCTTTATATTCATCGTTCGGCTCGAATACCGTATGCGAATAACCAGGAGTCTTACATTTTCCCCATTTGGAAAATCCATTTTCCGAGCCCGGTGCGTCAGAGGCTACCTCTCCAAACGGGTAGTTGCTGCGCATTCCATTTACTTTTCCATCGGTTGGATAGACATGCCACACATCGGACTTCATAGGCGACCGCTCACTAAACCAGCTTTTGGGAACCGAGTGCTCTCTATTATAGCAATCGCCTTCACTCCCATATGAACCGCATTGATCGGTTCCAAAAGTATAGTTCGTTATATCGGAATACATATCCCACACTTTCCCATCGGAACGTCTGTCTGTCGTTTTATAAAGATTCCACAAGCCATTATAACCTACATCGGTTGCATCGTTTAAGATGGTAGACAAACTTTTTTGCAAATCCTCACCGCTTTTTCCAACAGCAGCATCATAATATCCGGCAGGAATCTCTGCAAATACAAAGAACGGAAACAAGCAAGTCAAAACGACAAGCAACAAACAGTTACGTGAAATACAGTTCATTATCTATTATTTAAGTTATATTTTTAGAAAAGGGACGTAAAGATAATAATAAAATATCAAAACCGTTTTAAAATCGATGGATTTCACAAAAAACAACAAAGCCGACTATCTATTAAGATGTCGGCTTCTATCTATATAACTAACCTGTTCTTTCAATCTATCCCTGAATCGAGCACTCCCGAAAAGCCTCGTTTTTTATCTTTCCAAATCTGATACCTATAAACCAAGCAAGTCGTCACAAAATAAACTCCTGTCAGAATCCATAACATCGTATAGGCATGACGCACATCATAAATACCAGCCCCGGCCGTATTCATACGTACAAAGCCTTCTATTCCCCAAGTAGACGGAATGAGAGCACCCAACCACTTCCAAAACTCCGGCATAGCATAACGAGGCCATGTAATACCCGATATGAACAAAAATATAACCGAAGTAAAGACAAACAACAAGAAAGAACTTTCGCGTTCTCGAACAAATATGGATAGCGTCATTCCAAAAAATATAGAAGATAACAAGAACGGAACGGCAAAAGAATAAATTTCTACCTGACTACCTATCTGCGGATATTTAAAAAGCCACGGAATAAAATGTAGTATGTATGCTGTACATAAAATATACAAGCTAAAATAGCACAATGATTTGCCTATCACCAAATGCAATACATTATTGTGCATATGTTCTCGTCCACTGTAAAACAGGTGTAACTGTCGATGTTCATAAATTCCCCCAGCCATCATACCAATTCCCAAAATAAGGCTCTGCTGTAAAATCAACACCAATATGGCAGGCAATAAAAACGATGCCAAACCCGACTCTGGATTATACAAATTAATAGAGCTATACGGAATGGGTTGTGTCGCTACATTGATTTGTTCCTGCGTGGCTCCACCCAAAGCCTGAGTCTGTAACTTTCCTCCGAGGTTCATCGTCACATCGGTCAACGCAATTAAAAAACCTTTGTAATTCAAGAGAATACTCATATCCGAATAGAACGAAACGACACTTTGTTCACCTCGCTCTATTTTTCGACTGAAATCTTCCGGAATAAACAATATTCCATAACAATGCTTTTCATACATCATGTGCTTCGCCTCGTCCATATCGGCACAATACGAAACGATATGCGCATTCGGTGTCGCGTCCATCTCACGAGCGAGCTCCCGGCTCAAAGGGGTACGGGCATTATCCACGACGACCATAGGCACTTCCCTCACTACCTCAGGGTTATACACTGCGGCATATACAATCGGATAAGCGAATGGTAAAGCAAAGAAAAACAGCACGATTCCCAAATCATGAAAAACAGCACGGTATTCCCGCCGCCAAATGTAATAAATGTCGGACAAACCTATTTTTATAGAATGAAACAATTTCATATCATTTTATTTTTACATCACGGTACATATACTTGACGCATCAAAGCCTTTTTCAACCGGGGTAACAACGGAGTGGATGCCACCGCAAACAAAATCAATGCGACATAATGTACACGCGAATAATAAAGAGGTATTCCATTCAATGCCTGATCTACATAAATCAAAAAATAATGCCGTACAGGCAATACATACGAGATAGCTTGGAACGGCAAATACATAGCCGGCACAGGGAAAGAAAATCCCGCGATAGAAAGAGACAAGACTCCCACCAAACCACCGACACTCAACCCAATTCTTAACGAAGGCGCAAAACACATAATAATTACCGCAAAACTCTGTGAAGCGACAACCAACAAGAACATCGCGAAAATCATGTGCCAAATGCTGTTATGCATCGGGAAATGCAAATAACCGTATAGCAACGACAAGTATAAAAGCCCCATCGAAAAAAATATGATCGTTTGGGGAATGAGTTTACCTGTAATAGCAATAATAATCGAATCGTCGGCAGTCCGCAACCATTCTCTCGACGTGGCTCGTTTCATCTCAGATCCGATACTGAAAACCGTAACCAACAGAATCATCAATTGCAATAACCCGGGAAGAAAAGAATTATTCAGATAAACCGAATAGCTAATCCACGGATTGCCCAACGCATGCATATCCGTCGCTATCGGCTGCAACTTAGCCATAATCTGTGACTCCTCGGCTCCCGCAGAAAGTAATACTTGGCGCACGACTGCACCCGAAGCTAACACCGACATGGTTTTGAAACTTTTATATAGCAGCGACGCAGGAATGTAATAGGCATCATTCGTATAAAAAGAAATTTCGGGTTGACGACCGGCGATAGCCTTCGCTTCAAAATCCTCAGGAATAATCAAAAATCCGAAAATATCACCCGACTGCATCAACTCCCGAGCCTCGGTAAAGCTATTCAACTTATAGGCAACATCGACCGACTCCTGAGATCCAAGCTGTTGAATAAAATTCCTAGACGTAGAGGTGTGGTCGTGATCGACAATCGCTACCGGAATCTTATGAGGTAACCCTTCGTACATCAAGGAAAGCAGGAATATGCAACTGAATAGCGGCGCTCCTACCATACAAAGTACATAGATAGGACGCGAAACCAGTTGTTTCAATTCCCGGACAATAGTAGCCCAAAGCCCCGTTTGATATTCCATTCGTTCTGACATATAGACATTCTCGAAGTTACAGAACTTCCATTTTATTTTTTATCTCTTTTCAACAATACCGACATTCCCGGACGTAGATTATCGACCGGTTCGACCGGACGGGCTTTCACTTGGAAAGTTTTGGCATCGTATTGCCCGGTAACTTTCGTAGCGCGCCATACCGCATAAGATCCCATATCCCGAATATAAAATACTTTCAAAGTCACTTCCTTATTTTCCAATGCCGGAATTATAGCCTGTACTTCGGCTCCCATAGTCAAATTTTCTAACAAGTCTTCCCGAACATTGAACGAAACCCACATATCGTCGAGTTTCAATACATTCATAATCGGAGCACCTAAACTCACCAATTCCCCCACATTCGGAAAAATATCGGAAATTTCACCGTCGGTAGGAGCCGTCAGATAAGAATCCGACAAAATAGACTCGACCTCTGCGACACTACCTTGTGCGGCGGCGACCATAGCGGCAGCGGCAGCCTTATCCTCGGCCTGCGCACCGGCCTTTGCCATTTCATATTGCGATTTAGCCGCACTTTCAGTAGCGACCATTGCTTTATAAGCAGCCTCGGCTTCATCGCGTTTTTGTTCCGAAACTACTCCTTTCTTATACAACGACTGCATACGCTCATACGTCTTCTTGGCGATCGTTAAACCGGCTTGAGCCTGTTGCCACATATCATAGGCAGAATTCAACAGTTCCACGCGCGTACCACTGTCCACCTTTTTATTCTGAGCCTTAGCTACGGTTTCCATAGCCTCGGCCTGTGAAAGTTTCGCCTCTACCAACGAAGAATGAATATGTACCAATGTATCCCCCGCCAGAACATGCTGTCCCTCCTCTACCATGAATTCGACCACTCGGCCGGGCAACTTTCCTGAAACCCGTACTTGTGTCGCTTCGGCTTGCCCTTGAATAATTTGGGGCTCCGGTTTAAGCAAGAATAATCCGATCAAGGCCAAAACAACTATAATGACAATCAAAGCAATGAGGCCTACGACCAAACTGCGCTCTTTCTTTTCTCTTAGATTTTCCATTGTAAATCTGTTTTGCTATTTTTTATATTTTCTATTTTCAATATTTCATAGTGCCCAAAGCCTTAGCCAAATAAACCTCGCAAAGTCGGGTATCGATTTCGGCATCTATTTTTTCCGATTGGGCTTCGAGCCATGCTGTTTGAGCTTCAAGAACATTTGTCGTCGTAAGTACTCCCTCTTGAAATCCAAGTTGCGCATTTCTCAAATTTTCATCGGCTTTCTCCAAATTTTTCACAGCCATTTTATAAGTTCTATAAGCCTCCGAAGTTTTAAAAGCCGCTTGACTTACCTGCAATTCTATCTTTTCTTTCACGTCGGCCAATTCCAACTTGGCAACAACCGCTTCACTCTTAGCGGCACGAATCTTATTGTAGTTCTTTCCCCAATGAAGGATTGGAATATTGAGCATTACTCCCACGCTGAACATACCGTCGAACTCGTTTTTAAATCCGTTAAATACGTTGGGATTGGTAAAAGAATAAGTCCCCACCAAAGCCAACTTGGGTAACATATCGGAAAGAGCCAAGTTTTTCTTCTTTTCATAGATTTTCGCCGCATAATTAAGACTCAACACTTCGTTCCGATTTTTAAAAACCTCCTCCATATTATACGACAACGGAGCCTCCTGCGGAGCTACACGCTCCAACGATTCATCTTCAAGCGTAAATATAGAATTGACCGGCAACCCACAAATTTGAGCCAAAGCCATACGCGACAAAGCCAATCCGTTATCGACCTTAGCAAGGGTTATCTGAGCGGCATTCAACTTCACGGCCACGGTCAATCCGTCCGACTGAGTCGCAACTCCTTCGGCTATCATCTCTTGTACATGCCGGTTCAACGTATCGAGTAAAGCCGTATAACTCTCGGCCAGTTTTCTCTTATGAACGAGAGAGACCACTTGCCAATAAGCCTCATCTGTCTGATAAATAATTTCCTTCTCGGCCGTATTCTTCTGCGACACCGCCAACTTCTCGGCATATCCGGCAATATCGTTCAATGCCTTTATCTTACCCCCCATAAAAATAGGTTGCGTCAGTGTCACCAACCCAGCATACACATTATGTACATCGAACTCGAAAGCCTCCTTCGGGATCATGGCGACAGTCGACGGTATAGGCTGCCCGTTGTTCAATATAGGCTGCCCGGTCGCCGGGTTAGTTACCACATTATACTTGTATTCTTGACTGGCTAAATCGAATGTCTTTGTAGGCAAATATTGGTCGGACTCCAAAAGCGATATCGACTTTTGATTATACATATAAGACCCGGTAAAATCTATTCCCGGGAAATAAGCTCCCCTAGCCGATTTTTTTGTATAGCCTGCCCCTTTCACCTTTTCTTCGGCTATACGCAGTTGCTTATTATTCTTTAATGCCATCTGTCGGCAAGAATCGAGCGAAACCGGTTGTTGTGCCGAACCCATCAGAAAAGATAACAAGAAGGCTGCTAACAATGCCCTCCCTGCCCATATGCTTCCATTTATTTTCATACGCTTCTATTTATCTTTTACTTTGCTTTAACGAAACTAATACTTGCTTTGCTTATAGTTGCATAAACAATTTTCTTTCTTAAAAAAATAATGCACCCGGCATTACACCGCAAAAATACGCCGAGTTTAGCATTAAACAAATATTTAAAGATTTTAGTTTTCTATTTTTACTATTTTTTAAGAATCAGCTTTGAATTTTTCCCCGCTGTATTCGAAAGCATGTTTCATGAACGAAAAAACTCAATAACCAAACAATAGAATGCTACCGAAAATATGCTTCATAAGATACATAGAAGAATCATCTCTCTACGCAAAATATCGACTGAGTCGATATTTTCTCCTTTTATACCTCTAACCCCTCAATCAAAGATTATATGATTTTTTCACCCCCCTCGCCCTGCGGGCTCTTCCCCTATTGCTGCGCGACACAGGGGGAGAGGGCTAAAACTCACTTCGAAGATTTCAATATAGAGGAGAGGAGTTGAGTAATCTGGTACTAACTATGAAGTGAAATATTTCCGGTTAGGTTAAACTCATTCAACTTTTTGGGGGCACTTCACAAATGAATAGAGGGTTACTTTTAAACTCCTCCTCTGTGTTTTGCACGGCAAAATATAGGGAAGATGGCACGTAGTGACGGAGGGGTTAAATTTTTCAAGAATCTATTCGGCCGCTTTTTAACCATTCATCAAGAAGACAGGAATACACTTATCGACAAGAGATTCATCGCTAAAATTCAAGTCTGCCTCCCCACAAATTATCGACAAAGCCAAAATATCGATAAAATCGGGAAGAGCTTTACCCATACTTTCACATTGGCCCGATTCTCCAAACAAATACAGAGGCGGAAGCTATTGTTTCAAAGTGAACGAACGAGTCCCTATCTTATAGTTATCGGCAAAGATATCCACGCGATATTCCCCGGGATATAAAAATTCTTCCACGGCCCAATACATTGTCACGTCATTCAATTCTTCACCTGTATATTCAATCAATTTTCGGCAAGAATAATTTATTTCACGATCTTCAAAAGGAAATACATCGGCCCTATCTTTCACCAATACATCTCCATCGGGTTTTACAATACGGGCATAAATATATTTCTCACCGACTTCGGCCGTTACATTTTTGGCTATGGAGAATGTTATCTTTATTTTATCGGTCTTTTTAATTTTTTTTGCAGTTTTTCCTCTCGAATCTATCGGAGTCACCACAATACCTACGGCATCGAGCTTTGCCGCTAATGTTACCTTTTCGGTCAATTCCTCTCGTTCTTGTTTCAATTGACTTGCTGTTTGCGCTACCTCTCTATACCGCCGGGTCACCTTCGCATTCTCTTCCCGCAACTGTTTATTGGCAACATTCAACGAATCGATTTGCATCACATAATGACGCATAATTCCCCGCAGCGTAGTCAACTCCCGCTTTAATTCCTCGATACGAGCCGAACTCGTATTTTTCACAGTCCGCAACTCTTCCAACAATCGTTGAACTTTCACCTTCTCGGCATCGAGCTTTTCGATCAACGAATCGTTATTGAACATCATCTTCTGTCCCTCGAACTGATCGTACTGGGCAGCCAAATCGCTATATTCTTTTTCAAGCTCGCTCCGCTGTTTGTCTATCTCCACTTGCTCCTTGAAATCGGACATTGCTTTATGTTGCATGTATATGAAAATCCCGGTTCCCAACAATGCGACGACCAGAACAGCGATAACAACCCATACCAAATTACTCCTTTTCATAATATACAGAAGCTTATTTTTTCTTGCAAAAGTAAATCATTATCGAATATCAATCAAGAACAGACAGATTATTTAAGTTATAAATGTTAAATTATATTCTTCCTCAAATTCGAAAAAGGAATCATGCAGCTCTTCATTTCACCAAAGAAATATTGGAAGGACAAAATCTTTTTGTCATAAAAATAATTAAGTTAACACCGTTGCAAGCTATTTTCCCTATCTTTGTGAAATCTTAGATAAGTTATGCACCTAAGCGATTATGGGAAAAATAATTGATTTTTTCAAAAAGCACCCGATAATCAAAACGTTAGTATTGATGATTATCGTTTTTTTTCTGCTGATAGCACTCACTCTATACGGGTTAAAGCTATATACACGGCACGGGAAAGCGGTCATTGTCCCCGAGGTCAAAACAATGATTTTACCCGATGCTCTACGCATTCTCGATCGGGAAGGATTTCGGTACGACATAATAGACTCTCTGTTTATCGACGGTGCGGTTCCGGGCAGTGTCATCGAACAGACCCCTGCGGGCGGCAGCAAAGTAAAAGACGGTCGAATTATTTATCTATCGATCAACGCTTACTCCCCCAGAATGATTTCTTGTCCAAAAGTCTCCGATATGTCGCTTCGCCAAGCTCTTTCCACCTTAGAAAGTGTAGGGTTGACAGACATTAAAACACAAAATGTACCATCGGAATACCCCGATCTCGTTATCGGTATACAATACAAAGGCGAAAACCTCGAACAAGGAGATAAAATTCCTGCGGGAAGTTCCTTAACTCTACTTGTGGGAGACGGCATACCCGAAGAATATCCCGACTCGACGATCGACGAGATTCCACAAAATGCGGAAGAAGCACCTCTCACCGATGAAAGTTGGTTTAACTAAACAATCTCGAATGCAATGAACACTTGCGACGAAGACATAGAAGCCGATGACAAAATCATCGCAGAAGAAGGTGAGCGGGAATTGTATGAACACTTCCGGTTCGTGGCAGACAAAGGACAAAATCTATTACGAGTAGATAAATTTCTCGTAGCACGTCTCGAAAGTTCTTCCCGTAACCGGGTACAACAGGCAGCCGAAGCTGGCTGTATTCTCGTAAACGGGAAAGCGGTCAAGTCGAACTATCGCGTAAAGCCGCTCGATGTCGTGTCTGTCGTCATGGATCGACCCAGATACGAATTCGAGATCATACCCCAAGACATACCGCTCGATGTCGTATACGAAGACAAAACCGTCTTGGTTGTCAACAAACCGGCAGGATTGGTCGTACACCCCGGACACGGGAATTATAGCGGGACACTGGTAAACGCTCTGGCATACTATTTCCGGGATACCCCCGACTATGATGTAAGCGACCCCCGTTTGGGATTGGTACACCGTATCGACAAAGACACTTCCGGATTATTAGTCATAGCCAAGACTCCCGAAGCCAAAACAAACTTGGGATTACAGTTTTTCCATAAAACTACCCAAAGACAATACGTAGCTTTGGTATGGGGTATTATGGAAAATGACGAAGGAACGATAACCGGAAATATCGGTCGTAGCCTCAAAGACAGATTACAAATGACCGTATTTCCCGAGGGAGACTTCGGTAAACATGCGGTAACTCATTATAAAACCTTAGAAAGATTGGGATATGTTTCTATCGTCGAGTGTAAGCTCGAAACTGGGCGGACACACCAAATTAGGGTACACATGAAACATATCGGACACACTCTTTTTAACGACGAACGTTACGGGGGAGACCAAATTCTCAAAGGAACGACCTTTACCAAATACAAACAATTTGTACAAAACTGCTTTGAAATTTGCCCCCGGCAAGCCCTACACGCCAAAACTCTCGGATTCAAACACCCCGTAACAGGAGAAGAGATGTTTTTCGATTCCCCCATACCGCAAGATATGACCTTGCTGTTTGACAAATGGCGTAATTATACGGCCAATCGAGATATATAAAACATAAGAATAAAAACAATAGACGGTTCTATACCTTAAAAATATTAATGTTATGGAATGCCCAAAAGAATTTGACGATATTCGACCTTTTTACGACAGTGAATTTCACGACAAAATGAAAGTTCTGGTTACAGAACCCGGATTCGAGCACGCTGTTCGTTACGTACTCCGCGACATTAACTACGAACTATTCTGCCAAGAATTGTTGACTATCGACAACAAAAAAGACTTTCAATTACTGGTTATGCGCTCTTTCCTAGAAGGGCTAACTCAGAAAACCACCAAAGGACTTACCGGGAACAATCTCGATGTACTCGATAAGGCAAAAAGCTACACATTCATGTCCAACCATCGCGACATTGTGCTCGATGCCTCTCTACTCAATCTGCTACTCATTCGAAACGGAATAAAAACCAGTGAAATAGCCATCGGAAACAATCTGCTCATATACGACTGGATATCCGATTTAGTTCGGCTCAATAAGAGTTTTATCGTCAAACGAGACGTAGGCGTGCGCCAAATGCTCGATGCCGCCCGACAGCTATCGGGATACATACATTTCGCTATAACGAAAAAAAACGAATCGGTATGGATAGCCCAACGGGAAGGCCGTTCGAAAGATTCCGACGACCGCACACAAGAATCTCTCATTAAAATGTTAGGCATATCCGGAGAGGGAGACCTCATCAATAATTTGAAAGAAATAAACATTGTTCCGGTCTCCATATCCTACGAATATGATCCCTGCGACTATCTCAAAGCACACGAGTTCCTGCTCAAACGAGACAATCCCGATTTTAAAAAATCCCAAAGAGACGATTTGCACAGCATGGAAATAGGTCTACTCGGCTTCAAGGGTCGTGTACATTTTCAAATATCCCCGTGCATCAACGACGAACTCGACAAATTATCGGCAATCGACGAAAAATCGGAATTACTGTCCAACATACTCAAAGTAATAGACAAGGCCATTCATACCAATTATAAAATATATCCCGGTAATTATATCGCTTACGATATTCTAGACGGACAGAAACGTTTCGCCGACCGTTACACAAATAAAGACCAAACCACTTTTGCCAATTACCTAAACTCACAATTGGCAAAAATCCCCGACGTAACGAGTAAAGACAAAGACTTCCTAAAAGAGCGCATTCTCTCCATGTACGCCAATCCGTTGAAAAATCAATTGATAGCATTAGGGCAAGAAGCCTAAATGACAACACAATAAGGAAACGATGAGTGTTTTCAACGCAACACTCATCGTTTCCTTCTCAACATTCGATAAAATTATATGCGGTTACCCCTTCTTCTCATTTTACTTCCACTGTTGGCTCTATCGGCCGATTTCTATATCTTTCGACGCAACTTTCGTCATAAATCTAAATGGATAAAAATTCTTTGGTGGGGCCTTTCCTTAGTCACTCTCCTTCTCGTGTGTATAGGGGTGACGGGGCTATTCGCTTTTCCGGGGAAGCTCGATATAAATATCTCCATGTGGATATTCTATATTTTCTTCTTGGTCTACATGCCCAAATGGTTTTACTCCATATTTTCTTTATTCGATTACGTCCCCCGTTTATGGAAAAGGAAGAAAGGGGAATGGGGTCACATGATCGGTACAGCATTAGCCCTATATGTCATCGGGTCCATGCTCTACGGCGCATTCTATGCCCGACAACACCCCATATATAATTACAGGACAATCTCTTTTCCCAATTTGCCGGAAGATTTCGACGGATACCGCATCGTCCAATTCTCCGACCTCCACCTCGAAACTTTGGGCTCCGCAGCCAATTACTTGCCCCGATGGATAAACCGCATTAATCAACTACACCCCGACCTTATCGTTTTTACGGGAGACCTCGTCAACCGCCGAGGAAACGAACTGCCTCCTTACATGAACGTACTTTCCCGTCTCTCCGCACCCGATGGAGTATATTCTATCTTGGGAAATCACGATTACGGCGACTATTTCCATTGGGAAAACCCCGAAGGAAAAGAACAAACACTCCGTTCGCTCATCGTCAACGAGGAAAAAATGGGTTGGACGATGTTGAACAATCGTTCGGTATTTCTTCACCGGGGAAACGACAGCATCGCCCTTATCGGTGTTGAAAATTGGGGACTTCCACCTTTCCCGCAATACGGGAAATTGGATCAGGCATATTCCTCGTTGAACGATTCGGTTTTCAAAATACTGCTCTCTCACAACCCGCTGCATTGGAAACACGAAGTTATTCCACACTCGAACATCGACCTCACTTTATCGGGACACACCCATGCCATGCAGCTGAAATTAGGCTGGAAAGAATTTGAATATTCTTTTGCCGAACCCCTGTATCCCGAATGGAGCGGTCTATATACCGCCCCCGATAAACACCAAATGTTATACGTCAATGAAGGTATCGGTTGTGTATTCCTTCCCATGCGAATCGGCGCCCGCCCCGAAATCACGATTATAACATTAAAGAAAGAATCATGAATACATCGATATACAAGCTCCTGTCACAATCTCTGGGTTTTGCCGAGAAACAAATCGAAAAAACAATCGAACTGCTCGACAGCGGAGCCACTATTCCTTTCATCAGCCGTTACCGCAAAGAGGCTACCGGTTCCCTCGACGAGGTACAAATAGGTAATATCAAGGAAGCATACGATAAACTATGCGAGACCGAAAAACGAAAAAAATTTATCATTTCGACAATCGAGGAACAAGGAAAGTTGTCGGAAGAGTTGAAACAACGCATAGATTCTTGTTGGGACATTACCGAGCTCGAAGATATATACCTACCCTATAAACCCCATAGAAGAACCCGTGCAGAGATAGCCCGGGAACACGGATTAGAGCCCCTCGCCAAAATCATCATGGCGCAAAAAAGCGAAAATATAAAAACGAGTGCCGCCCGATTCGTTACTCCCGAAATCCCCGACGAACAAACAGCGGTCGAAGGAGCTTGCGACATTATCGTCGAATGGGTCTCCGAGAACGAACGAGCCAGAAATACCATTCGGCGTTGTTTCGAGCACAGTGCTGTCGTCCATGCAAAAGTCATTAAAGGGAAAGAAACCGAAGGCGATAAATACCGCGATTACTTCGAATGGAGCGAACCGTTACGACGTTGTGCTTCCCATAAAATCTTAGCGGTGAGACGAGGAGAAAATGAAGGTATTCTCAGAGTTTCTATTACCCCCGACGACGATACAGCGATAGAACGGTTACAACAAATATTTATCAAAGGCTCAGGAGAAACGTCGAACCTTGTCGACAAAGCGATAAAAGATAGTTATAAAAGACTTCTGCGCCCTTCCATAGAAAGTGAATTCGCCGCCGCTTCAAAAGAAAAGGCAGACAACGAAGCTATCCGAATTTTTGCGGAAAACGTGCGACAATTACTTTTAGCGCCACCATTAGGACAAAAACGAGTATTAGCCATAGACCCGGGATTCCGGACCGGCTGTAAAGTAGTTTGTCTCGACGCTCCGGGAAATCTATTACACAACGAAACCATATACCCTCACCCGCCTCGTCAAGATTCGGCAGGAGCTGCACGCAAACTCACACAGCTGGTAGAAAGCTACAAAATCGAAGCTATCGCCATCGGAAACGGAACTGCCGGACGGGAAACGGAACAATTCGTCACACACCTCCGTTACGACCGCAAGATACAGGTCTTCGTCGTCAGCGAAAGCGGCGCATCTATCTATTCCGCCTCAAAAGTAGCTCGGGAAGAATTTCCCGAACACGATGTGACGGTGCGTGGTGCTGTATCTATCGGTCGCAGACTCATAGATCCGTTGGCCGAGTTAGTCAAAATCGACCCGAAATCTATCGGGGTAGGACAATATCAACACGATGTCGACCAAACCAAACTGAAAAAATCGCTCGACCGAACGATTGAGTTTTGTGTAAACTCCGTGGGGGTAAACGTAAACACTGCCAGCAAGCACCTGCTCACTTATATATCGGGATTAGGCCCTCAACTCGCTCAAAACATAGTCGATTATCGCAAAGAGAACGGAGACTTCGCCCGAAGAACCGACTTGCTCAAAGTACCCCGCATGGGAGCCAAAGCGTTCGAACAAGCCGCCGGGTTCCTTCGTATTCCCCATGCACAAAATCCGCTCGACAATTCTGCCGTCCACCCGGAACGATATCCCATCGTAGAAAAAATGGCGGACGATCTAAACTGCACCGTAAGCGATCTGATAGAAAACAAAGAGCTGAAAAAACAGCTCGACCTCAAAAACTACATATCCGGAGATGTGGGTATACCCACTTTATCCGACATCATCGCCGAACTCGACAAGCCCGGCCGGGACCCTCGCCGTTATATCGAAATGATGGAATTCGACGCCAAAGTCAAAACGATAGACGACTTACAAGAAGGAATGATTCTCAACGGTATAGTCACCAACATTACCCAATTCGGCTGTTTCGTCGACATCGGTATCAAAGAAAACGGATTGGTACATATCTCGCAAATGGCCGACCGATATATTTCCAATCCGGCCGAGATCGTCTCTATGCACCAACCGGTTAAAGTCCGTGTCATCGGTATCGACCGAGAACGGAAACGTATACAACTCTCCCTAAAAGATGTGTCATGAATACAGTTTTGATCAGCCTAGCCTCAAATACGCCCGACAAACTGCGACAAATGAATAACGCATTTGCCGAATTACAGGAAATGGGACTCGTTGCCGCATCTTCTTCTATTTATGAAACGGTAGCTTGCGGAAGCATAAAAAGCCCCAACTACCTCAATGCCGTAGTTAAAATATTCACCGATACTGATCATCAAGAACTATATGATGTCTTAAAAACGATGGAGAAGGCACACGGCCGTACCCCCGAATCGAAACTTTCCGGTAAAATTCCATTAGACATCGACATCGTTGTCTGGAACGGAGAAATAATCCGTCCTCAGGACTGGAAACAAGATTACTTCCAGACAGGACTTAAAGAACTGGAACAAATGACTTGAAAACCTTTCTATACACTTAATCGTTTAACTCAAAATACCATTCATTATGAAAACAATCGAAGAAACTTTACTGAACCGCACATCGGTCCGTCGCTACGAATACGATAAGATACCGTCCGAAACGCTCGATTTCATCTATCGAGCCATCGCGAATACCCCGACAAGTTACAACGGGCAACAATTCTCGGTAATAGCTATCGACGATCAATCCATTAAAGAAGAGCTCTACGCCATTACAAACCAAAAACAAATTAAAACTTGCGCCACTTTACTGGTATTCTGCGCCGACTATCATAAAATTGACATCTTGGCACAAAAAAAGGGAATCGACAATCCTCATTTCGAGAATACGCTCGACGGCGTTATGGTAGGAATCATCGATGCTGCCCTAGCTATGCAGAATGCGGTAGTAGCAGCCCAAGCCGCCGGACTCGGTAGCTGCTGCGTAGGTTATGCTCGTACAGCCAATCCGGAGAAAATAGCCGAAATTCTAAAATTACCCGAAGGTACGTTTGTCGTTTGTGCACTCACATTGGGCATACCCAGAGAATCACCCGACTTAAAGCCCAAACAACCGCTATCATTAGTCATACACCACAATCATTACCGTACCGACGACATGGCTCCCGAGCTCGAACAATACGACCGAACCATATCCGAATATAATCGCCACCGCAGCGGAACGACCTCCGAAAACGACTGGTGCGCCCATATTTTAGATTATTACCGGATAGCTTTGGGCTACGACATGGAAGGCTATTTGAACAAACAAGGGTTCAAACTCCCGTTCTCCGATAAGAAATAATAATATTATATATACTATAATAGGGGGAAAGAGAAAATCACAATCAGATTTTTATGTATATCTTTGAAGTCGATTACAATAAAACGGTTTCAAAGATATACGAATCATCAAACCCATACTTACTATGAAAACCAAAGCCATTCTCAGTTCCTTATTAGTCTGCATAGTAACGACATTATCTGCCCAAATCAATCTCAACGATTCTACGGTACAAGTTGTAGCCTATTGGTCGAAAGGTGACAGTTACGATTATCTGTACGATTATTACAAATACAACATACAGGGCAAAGACACCATATCGTGGGAAAGAACCATATCCAAGATAAATATCACGGTTATCGACTCTACCGAAAACAGCTATACGCTACAAGCCGTTTATGATACTCCCAACGCCATTCGCTCTGGTTCGGACAGTATAAGCCGAGAACTCACCTCTCGAATAAGCCGGACTTTCGGCAACGACACAGTCATCGTCGAGACAAACGAATTGGGCACGATAAAACGGCTTGTCAATTTCGACAAACTGAGGTCTCGTTACCTGAAAGCCGCCGAAATGACGGCCGAAGCATTAAGCGCCCAACAAGGTTCCGAAGCGCAAAAAGATTCCCTCTTCCGGTTTCTCAAATCCACCCTGTCCAAACAGATGGGCGACACGACCGTCGTAGTATCCACCGCACTCGAAGAACTATCCTTTCTACTCTACTATCACGGTTGTAAAATGGATTTTGACGAAGAATATCAAATCGAAGAAAATTTCCCATCTCTTCTCGGTGGTGCACCCTGTAAAGGTATGAGAACATTTTGGATCGATGAAGTCGATCCCGAAAACGGGTCCTTTCGCATAGCCAGCGACGCAATAGTAAATACCGACCAAGCCATAAAGCAATTTATAGAACTCATACAGAGCAATCTACCCGAAGAAGACAGGAGAAAACCGATTGACAGTTCTCAAATTCCGATTATTATGGCCCAAGATCAAAACGACACTTATATACACGCCGATACCGGTTGGCCTCTCGTCGTCTATTACACCCGAACGACACAAGTAGGCGAAAATAGAAGCGGAATAGAAATTTCTTTGGAAATAGATATCCCCGAATAATATATGACATATAACGAAAAAAACGGGCGGTTAAGCGACATGTTTACGCTTTTTGTCGATACTGTTTTGGTTCTTTATGAAATTTAGATATATTTGTATCACAATTAATTAATCGCCCCATGTAAATATTACAGACTATTTTTTTCGATTAACTATTCTATATATTTTGGTTATGTAACAATTCCGCTGTGAAGCGGGGTTGTTACTTTTTTATCGTTTCACAAAAGAATCCCCAATCTCACAAAATCGAAATATCGGTTCAGTAGAAAATCGGTGGAGGTAAACATGAATTTTAGCAAATGAGATGGGTTGCGTTCCTCCTTTGCCGTGTCCCGTAGACTTACGGGGAGTCGTGTAACAATATAGAGGAGAGGGGGTGGAAAGATTTCATAAACTTTTTAGCTATAAGAGTTAACCCTTCGGTCCGGCGGACACCGCCCCTATATGGCTAACAAAACACCTCGTAAGGCTACGGGACAAGGCAAAGGAGGAAGACGGGCTAAGATGTCTCTGCGAAATTTTTTTCCTCCCTACCTGCGAATATAAGAGTTAAAAGACAATCCCCACTAATTATAGACTGAGCCGGAGTATCTCGATGGGACTATCCACTAAATGACAAGCTCCGGCTTCAATCAATTCTTCACGGCTCCGAAATCCCCATGTTACACCGACCGATTCGACCCCGGCAGCCTTCGCGGTAAACATATCCACATCTGAATCTCCCACATACAGGGCTTTTTCCGCCTCAACCCCCGACTTATTTAGAATTTCATATACAATATCAGGAGCTGGCTTTACCGGAATACCGTCACGCTGTCCCAATACAGATACGAAATCGATTCCGGGGAAAAAATACTGTATTAACTTTTGGGTTCCTGCCTGATATTTATTCGACGCCACAGCTATTTTCACACCATGAGAATTTAAAACAGACAATAATTCCTCCACTTTATCGTAAGGGCGAGTATAATCGGTATTATGTACCGAGTAATATTCCAAAAAATAGCTCCTCACACGAGATACATTATCCGACGAACGACTCTCTTCCGGCAAAGCTCGCTCGAACAATTTAGTTATTCCGTTCCCTACAAAATGAAAATATTCCTCCTCCCTATGTTCTGGAAAACCGCAACGACGCAAAGCATAGTTCGTACTAATAACCAAATCGGCAATCGTGTTTAACAAAGTCCCGTCCAAATCAAAAATAACCAACTCTTTCATCTTCTTTTATTTTACAAAATACAAAGGTAGTGTAAAGCAAACGCAGAAACAATCAAAATTCACAAATCCGAAATTTAGGACAATTATATGCCCATTACGACCTTGTGAAGAATCACCTCCCGAAATAACTTTGCCCCCATCTTCAAGAAAAAATAAAACGATGGAAAAGAGACACGACATAAAAGGTATTCTATTCAATTTCTCAGGTACAATCGATACCGAGGGGAGTGATTGGTTCGACCTTATTTGGAAGGAATACAGGGAAATCGGAATACCTATAACCAAGAGTGACTATCTGGCCGCCCATGAATTTGCAGAAAAGGAAATATCCGAAAAAGGACTAATCGAACCCTGGTTTAATTTTTATTTTACCTTACATACCAAACTATCGCTTCAAATCAAATCCCTTATTTCAAAAGGATTATTATCCGACAATCGATGTACTCAAAAGTATGCCCAACAACTGGCCACGATTTGTTATAACATGGCGATCATGTATGTAAGACAAAACGAAAAAACACTCGAAAACTTGGTAAAGCAGTACCGTTTGGGAATCGTCGCTCAATCATACGGAAACCTACCGGCTGTTTTGGTAGATTTCGGATTGGCCTCCTACTTCACCGATGTCATTGAATCCAGCATGGTGAACCTGAGCAAACCCGATAAAGAAATATTCCGGTTATCGGTCAATGCATTACATATTGAGCCGGAAGAAACTCTATGCGTCAGCAATTCTCTAAACAGCGACTTATTGCCGGCAAAAGACATCGGCTGCAAAACAGCATGGCTCTGCCAACGAACAGTTCCCCAAGCTAAAAGAGTTTCGAACTACCACATAGCCTCTTTAAAAGAATTGAATAATCTACTATCCTAAAACTATAATAGTATACGCCGAAGATTATAACAGACTTGTTATTACGGCGCATTCTATTACATGAAGACAAATCTAACTGAAATATTCCGGAAACTGTGCGGGAGCATGGTCGAGGAAGGCTCTTAGCATAAAAAGTGTATTGACTTGATGGAAAGCCACAGACGTGATGTCTGAGGCTTTTTTCGTTTCATACGCCAATAAATCGAACCGGCTCTCAAAATGCACAAACAAAATCTTCCTTTAAAGGATTGTTTATACAGATTATTGCTACCTTTGCAAAAAAATTAAAAAAATACTATTTATCTGCAATGGATTGGATTCAAAATCTATTATTCAATGACGCCTCGGTAGCCCACACCGTTATCTTGTATGCATTTGTCATCGCATTGGGTGTAGCCTTAGGAAAGATGAAATTCTTCGGCATTTCATTAGGAGTCACATTTGTACTTTTCGTCGGCTTGATTGCCGGGCACTTCGGTTTTTCCGCCGAAAAAAATATACTCCATTTCGTACAGGAGTTCGGGCTGATTCTATTCATTTATTCCATTGGACTGCAAGTAGGACCGAGTTTTTTCTCCTCCTTTAAAAAAGGAGGACTAACCCTAAATATGCTGGCCGTCGGTATCGTCATACTCAACATAGCGGTCGCTCTCACCCTCTACTTTATACATCAGGGAGAAATAAGTATGCCCATGATGGTAGGTATTCTTTCGGGGGCTGTTACGAACACACCGGGATTAGGAGCGGCGCAACAAACGCTTTCACAGCTCAAATTCGACGGGTCCATTTCCGAGGTTCCAGAAATCGCTCTCGGATATGCGGCCGCCTATCCGTTGGGAGTAATCGGAATCATCGCCTCCATGCTGGTTATCCGGGCGATTTTCAAAGTTAAAATGGAAAAAGAAAGTCGACAAATCGAAGAAGAAAACCAATCGAGCCAGCTCGTCCCGCATGTCGTTACTTATAAAGTAGAAAACAAACTTATCTTTGGCAGGACTCTCGACGATTTGACCAAACTCATCGATCGTAATTTTGTAGTATCGCGTATTAAACATAACGACGAAGTAATCATACCCAACTCAGATACGACACTCCAAGAAGGAGACTTGCTCCTCGTTGTCCTCTCTTTACATGACGAAAGCGCATTGGAAGCATTTATAGGTCGCCCCGTCGAAATGAACTGGGAAGCTATTCCTGCCCCTGTGGTTTCTCGTCGAATACTGGTTACCCGCCCCGAATTCAACGGACGCAAGATCGGAAGCCTACGTCTCAGAATGGGATACCGGTTGAATGCGACCCGTGTAAACCGAGCCGGTCTCGATCTACTGGCCAATCCTAATCTGGAATTACAGATAGGAGACCGTCTTACCGTTGTAGGACGAATCGAAGACATCAATCGTCTGGCCGAGAAACTCGGTAACTCTACGAAACGCCTCCATGAGCCCAACATGGTAACGCTATTCGTAGGCATATTCCTCGGTATCATATTGGGAAGCATTCCTCTCGCCATTCCGGGAATGAGTGTTCCCATGAAGTTGGGATTAGCCGGGGGGCCGTTGGTCGTCGCAATTCTCTTGGGCCGTTTCGGTCATAAAATTCACCTCGTCACTTACACTTCGACCGGAGCCAGTCTCATGCTACGGGAAATAGGTATCTGTCTTTTCTTAGCCAGTGTAGGTATATCGGCAGGAGGCGAATTCGTCAACACGATTATGTCCGGCGGACTCATTTGGGTATGGTGGGGTTTTCTCATCACCGTGATTCCACTCCTCATCATCGGAATTATTGCCCGGGCACACTACAAGATCAACTATTGCTCTATCATGGGATTACTTTCAGGAGCATGTACCGATCCCCCCGCCCTCGCCTATGGCAACAAGGTATCGGGGAACGATGCCCCATCGGTAGCCTACTCGACAGTTTACCCCCTCGCCATGTTCCTGCGGGTGCTTTCGGCTCAACTGCTCATTTTGCTTTTCTATTAAAGTTATAAATAACAAATATTTAGAGAGGAAAATTCCAGTCGGAATTTTCCTCTTCCTTTTTACAAAAATAAAAACATAGAATACTTTTACCCGTTTATCGATAAAAGAAGATACTTTATCCCCAAAAAAAGGGACTCTTTCTATTACTTTTTTTTCACCGCCGGCTAAATGTTAAATTTGAATCGAAATTTAACGTATCGAAGATGAAAAAATTAATAATATCCACCGGAGTCCCCCTGCTTCTATGCAGTACCGCTTTATGGGCACAAGAAAAAACACCCTCTACTTGGACATTACAAGACTGTTTCGAATACGCCCGTGACCACAGCATCACCCTGCAACAAAACCAGCTGTCCGTAGAAGAAAGCGAGGTTAACACCAAAGAGGCAAAAGCTCAACTTTTTCCTTCGTTCGACTTCTCGACCTCCCATAATTACAACAACTATCCGATGGCCGACGGCAGCCGGTCGGGCAAAAACGTCTATACGGGAACCTACGGAATCGACGCATCATGGACAATTTTCGATGGGAAACGGCGAAACACGATTAAAGCCAACCGAATACAAGAGAAGCAACAACAATACGCATTCAAAGAGACACTCGATAATTTGCAAATAGAAATCCTCACCGACTACCTCCAAATACTCTATGCCGAGGAAGCCGTGAACATTTGCAAACAGACCGTAGAAGTTTCCCTTCGCCAAGTAGAACGATCTCGCGAATTACTGGCTGCCGGCTCTATTTCCAAAAGCGATTTGGCCCAGCTCGAAGCCCAATACAGTAACGACAAATACCAATTAGTCACCGCTGAAGCCAATCGAGACCAATTAAAACTCGAACTAAAACAATTACTCGAGCTCGACATCAATCAAGAGATGAATCTGGCAACTCCCGAAATCGACGAAAGCAAAGTTCTCGTTCCCCTACCCGATAAAAGCACGGTCTATACTACGGCGTTAGGATTCGTCCCCTCCATACAGAGCGGTAAATTAGAACTCGAAGTAGCCGAACTGAATATAGCGAATGCCAAAGCCGGCTACTACCCCAATCTATCCTTGAATGCCGGTATAGGCAGCGGACACAATACAGGGAACAACGGGAGTTTCGGGACTCAAATGAAACAAGGATTCAACGAATCGGTCGGGCTGACACTATCCGTCCCTATATATAGCCGTCGCTCTAACAAATCGGCTGTCGAACGGGCAAAAATTCAACAAAAAATCAGCCAATTGGATCTTAAAAATCAAGAAAAGGATTTGCTGAACCAAATAGAAAACGCATGGCTCGACGCTTCGTCCGCCCAATCGAAATACCTTGCGGCAAAAGAACAGCTCAACGCCACAAAGACCTCCTACGAACTCACCGAAGAACAATTCTACCTCGGTATGAAAAATACGGTCGAGATGCTCACGGCGAAAAACAACTGGCTGTCGGCTCAACAAGAAGAACTGCAATCCCGTTTCATGGCTTTGCTCAATTTGAAACTACTCGACTATTACGAAAACAAACCTCTTACCCTCGACTAACTCGAATATAAACTGTCATCGAAATATGAAATCAAAAAAAATCATCATCGCTACCGTATCGACCATTGTCGCCATCGCCATACTCTGGTTCTGTTTCGGCGGGAAGTCGAAGAGCGCGAACTATGTTATCGAAACGGCTCAGGCTGTACGGGGAGATGTCTCGGAAGCCGTCACGGCAACCGGGACAATCGAGCCAGTCACACAAGTCGAAGTCGGGACACAAGTATCGGGTATCATCGACAAACTGTATGCCGACTACAACTCCATCGTAACCAAAGGACAACTCATCGCCGAAATGGATAAAGTCACTTTGCAAAGCGAACTCACCTCCCAGCAGGCCACGTACGACGGAGCAAAAGCCGAATATGAATATCAAGAAAAAAACTTTTTCAGAAACAAGGCCCTGCACGAGAAACAACTCATCAGCGACACCGAATACGAAGAGTCGAAATACAACTACGCAAAAGCTAAAAGCACCTTCGAAAGCAGCGAGGCAAATCTGGCTAAGGCTAAACGAAATTTAGCTTATGCCACTATTACTTCGCCTATTGACGGCGTAGTCATCAGTCGGGCGGTCGAAGAAGGACAAACCGTAGCTGCCGGATTCGAAACGCCGACCCTCTTTACCATTGCTGCCGACCTGACCCAAATGCAGGTTATAGCCGATGTCGATGAAGCCGATATTGGCGGGGTGCAAGAGGGGCAAAGAGTCATATTCACCGTCGACGCTTACCCCAACGACACGTTTGAGGGAACAGTCACACAAGTGCGCTTAGAGGCCACGGAAGAAAGCAATGTAGTCACTTACGAAGTGGTTATCTCTGCCCATAATCCCGATTTGAAATTAAAACCGGGATTAACCGCCAACATCACCATTTACACCGCCGAACGCCGCAATGTCGTGAATATACCGCTCAAAGCCCTTCGATTCGTTCCCGATCCGCCATCGGGCAAAAAACGCCACGAACCGGAAGATTTGCCTCAACAAGAAATATCCGGAAACGACAGCTTGAAAATCGTCTGGGTACAAGACGGGCAAGAATGGAAACCTCGTAAGGTCGTCGTAGGCATGGACAATAGCGTAAACGTCGAAATTTGCTCCGGGTTGGAAGCCGGTGAAACCGTAGCCATAGACCGCAAAAGTAATATAAACGCTACCAATCGACAATCATCGGAAGAGAAAGAAGAAAGCCCGTTCATGCCCAAACCGCCGGGAAAAAAGAAATAATCAGGAAACCGACATGACAACGAACGAAATCATTCGATTAGAAAACATAAGACGCAATTTTATCGTAGGGAGTGAAACCGTACATGCTCTGCGAGGCGTCAATTTCACCATAAATTCCGGTGAGTTCGTAACCATTATGGGAACCAGCGGCTCGGGAAAATCCACTCTGCTCAATATACTCGGTTGCCTCGACACTCCCACATCGGGAGAGTATTACCTCGATGGTATTTCGGTTCGGAGTATGGGTAAGAACGAACGGTCGATTTTGCGAAATCGGAAAATCGGGTTCGTATTTCAATCCTACAACTTGTTACCCAAAACGACAGCCCTCGAAAACGTGGAATTACCCCTCATGTACAACTCCTCCATCTCGGCCAAAGAAAGGCACGAACTGGCATCGAAAGCTCTTGATGCCGTTGGACTGTCCGAGCGCAAAAATCATAAATCCAACCAAATGTCGGGAGGGCAACAACAGCGGGTAGCGATAGCTCGCGCATTGGTTAACGACCCTGTAATCATTCTTGCCGACGAAGCCACAGGAAATCTCGACACCCGGACTTCATTCGAAATTTTGGTTCTCTTTCAGGAACTGCATGCCCGGGGACGTACCATTATCTTTGTGACCCACAATCCTGAATTATCGGCATACAGTAGCCGAAACATCGTATTACGGGACGGGAAAGTAATCTCCGATATACGGAACGAAAAACAAGCATCGGCTTTGGAAATGCTGCAAAAACTACCGGTGGAAACCGACTAAGGAATAATATTATGAATCTGACCAATCTGACTAAAATAGCTCTAAAAGCGCTCAATAACAATAAGCTACGTTGCTTCCTCACCATGTTGGGTATCATCATCGGCGTAGCATCCGTCATCACGATGCTGGCCATCGGGCAAGGTTCGAAACGAAGCATACGAGAACAAATCTCAGAAATGGGTTCAAACATGATCATGATACACCCCGGCAACATGGAAAGAGGAGGTGTAAGGCAAGACGCATCGTCTATGCAAACACTCAAATTAAACGATTATAAATCCATCTCCGAACAAGCTGAATACGTGTCGGCTTGTTCCCCCTCGGTAAACAGCAGCGGACAATTCATATATGGAGCGAACAACTATCCCAGTACGATATACGGTATTACCGAAGATTATCTGGATATTCGTAAAATTTCTTTGGAAGAGGGAAGCATGTTCACTCCACAAGACGTCATCACTTCTGCCAAAGTCTGTTTAATCGGGAAAACCATTACCGACAATCTCTTCCCCAATGGAGAAAGCCCGATCGGAAAAGTAATCCGGTTCAATAAAATTCCACTTAAAGTCATAGGTACTCTCACGCCCAAAGGATACAACAGCATGGGTATGGACCAAGACGATATGGTACTCGCACCGTATACTACGGTACAGAAACGCATTCTCGCCATTACCTACTTGCAAGGTATCTACTGTTCGGCATTGTCGGAAGAACTTACCCCTCAGGCAACCGAAGAAATCAGCGAGATTCTACGGAAAAACCATAAAATAAAAGAAGGAGAAGATGATGATTTCGAAATACGTTCACAAGAAGAACTAAGTTCCATGTTAAGCTCGACAACCGACATGATGACAATCTTGCTCGCCTGCATTGCAGGTATATCGTTATTAGTCGGAGGTATCGGAATCATGAATATCATGTATGTCTCCGTAACGGAACGCACTCGGGAAATAGGGTTGCGCATGTCCATCGGAGCCAGGGGTATCGATATCCTCGCCCAATTTCTTATCGAAGCCGTTCTCATCAGCGTTACCGGCGGCATTATCGGGGTCGTCTTCGGAGTAGGTGCATCGGTAATCGTCAACGTCCTGTTCAAATGGCCTGTCTACGTACAAGCCTATTCGGTCATACTTTCTTTCTTCGTTTGTACGATAACCGGGATATTCTTCGGTTGGTATCCGGCTCGTAAAGCCGCTAATCTCGATCCCATCGAAGCGATTCGCTACGAATAATTTCACTTTTACCTTTCGAATGAATATATTTGTACAATGGCATCCGATAAGCTACATCTAAGTAAAAAATGGAATACCGTCTTTATACATCTGGCGGCATGGAGTATCTTGTTTATTTTTCCACTCTTGTTTATCGAACGATTCGGGAACATCAACCGAATGCACAATTTCAGCCTGATAAAATTTTATATCCAACCGATTTGCATAGCCTGTATTTTTTACATCAACTACTTATGGCTCATCGATAAAGTCCTGTTTCGTAAAAAAACCATACGATTCATTCTCTACAATTTATTACTGGTAGTCATGGCCAATATAGCTATCTATTTGGTACACCGCATGGTCATTCCCGAAAGCATTCTGCATCAAAGACCCACTCCCATTCCCCCTCCTCGCCCAGGGTTCATGCAATGGCAAGATTCCATTACACTGGTTCTGGTCGTTGGGCTGAGTGCCGCTATAAAAGTCACTCAAAAATGGATCACAACCGAAAAAGAACGTAAGCAGTTGGAACAGGAACGTACCGAAGCAGAATTGAAAAATTTGAAAAATCAACTCAATCCTCATTTTCTATTCAATACGCTCAACAATATCTACTCGCTTATCGCTATCAGTCCCGAACGGGCCCAAAGCGCAGTTCTTGAACTGAGCAAGTTGTTGCGTTACGTCCTCTACGAAAATACACAGCCCTATGTTCCTATGGAAAAAGAACTGGAATTCAACCATAACTACATCGAGCTCATGCGATTGAGGCTCGCCCGCCACGTCCAAGTAGATGTAAATATTCCTACCGGCTTGTGTCGAGGGTATAAAATAGCACCGTTGCTTTTCATCACACTCATCGAGAATGCTTTCAAACACGGGACCAGCGCATCTACCCGATCTTTCGTAAAAATCAATATGTCCGAACCTTCACCGGGAGTTATCGAATGCGATATAGAAAACAGCAGCTTCCCGAAAAATGAAACCGACAAGAGCGGTTCGGGTATCGGACTAAAAAATCTATCCCGACAACTCGAACTTCTATACCCGGGAAAATATAATCTGCATGCCGAGAGCGATTCGCACATCTACCGCTCCATGTTGACTATCGACCTGAATTAAATAAACACTGCGACTATGATATTGAAATGTTGTATTATCGACGATGAACCCCTTGCAATCGAGCTACTGGAAAGCTATGTCAAGAAAACGCCTTTTCTACAATTGGAGGCTTCGTTTACCTCGGCCGTTCAAGCGATCGAAAGAATCTCGAAAGGAGATATAGATTTGATATTTCTCGATATACAAATGCCCGAGCTGGACGGTATGGAATTTTCTCGCATGATAGAAGGGAAAAGCCGTGTCATTTTCACCACAGCATTCGGACAATATGCCGTAGACAGTTATAAAGTCAACGCCGTCGATTATTTGTTGAAACCTTTTGCCTACACCGATTTCCTGAAAGCGGCACAAAAAGCGTTGCAATGGTTCGAATTATCGTCCGGGACGGGTGAAATGCATTCCCCAGACAAATCATATATCTTTGTGAAAAGCGATTATAAACTTAAACAGATTCCCCTCGATAAAGTACTCTATATCGAAGGACTGAAAGATTATGTAAAAATTTACCTCGAAGACGAACCGCACCCCATTCTTTCCCTGCTTAGCTTGAAATCTCTCGAAGAAATGTTACCCGATAGCCGGTTTATTCGGGTGCACCGGTCGTTCATCGTACAGGGTTGTAAAATCAAAATGATCGATCGCAACCGAATCGTATTTGGCAAAGAATACATTCCTATTTCGGATACTTACAAAGATTCTTTCGCCGAATTTATCTCCCGCCACACCCCGCTATCCAACAAATAGGGCGAGAGACATAAGTCTCGTTCGACCCATGACTCTCGCCCGTTACTTAGAAGCTGTTTTAAATTTATTTCAGTTTTAGGAAGCATCATAAATCCTGCGCAGAAAGGAACCCAACTGTCCGACGCACAACCCGCAAGCCACAGACAACCCCATGTAAGCCAACCAAGTGTGTACACAAGTCCAACAAGGATTGGAAATCATTTCTTTGGCAAATATCAGGCATAGAACCGTACAAATTGCAATAACAAGTACCGAAACGACAAATGAAATTTTGGCTTCTATGCTCCATCGCTTGCGAGGCAGTCTATTCAACACCCTACGAGTGAACCACTTATCTGTCCGAAGTTCCAACGAATGATCGCCGAAAAACTCCCGCCATTGATTGTCATTCCATTCATTCATATCCGTTTTTCTTTAAATATTCACCCAATTTTTGTTTTGCACGAAATAAATGCGACTTTACCGTACCTTCCGATATACTCATAATCTCTGCTATCTTTGCCACGGCAAGGTCCTCGACGAAGAATAAGGTTATCGCCGTTCGCTCCTCGGGGCGTAAAATAGACAAAGCTCGCGATATATCGATATTCCGGTCCACACGCTCAGGAGGTTGCTCCAACAGATTGGCCGCCTCGTCCACAGAAGCATCTTCCCATTCCCGGCTCTTTCGTAACTCATCGTAAAACACATTGTAAGCTACTCGATAAATCCATGTCGAAAAAGAAGACAAGCCTTTATAACTACGCAAATTATAATAAACTTTGATAAAAGTCTCCTGCGCCAAATCATCGCTAAGCACTGGATCTCCACCGGTAAGATTCAGGAAAAAGCGTTTCAATCGCACCTGATACTTATCGACAAGGCAGGCAAAAGCCCGCCGATCGTCGAACAAAGCACAACGAGTCACCCACGCTATATCCTCGTTCTTATTCATCGCTCCGGCCTACTCGATTTCGGTAGTTTGCTCATCGGTATCACGAACTTCTTTTCGCGATTCTACCCGATAAAGAATCAGTTTCCCTATACCTATCAAAGTGAATATAGCCGCCAAACCAACCAAAAGAGCCCCGAAACCTTCGTCCAATTCATAAGCCCCACCTATACACCATATAAAAGACCCGATTCCGACAGCCGTACAAACAAGACCTTGATTCAGAGTGGAAAATTTACTGGGTCGCTTCGACTCCGGTTCGTCGAAAAAGCCTTCGGGTAATTCTCGACCCGACTCTATCGCTTTTTCCATCACCCGATAGCGGGATTGTACTTTTTTATTACGATAATAAATATAGAAAAAGACAATTAAAAAAGCGATAAGAAAAGGTGAAACAATAGCAAAAAGAGGAACCAAAGAATCTATTATATCCTCGGCATCCGGCTCTTCTTGAAAGAGCATTCTATCCCGTTCAACTGCGAGTTCCTTCATACGTATTTGGAAAGCCTCGCTCGGAGTCATACCGTTAAGTGTATCGGCTGCTACGACCGCTTCTTGTTGTGCCACAGGGCCATTCGATTTCAGAGGAGCTGTTGCCTCGGCTGCTGTTACGGCTCCTGTCCACGATACGATAGACAAAAGCATCATCATAAACATCTTTTTCATATTCTCTTCTATTTTAATTTTATAAGTTATTCATAATCGTTCTCTTTCCGGAAATTCAATCATTAGACGTAACCAACCGCTCGTTTGGTTGCAGAAACCTTGAATTTTTTTCAAAAATAGTCTAAATGAAGAAACGGCACACATTATCTGCATGAAAATGAGATTAAAGAAAGTTCTATCTTTCCGTTGTTCCCGTATCATCGCAAAATGGAATATCGACGACATAAAAGAGATGAAACCAATCGACAGAAAGATTCATTAAAAGAAGGCAAAGGAATTACCCAAAAGGGAAGTACATATTTTATAAGCGAACTTATAAAATACCTTGCATAAAGAAAATCGAAACAAAACAGACAACAAGCGGGTAAAAAAAGTAATTTTGCATACCTAAACCAAACAAAGGATTCATGAAACAAAAAGAAATCAATAAAGTCGAAATACGCAATCTTCAAAAAGAAGATTACGACCAACTGGCTAGCTCTTTCACCCGTGTCTATGCCGACGGTAGCGACGTATTTTGGACTCCCGAACAAATCGACAAACTCATTCGCATATTCCCCGAAGGACAAATCGTCACGGTCGTCGATGATAAAATCGTGGGCTGCGCCCTCTCTATCATCGTAAACTATAACGATGTAAAGAACGACCACACCTATGCACAAGTCACTGGTAACGAAACATTCGACACTCACACGCGGAAGGGAAATATCCTGTATGGTATCGAAGTGTTCATACACCCCGATTATCGGGGTCTACGTCTCGCCCGACGTATGTACGAATATCGCAAAGAGTTGTGTGAAAAGCTCAATCTGAAAGCGATCATGTTCGGCGGACGTTTGCCGAACTACCACAAATACGCCGACCGAATGCGCCCCAAAGAATACATCGACAAGGTGCGTCAACGCGAGATATTCGACCCGGTGCTATTGTTCCAACTCTCCAACGATTTCCACGTCCGTAAAGTAATGCGAAACTATTTGCCCAACGACGAGGAGTCGAAACACTTCGCCTGTCTGCTCCAATGGGACAACATCTACTATCAAGAGCCTACCGAAGAATATATATCCCCTAAGACCACCGTGCGGGTAGGCCTTGTACAATGGCAAATGCGTAGTTACAAAACGCTCGACGATCTTTTCGAGCAAGTGGAATTTTTCGTCGATTCCGTAAGCGGCTATCAAAGCGACTTCGTCCTCTTTCCAGAGTATTTCAACGCCCCGCTCATGGCTCGGTTCAACGATGCAAGCGAATCTCAGGCTATCAGAGGATTAGCCCGATATACCGACGAAATACGAGAACGTTTCATCAATCTTGCAATTCGGTACAACATCAACATCATTACAGGAAGTATGCCGCTGATTAAAGAAGACGGACTGCTCTACAACGTAGGTTTCTTATGCCGTCGAGACGGTACTTACGAAATGTATGAAAAACTACATGTCACCCCCGACGAAATGAAATGCTGGGGATTGAGCGGCGGCAAAGCCATTCGGACTTTCGAGACCGACTGCGCCAAAATCGGAGTCTTGATTTGTTACGATGTCGAGTTCCCCGAACTCTCCCGAATCATGGCCAGCGAAGGTATGCAAATATTGTTCGTTCCGTTCCTCACCGATACCCAAAACGCCTATTCCCGTGTAAGAGTCTGCGCACATGCCCGTGCCATCGAGAACGAATGCTTCGTAGTCATAGCCGGTAGCGTAGGCAACCTGCCCAAAGTACACAACATGGATATTCAATATGCCCAGTCGGGAGTTTTTACCCCCTGTGATTTCGCATTCCCGACAGACGGACGCAGAGCCGAGGCTACTCCGAACACCGAAATGATTCTTATCTCGGACGTCGATTTGGATCTTTTGAACGAATTGCACACCTACGGTAGCGTGCGCAACCTCAAAGATCGCCGCAACGATCTCTACGAAGTGAGAATGAAGAAATAACAGAAACGAAAACGGTCTCTTGAATATTCAAGAGACCGTTTTCATCGAGCGGCAAACGAGACTCGAACTCGCGACCCTCAGCTTGGGAAGCTGATGCTCTACCAACTGAGCTACTACCGCAGTTTTTCATTTCTTATTACGGGGACAAATGTAGAAGTTTTTTTTCTACTTTACAAATTATTGCCGTATTTTTACCACATAGAAAAATCATAAAAACGATATGGTAAAAATTGGTTTGTTGTCCGACACCCATGCATGGTGGGACGACCGTTACGAAAAATATTTTGCCGAATGTGACGAAATCTGGCATGCCGGAGATATAGGCTCAGTCCAAGTCGCCGACCGGTTCGAAGCCTTGAAACCATTTCGGGCGGTATACGGGAACATCGACGGTCAAGAGTTACGGATTCGCTATCCTCAGCACCAACGGTTCAGCATCGAAAATACCGATATATGGATAACACACATAGGGGGCTATCCGGGCCGATATGCACGCGAAGTGACCCCGGAAATATACATACACCCACCCCAATTATTCATATCGGGTCACTCGCATATCTTGAAAGTTCTTTATGACAAAACCCTACACTGCCTGCACATCAATCCGGGAGCCGCAGGAATGTACGGATTCCACAAAAAACGTACATTGGTACGCTTCGCCATCGATAAGGGAGAATTTAAGGATTTGGAAGTTATCGAACTAGCTGATAATCGATAAGTACAAAAAATCAAATATTCAACTCCTGACGAACGGTTTCGATAAATTCCCAAAATACCGAAGCGAAAGGTTCGATAATAGAGCGTTTCGGTTCACCCGAGGGAATGAGCGCATGCAATCCACCCTTGAAACAACGCACATCTATGCGGGTTCCCATCTCTATGGGCTCTCCGTCGAGGTGTATCGCACCGGGCTTTTCCCTCTTAATCGTGAGCGATTCGGTCGTGAAGCTCTTGATATTGGAATCTTGATCGATATGTTTGGTAAATAGCAAAAGAGCCAATGCAGCCGTATCGAACGGGGTAAAGGGCATAAGCACCGTGACATCGATTTTCCCGTCCTGCATGCTGGCATGAGGGGCTATATAAGCATTATTGCCATATTGCGAGGCATTGCCGCAGGCAATCAAGAAAGCCTTTTCGGTCACCGTCCCGTCAGGCATTTCGATTTGATAAGTTTCCGATTTATATTTGAGATACTCCGTAAGAGCCTTAGCCACATACGACAATTTTCCTCGGCGTTTTCCTTGCGCGAATTTCAAGCTCACCAATGCATCGAAGCCGACCCCGCAAGTGCAGAAAAAAGGGCGATCGTTTGCCGTACAATAATCCAAATCCACGATCTGCCCGTCGTTGATAATTTCGAGAGCTTTTCGCACGTCCATCGATATACCCAAATGGCGGGCAAGCCCATTGCCCGAACCTACCGGAACGATAGCCAATGCCGTGGAAGTATCGATAAGCTCCCGGGCTATTTCGTTGCAAGTTCCGTCTCCGCCTACGGACAGCACGATGTCCACACTTTCGTCCACGGCCCGGCGAGTCAATTCGGCTCCATGCCCCGCATACTGTGTAAAAACACATTCCACCCGATATTTCGAAGGGTCTATTACTTCCCTTATCAGAGCAGGGATTTCTTCCTTATCTTTTGTTCCCGATATAGGATTTATAATAGCTAAGAGTCTTTTCGGTGCAGACATAGAATTTTCTGTTTTCGAAAAAGCATAGGCAAAACCCGTACATGGAATGAATACAAGACATTCGAACAATCCCGATTCATCGAAACTTAACGGCCCGATTGCCATAGCGGGTGACAAAGGTACGAATTTTTCCCAAACTTTTACAAACCTATAACACGCTTCCGACTTTACGTTATAAACTAAATGATAAAATGGACAACAAAAAACTCGTATTTCTCAAACAACTTAGAAGCTGTTTTAAATTTATTCCGAGACAGATTGAGACCTATGTTGAAGCAGATTGGAGTCCGAGATAGGCAGTCAATAGCGGGCTATTGACAAAAATCAAGGGATTCAAGATGCGAGACGGGGATCAATATGGCCGGAACATACCTGCCTGAAATGATAATATTATTTCTCAATAAATTTAAAACAGCTTCTTAGTACCTTTGTAGAAGATAGGAGTCTTTTGGTAGAACCAAATCGGAAATACGATTTCCGTTTGTCTCCGAACCCACCTTTCGCTATATTTGTAGAATATAGGCTGCGGTTCGGCATAGTCAAGTCTGAAATAAAATTTCCTATTGACTTTGCACTAACCTTTCACTATATTTGTTGTTTATAATATAAAGCGAACATTAACTAAAAAAGATATATTCCATGAATGCTTTTCAAAACCCATTAATACGTATTATAGCCTCTATCGCCGTAGGCTTGTTACTCATTTTATATCCGAATGCCGCTCTGCCTACGATTCTTTTAATCATCGGTATTCTCATCGGATTACCCAGTCTATACGCTCTCCTCATTTATCTATTGAGCGAAGATAGAAATAAGTTACCCTTCCCCGTTTTATCCTTAGTGATGTTGCTGTTCGGTTGTACGCTTATGCTGTTTCCCGGCTGGTATATAGGCATTACGGTATATGTTTTGGGTGGAGCGCTGGTATTGATAGGAGTTTATCAAATACTCTATCTGCTGACACTTAAAAAGAATCTGAGGAGCAAAGCGGGTTGGCTCTCCTATCTGTTACCGGCTATCGTTCTGCTCATCGGCATAGAAATTTTGGTCAATCCATTCTCGGCGACCGAGAGGGTTATGGTGATTACTTTCGGAGCGGCAACACTTCTTTACGGTATCACTGACCTGATTTACTATATCCGGTTAAAATAAATTCCGTAAAAATTATTTCTCAAAAATCTATGGAAAGCCTCAGATTTATCTGACGGCGAGTAAGGTAATTGGGCACGGCATATTGCGCATTGGTAATATCCGTCACCCAATAGTACGAGTTCACATTACTTATATCGAACAGGTTAAAGACATCTATTCCTATCCACACGCTTTTCAAATGACGTAAAACGCCTTTCTGCAAAAGTTTATCTTCACCTCCGACCAAAATACGGGAAGCTCCTATATCGACACGCTTATATGCCGGAGCGCGGAAATAACCTGCCTGTCGGCCTTTCCGAGGCGAACCCACCGGCAAACCGTCGGCAAAAATAGCCCGTAGACTGAATTTATACTTCGGGAACCGAGGTACATAATCTTGAAAATAAAGCCCCACACTATATCGTTGGTCGGTAGGTCGAGGTAATTTCACGCCATTGATTTCCTCCTGTGTCTTCATCAGAGAGAACGTAAGCCACGAGTCGACACCGGGCACGAACTGCCCGAAGAGTTTCATATCCAATCCGGCGGCATACCCTTTCGCCTCGTTCTGCCCGCTGTACCACACCCGCAGATTATCTACTTCATAAGGAACAAGATGGTCGAGTTTCTTATAATACAACTCTGCCGTAAATTTGAAAGGTCTGTCCAATGCCCGGAACGAATAATCTCCACCCAGTACCACATGGATAGAACGTTGAGACTTGATATTCCGATTGAGCTGCACGACATAATTGTTAGCGGCATCACAAACCGTGTCGCGCAACTCCTTATAAAAAGGAGCTTGATAATAAAGCCCGCCGGCAAGACGAGTCGTTATCTGTTCGTTGGCAGCCGGAATAAAAGAAATCGACGCACGAGGACTGACAAGGGTCTCCTTGTTGAATCCCCAATAAGAAGCCCTCAATCCGCCGGTAAAGATAAAGCGCCCCCACAAAGTCCGTAACCGGTAGGTATCTTGCAAATAGGCCGACAAACGATGGCTCTCCATATCTTGTCGGGAAAACAAGTTATAAATCATCTCGACCGATTGCCCCGTATGCGGCAAAGAATAACCAGCCGAATCTCGCATCTCCCATTCCCTCACCCGATCGTGTATCTTTTCGTATTGGTGGGTCAATCCCCACTTCAACTCATTCTGCCCCAATTTTGTAGCTCCTTTCAATGAAGTAGCCACCACCGATGCTCTCAACCGGTTACGAGCATGCTCGTGATAAGTCCCCACTCCGAGAGCTCCCTTATTCTCGGTCGACTCGCCGTCCTCGCCATTAGCCAAATCGTCCAACCAATACTGCCCGGCAATATCGTAAGTCACCAGTTCGTTCGTGACGAAAGCCGAGGTCATCAAAGCCCATTGAGTATATTTATCGGGGAAAAAATTCAACGAAAAAGCACCGAAATAAGTCTCGAACTTATCTTTTTCATAACCGTCGAAATAGACTTTAAACTGTTTGGCATCGGTCGCCGTACCGAATGACGTATTCCGCTCGTGGGGAGTAAATTTATAATTGTTAATGGAAATATTGCCCAGCAAAGAAGCCTCCCACTTCGGTGCGAATTTATAAGTAAGATAAGTTTGATAATCGAAAAAAGAAGGCTCGTATTCTCCTTTGGTATCGAGAGAACTCAACAAAGTAGAATTGGTTTTATAACGCACGCCGTGCAGTTGCGAGAATTTCTTGGTACTCTGTCCTACCGAAGCGGTAGCCCCTAAAAAACTGGCAGACACCGATCCTTCGAACGCTTCGGGATGCTTGTAAATAATATCGAGCACCGACGACATCTTATCGCCATATTCGGCCGAAAATCCGCCCGACGAAAACCCTACGGCCCCTACCATATCGGGGTTGATGATACTCAACCCCTCCTGTTGCCCCGAACGGACAGTCAATGGCCGATAGACCTCTATACCGTTGATATACACGATATTTTCATCGAAATTACCCCCTCGCACGGAATATTGCGAACTCAGCTCGTTACTCGAATTGACACCGGCAAAAGTCGTCAACATAGCCTCGATACTGCCTCCCGTCGCATCGGGCATCAATTTCAAATCCTTCGTGTCGATCGTCTGCAACGTACTCGTCTGCCGGCGATGAGTCGCCACGACAACCTCGTTCAACATCTTGGCGTTCTTGTTCAGACGCACCGACAAGGAAACATCTTTCGTGAGATTGAGCAACTGGCGGCGCTCCTCCCGATACCCCAAACAAGAATAAATCACCACGATGGAATCTCCCGCCGGAATGGAAAGCTGATACTCCCCTTTCAAATCGGTCATCGTCCCCATCGTCGTTCCTGCCACACGCACCGTAGCCAACTCTATGGGCTGATTGTCACTGTCATACACGCGTCCTGTCAGCTTCACACGCCCCTGTGCTGCCAACTGAAAAACCGCGCCTATCGTGATAAAAAGGAATAATATCTTGTATCTCATCGGGATTCTATACACACTGTGCCTCTTTCGTCGAAGGCACATTTATTAAACGGGAAAAAACTCCGTTCAGTATACGGCCGGACGAAAAGTATCAAAAAAAGTTTCTACCATTAACCGTAGAACAACAAGGTTATTGTATCTTTGCACATGGAAGTTACGAAAAGAGTGTAATTTATTGGAAATGAGCGTAGGTTAATTGCTCTTGATAGTAATAGGTTACGATTTAGTTAGTTATCTACTGCATTATCCTTCTGCGCGTTGCGTAACCTTCAAAGAACTCTTCGTATGCAAAAGTAGCTATTTAATTCGAGATTTTGATATAAACTCCCGTTTTTTATCCCCTCATTCATAAGAATTTTCCGTAAAAGCGGTATTGTCCGTCGGCACACCATTGCCCAAAACGAGTTTGGAACAAACGTGTGCCGACTACCGCATAGCTGGAGAAAAGGGCATTGCCTCACGCCTAAACGATGTTTAGACAGATGAAGCAATGCCCCTTTCTTTTGCGCCTATGCCAAGAGGTGCTTTTACGGGTTTTCAAATGATTTTTCTTTTTTCGCTGTCTCTTTTGCCGGAAGCGGAAAGTGAATGCAGAGTGTGTCAGCCTGCCCCATGAATGAAACAGGCGCCCACACACAGCCGGACAAACCGGGAAGAATGATTGTTGCCACCCGGCTGAACAAGTTCCGTCGGATCGGAAACAATCATACTTCCTTTGTTGTGGTTTGCCCTTTTCACGCTTCCGGTGATGTCTTTTTCCTTTTGGTGATTCTTTTTTTTACGGATTTTCCCCTGAAGTTTTTTTCTACACAATCTGCCTCTGTTTTCGTTTACCTCCATTTTGCGCCTTTCAGTAAGCCGCATCAGTCAGTCATTTTCGTTCTGGGCGCAAAGGTAATTCCGGGATTGGACGGGAAAGCAAGGTCAAGCCTCCTGTTTTCGGTAAAAATCTCCAGCCCTGCGGGTAGTATTTTGACCGAAAAACCTTGCATTCCCTAATCCCTACCTTTTCAAGCACCCGAAACGAAAACGACCGATGCGACAGAAAGACGCATAAAAAAAATGTCGGATAAACGAGAGGCAGATAAGATAGTTTGAAACTCAACTCCCTCAGCTCTTGAATCCGCATTAAAAACAAAAAAATCAAAAACAGCGAAGATATGACGGCAACGGCAAATTTCAGACAAATGGCGCAACACATCGGGTTGGCGATATGCGGCTTGATGATGCGCACCGCCTTCGGGGTGTTCGGCATCCTTTGGGGCATCATCAGAGAGATTGTAAACGGAGTGTTCCGAGTGGCGATAGGTGTAATCGTGGCTATCCTTTCCACCATTGCCTTCTTTGGCTTCATCCTTTGGTTATTCACCCTTTAACCCTTACCGACATGGCAAAAAGAAACAGCAAGACGGCAGCGCAGCAGTGCAGATATTACGAGGTGGACAACATCTTCGTGTATATGGTGGAAACGTACATCAACGGCAATTTTGAAACTTTCCGAAGATTGTACCACGAACTGAACAAGGACGCACGGAGGGATTTCATGGACTTCCTTCTCAGCGAGGTAGAGCCGACCTATTGGAGAGAGATACTGAAACAGATAATCTAAAAATGACAGCGATATGAAAGGAACAGACCATTTCAAGAGAACGATATATATGTACTTGGAACAGCGTGCGGAGGAAGATGCGCTATTTGCAAAGAAGTACCGCAACCCTGCCAAGAACATGGACGAGTGCGTGACCCACATTCTGAACTATGTGCAGAAAAGCGGTTGCAACGGTTTCACGGACGGAGAGATATTCGGGCAAGCCATCCACTACTATGAGGAAAACGAGATAGAGGTGGGCAAACCGATGGACTGCCAAGTGGTTGTGAACCACGTTGTGAAACTCACGGCAGAGGAAAAGGCGGAGGCACGTCAGAACGCTGTCCGCAAATACCAAGAGGAGGAACTCCGCAAGTTGCAGAACCGCCACAGACCGTCAGCGAGAAAAGAAAACCAACCCCAACCCTCATTATTTGATTTAGGCTTATGAAACCGAAGACCAAGATACAGAAAGAGGTGGCAAGACTTTCCGCCAACCTTCGCCCCATATCAGCGACACAAATAGATTGGGCATACCGCCACTGCGTTGAGCATATCGGCTACCGCACCAAGAAAGGGAACATCACCTGTTCCGACTGCGGTCACGAGTGGCACAGCGACAGCGGACTATGCGACACCCTTGAAGGCTGCACCTGCCCCAAATGCCATGCCGAACTCAAAGTGCAGGACACACGCAGACGCATCTACAAGGAAACGCAGAATTTCAGCGTGATAACCACCTGCAAAGGGTATCAGGTAATCCGCGTGGCGCAGGTCAGATGCGAGAGCAGGAAAGGCGAACCGATGCGTTTCTACTGCCACGAGGTCGTGCAGCGTTGGATTTCACCCGACGGCAAGGTTACGGACATGGCGTTGCTCCGTGGCTTCCTTTTCTGCTATTGCGATGTGTGGGCATTAGGCAGCGATATGGAGGTAAGACCGCACAACAGCCTATACGATGATGTGGTGGCAAGAAGCTGTGCATATCCAAAGATGAGGATATTGCCCCAACTCAGACGTAACGGCTTCAAGGGCGATTTCCACGGCATCTCCCCCGTGCGTCTTTTCAAAGCCTTGCTTTCAGACCCAAGAATTGAAACCCTTATGAAAGGCGGTGAGATTGAGGTCATGAAACACTTTCTTTTCAATACCCGTACTGCCGATGAATGTTGGGCATCATATCTGATTGCCAAGCGTCACAAGTATCAGATAGACAACCTCTCAATGTGGTGCGACTATCTGCGTATGCTCAAAAAACTCGGTCAAGACCTCCGTAACCCGAAGAACATCTGTCCCGAAGATTTCATGGCGGCACACGACAACGCAACCCGAAAAATTGAAGCCATACACGAGAAGGAAAGAGCCGCAGAGCAACGCCGTTGGGAGATTGAAAGGCGTGAGCGTGAGCAACAGCGACAACTCCAACGAAAGAAAGATGCGGAGGATTTCATCGCCAACAAATCCAAATTCTTCGGCTTGGTAATCACGGACGAGGAAATAATCGTCAAGGTGCTTGAAAGCATAGACGAGTATTACAACGAGGGCAAGACGCAGGGCATCTGCGTGTTTGGCAGTGGATACTACAAGAAAGCCGACACCCTCATACTATCGGCAAGGATTGGCGATGAGATTATTGAAACCGTAGAGGTGGACTTGCGAACCCTCGAAGTGGTGCAGTGCCACGGCAAGCACAACCAGGACACCGAATATCACGAGCGCATCATAGACCTTGTGAACAAGAACGCCAACCTTATCCGTGAGCGGATGAAAGCGGCATAGCATAACCCCTAAAACAACATTGATATGGAAGTAAGAATTGAAAGTATGATTTGTGTGTGGGATGATGCAATCCCCACGATGTTCCTTGAATTTGTGAACCTCCTCACTCTCACAACGAGTGAGGGGGAATTGAGAAAGAGCGTAAAGGAGTTTGCCGAGAAGCACGAACTTGACAAGTTTTTCCTTTACGGCTTCGGCTCACACCATTTCTACCTGCACCAACGCTACACAAGCAACCCCGAAATGGTGATGAAGAACAGAGTTCTGTCAGTACATTTTTAACCATCTAAAAAGCAACATTATGACAACACGAATGACCATCAACGGAGTAAGCACCTGCGCGGAAGCAGGTACGGAGAAATACGAGCGTTTCCAATCGGGTATCGGAAGACGCAGGCGGACACTTGTGCAGTACGACTACCGCCACCCCATAGACAGAGAATTGTTCTCTTGTGTCAAACCCACGTTGGACGAGTGCCGAGCCGCACGGGACAAGTGGCTGAACGCAAAGAAGGGAAAGGAGGACAGACTATGAACACGACCTATCAAACGCTGATAGTCAAGTTCAGCGAACCTATCACGGCATTGGACGGTATCTTTGACGATACCGGAGCGTGGGGAACGGACACCCTCAAGGGGTGGATAGATGATTACGAAAGCACACGTTTCACCGCCACCGACAGCCATACGGCAGTCATCACGAGCGAGTACAATATGGAATGTGTGAAAGAGTGGCTACAACGGCAGACCCCCATTTCCGAAATGCGAGAATTTTGAACGGGATGGCGGTGTCCGCACCGCCAATACTTAAAACCCTAAAAACAAAAGATATGATAGCCAAGACGATATTACAGCAGATAGGCGGAAAACGCTTCACCGCCATGACAGGTAGCCGTGATTTCATAGATATGGGCAACGGCTTACGGATGAGCCTTGCAAGGAACAAAACAAGTGCCAACCGCCTTGACATCATCTATGACGAAGGGGCAGACCTCTACAATATGCGCTTCTACCGCAGGACGTTCAGCAAAAAGACCTTTGAGTGCAAGACAAAGGACATTGCCGTACACGAGGGTATCTATTTTGATATGCTGGAGGAAATGTTCACGATGGTGACGGGACTTTACACACGCTTTTGAGTGGCGGGGCGGCGAGAGCCGCCCTACTTTCTTTCAGTGAGCATGATGGCGGACAAAGAAAGTAGCAAAGAAACCTTTGTCCAATCTGCGATAACTAAAAAATCCGCAAGTAAAACTTGCGGAGGCTATATATTGGGTCGTTATTTTTTGGTGGAGGGGAATGATAATCTCGAACCGTTGAACTACACATTTCTGCTTCGTCTCCATTTCCCCCAACGATTTGATACGTTCAATCATTTTTGTTGTTCCTTTCTGAATTTTCCTAAATACTTTCTTCATAATTTCGCTATACTTTTTATGGTTAATAACTATGTTTTGTATTGCTCTCACAACACTTACAACTTGAAGTGTTATTTGGAAACCGATAGGCAAAAATGGCTCAACGATGTCAATTAACGAGAAAATCCTACGATAATCTATCAAGTGATAGAGCAAAAGACGTGCCAAGTTAAATATGGCACGTCTTTTGCCAGTTTTGTCAGTCCTTTTATGGGATATACAACAGCGCAAACTCCGCCTTTCTCCGTTTGAGCAGCATGGCGTGGCGTTTTCCTTTGTAGTTGCAGAAGGCTATATACTCACGGTAGATGTTCCTGTCACCAGCTTCCAGCTTCTTGATTAAGGTGCTTTTGGGGATTGTTTTGCTGCCTAACAGCTTCGCCGGTCCCACATTGTAAGCTAACGTGCCAAGCAAAATCGAATCAACCCCGAATTTACGGAACATGGCGACAAATTTGCGCAGGTCTTTCCGCAAAAGTTCATCCGCATCCCGTTTTGTCATGGTTCGTGCCGAATACTTCTCGTTTGGCAAAAGTTTGTGACCCCAACCGACGTATGGGTAGTGTTTTTCTGAGTGCCAGCCTTCAAAGTAGCGGCAGCATAAAAAAGCACGTTCCATAAGCGGCAGTCGGTAGATTGCCGCCTGCCCGTCCGTTCCCTCTTGGCGGCTGATCTGCGCGGACACAGAACAGACCGTCAGAAGTGAACAGAGCATTGTCATGAATACACGCATCATTTCAACAAGGGGCTGAAGTTGCCGATGGGAACGATGGTAAGATCGTCGTCCTTTACATTCCTGTTGTTGAAGTCAAATTCCAGTTCGTAGGAGTTGCTAAAGTTATCCTCCACCACCACGATGAAATTATGCGCCTCATCACCCGCCGCCGTGTAGTACAGGCGGAATTTTTCGTTCTCCAGCAGGTAGCGGTCGTTAGGCAGGAAGGTGATGCCGTTATCCATTTTGAGCGAGCCTTCCCCCTCGAACTGGAAATAGCGGATGGTATAGAGCGTACCCGAAAAGTCGCCCTCCTTTTTCAGTTCACAGCGGATTTCCACTGTCTGCCCCTTTACTACCTTGTTCGGCACGGGCATGACCTCCACCGTGAAGGGATAGGACTGCTGGATGTCCATGTCATCGTCACATGACACGAGGGTGAATGACATGGCGGCTATCAGGCATAACGCCACTGCCTTGAATATTGATGTTCTCTTGTTTCTGTTGTTCAGTATGTTCATTGTTCTTCGATTTTTAGATGGTTGTTTTTCTGTTTTTTCGTTGTCAGTTGCAGGTACTCGTTCAAGTCCTTGCAACCGTCATAGAGGGAGGAACGGTCGGTGACACGTTCCCCGTATCGCATGGTAAGTGCGGCAAGCGTCCGCCGTCCGGCTTCGTCACGGTCGAGGAAGCAGCCGATGCGCCCGTATCCGTCCAGCAATCCCGCCGCCTTCTCCACGTTGGCGACTGAGTTCAGCACAAGACAGTCAGCGTTACCGGTTACACCAAGCGTCACGGCAGAGAGAAAGTCCATGAAGCCCTCGAACACGAGGCACTCGTCAGCCGGGATGTCATTCGCCTTTACCAGTGATACAGACTTCGGAGGTATGCAACCCTTGAAATATCGGCTTCTGACTTCATAGCCACCTGCCATGTTCGGAAAGCCAACGGCAAAATACCGTTTCCCACGCACACCGTAGTTCAAGCGGCAGCAGTGACGGGATGCGATGGCGTAAGGGATGCCCCGTTCCTCTAAATACTCCGTCAGCAGTGAGCGGAGCAGCGGAGCGACCTCCACATCCTCAAAAACGGATTCGGTCGGCTTCGAGAGATAGACGGGCTTTTCCCATCCGGCAACCGTCATATTGGCGGCTTCCGCTATGAACTTCGCTTGCTTCATGAAGTCATCGCTTTGCAGAAACTCCCCGGCAAGCGTGAAGATGTCGCCGCCCTTGCCCAAACCGAAGTCGTACCAGAGCTGTTTCGCCACGTTCACACGGAAAGAGGATGTGCGCTCGCCCCTGTACGGGGCAAGATACCACAGCTCGTTACCGCTCCTTCTGACAGGCTCATGCCCCAGCCGTGCGAGAAAATCCGCAAGCGGCATCCTTCTGACAGCATCTATTTCCGTCCTTTCCATGCCCGTGTCAGTTGATGATGAACTTGATACCGACCCCGAACTGCGTGTGGAACTTCCGTGTGTCGCCACCCCAAAGGCAACGCTCCCGCAGGTTGGCAAGCAGGGCGATACGGTCTGCCACGTAACACTCCACATCGAGCGTCAGCGCACCGCCGTAGATGAAGGCGTCCCGGTCGTGCAGCGTGGAGCCGTCATGCAGCACCTTCTTCCCCCAATTTACCGCCTCATATCCGGCGAGAGCCGAAGCCCCGGCATAGACGAAAACAATCTTTCGGGCGTCCGACAGTATCTTGAAGTAATAGCCGCCCTCCGCCGTGAACTGCGCCACGGGTATCTTGGTGTCCTTGTAGGGATTGTTCTTCAACAGGTATTCGCCACCGAACACCCACTTGTTCCCCTTCTTCGTGTAGGTGGAGAGAGCCGCCCCGAAGCTGTACCCGCCGTCCTTGCCGCCGAGATTGAAGCCGTCCGCCATGTCCGCCCTCACCTCGATGCCCTGCATCTTCGGCAGACACCGCTGGGCGTGCGCCTGCCCTGTAAAAAGGGCAAGCGACGCGATGATTATTGCGATGTACTTTCTCATGGTCAGCGTACTTGAAGTTCGTTGATGGTACCCGCGCGTACCAAATCCTCGTTCTCAATCACGAAGGACTGGTGACGGCCGCCGTTCTTCTCGTTCAATTCCACCACGAGGCACTTGTCATCGGGGATGGTGAACTTCGCCATCGTGAAGACCGTGCGCTCGCTCTTTTTGCCCGGCACGAGGGTGGCGTAGTTCTGCGCGCGGAGCGGCAGAATAATCTGCTCCTGCACGGCAGTACGCTTCGCAACCTTCTTGTCCACGATTTTCCAAGTGATGTAGTCCACATCGAAAGGCACGTTGCTCTGGTTCTTTATCTCCGTGTGGAAATAAAGCAAGCCGTTGTGCGTGTAGATGCCTTTCAACAGGTATTGGATGCCGAAACGCTTGCAGCCGATATGCTTCACCTCGCGCTTGTTCTGTTTGTGGATGGACTTCATGATAAGGCGCACCAGCATCGGGCTTTCGCTGCCCAGCTCTTTCAGATAGATTTCCTGCGCGTTGTTCGGGCGGTTCACCGTGCTGCCGTCATGGATGAAGTCGCACATCTCCACGTTGAGCAACAGCGGTTCGGCGGCGTACTTCACGTTGAAGGTGTAGAAACTGCCGTCCTCCGTGATGACGGACATATTCGTTTCGTTGGGAAAATTCCTTACGGTAGCCTTCACACGGATGATGTTCTCCGCTCCGTCGGCTTTCCCGGCAATCAGGTCGGGCGAGCCTAAATCGACATAGCGCACCTCCGCCGGAAAAATGACGTGGACGGTCTTGTCGTAGGTCACTTCCAGACCGTGCGGCGGTATCATGCGGTCGAAGGTCAGCTTGCGTGACAGCCCGTGATATAGGTCGCCGTCCGCCTCCTTCTGCGGATAGACCTCCTTCGTCAAGGTCGGTTGTTCACTTCCGTTGGTCGTTTCAACGGTTACATTCTCCTGCGCGTTGGCAGTTATGATGCCCATAGCGAGGGCAAACATGATGATTACTTTTCTCATTACTTTTGGATTTTAGTGGTAATTTTTATTGTTTTCAATATTTTTCTTGGTAAAGCATGACCCTGTACCCGGCTTTCAGATGCACCTTGACGGTTCGCATCTTTTTGGCGATGTACTGGCTCGTGCCTTGTATCAGCCCCTTGCCCAAGTCGGAGGCGAGCTGCGCCCCGGCATTGGTGGAGATGTTGATGCTGCTTCCCAGCGAGCCGCCCATGTTGGCGGCGACCTCCCGGACGGCGTTCATCTCCATCGAGTTCGGGATGAAGATGCCGGGCTGTCCGTCCGTGTCATAGACCGCAAGCTCCACGGGGATAATCGTGCCGTCGTATTCCAGCGAGGTAATCTCGATGTCGAGCCGCTCACCCTGTATCTTGCCCGTGCCGACCACCACCGCACCCCGGGGTATTGTCCTGCCTGCCACCGCCATAGGCTCCAGCAGGCGCAGCCTTACCGTCTGCCCGTCCGTCACGCTCTGCGCCCCATGCACGCACGCCGGTATGGTGTTCCTGTCCAATACCTCCGCCGTGCCGACAGCCGTGTTGAAACCCCGGTTGCGTTCCTGCGATAAGGCGGCGACAAACTCCGCGTTACTCATAGGCTGTGAGAGTGAAGAAACTACTTGATGCTCCACCTGTCTGATAGGCATTGCCTTGTTCTTCTTCCCTTTCTGCACGGTAGTTGGCTCTGCCCTCTGTTCCGCCGATGGCTGTCCTCCGTTCTGACCGCCCATGTACTTTGCCGCCAGCTCGTAGGACTTCTCCATAAGAGCCACCTGCTCGTCCATAGAGGAAGCCTTGCCCCTCTCGCTTTCCAGTTCCGACTCCAGCGATGCGATGCGCTCCAACAATTCGTCCATCTCCGCATTGTCGTTTTTCGGCTGGTCGTAGAAGTTTCCGAGCGTGGCGTTCAGGTCACGGTAGGCGGCTGCGGAGGACTGGATGGTCTGCGGCGTGGCTGGCTTTGCCCTTTCTTCCTTGCCGCCCGGATTGGCGAGGTCGAAGTCCACTCCGTTCTCCGTTCCCGCTATCTCGCGGTCGAACATGTCGCCCAGCTGCCCGATGGCACGGTTGCGGCTCTCCTGACGCTCTTCCATCTCCCCATGCTCGTAGGCTTTCAGCTTGTCGCCGATAATCTGCCGGTTCGCCTTGTCAGCGTCGGGCATCTCGGTGTTGTATCCGTCCGTTCCCGGCGGTTGCTCCTTGCCGGAGGACGGGGCGAATATCAGCCACATCGCCCCGATGAACACCAACACCATAGCGGGCAGCACGATCATCTTCTGCCGTTTCAGCCGTTGCGCCTCTGTCAGCGGTTCGCGCTCCTTTTTCGGTTTCCCCGTTTCGGGAGCAGCTTTGTTCTCTTTCGTCGGTTCATTCTTTGTCTGTTCCATATAAATAAGGTGTTAAGTGATTGCCTGTTTCCGCCGGGGTCGGCAGTTCCACCCGTCCGGCGTGTCCCGTTTCCATATGTGAGCCGTCGTTCCTGCCGATGTCATAGACGGCTCTGCCGAAGGTGTAAAGGGCAAGCACCGCGAAGGCGGCGAACATCCCCAGCACGATGCGGCGGCGTGTTTCCGGCGGCAAGCCGTCCAGATACCCTTTGAGACTTGCCGCCAAGCGTTTCCGTTTGTCGTGGAGTTTCCAATACATGCCCCACATTGATTTTCTGATACTTTTCATGTCCTGTTACCGTTTGATAGTCTGTAAATCCTTGTTCTCAATGATGGTGAAACCCTCGATGGTAAAACCGTTCGGGTTGTCATCCGACCGCGATGCGTTCAGCAGGCGGCAGGTGGTCACGAGGCTGCGCTCGGTGACGTTGCTCTGCCGGATGATTTTCTGTGTGGCGTAGGTCACGGCACGGTAGGGATAGGCGTTGAAGTCGCACACCACGCTGTCCACCTTCAGCACTTGGTTGATGTTCCCGGCGATGATGCGGTTGTAGTACCCCTTCTCCGCGAAGTCCGAATAATAGTGGTACACGCTCTTGTCCGCCAGCAGCAAGGCACGTTTCACGTTGTGTTCAATCGCGCTTTTTTCAGGTGATAGCGTGAAGAACATCTCGTGGAAACGGCGCACATGTTCCCGTGCCTCCGCCGGGCGGTTCTGCGACAAATCCTGAGACAAGGCGAGCATCAGGCTCTTGCCGTTGTCCAGCACATAGATTTTCTCCCGTTGCTTCTCTGCGAAACGGTAGGAGTTCCACACGCTCCACACCGTCACCACGGCGCACAGCGAGAGGAAGACGATACCGAACAGGCGTATCTGCCTGAACGACGATTCGATGTTTCTAAGTGATTTGAATTCCATTTATATTTTCCAATTTATGATTGCACATTGATTATTTCAGCAATTTGCCGACACGTCCGACTGCGTTTCCTGCGGCTGCACCCGCCACGCTGCCCGCCATGCTTCCGGCTCGTCCCGCCATCTGGTTCACGTTGCGACCGTAACCGCCCATGCCTCCGGCTTGGATAATCCAGCCCGCAACGGTGGGAATGGTAAAGTAGCCGATGATGCCGATGCAGAGGAATACGATATACACCCCGTCGCTCGAATCCAGCGAGAAGTTCGGGTCTGCCTGCATCCGCTCGATGTCGTTTTGCAGCATCAGAACCTGTATCTTCGCCAGTATGGTGCTGAACATGTCCGATACCGGTAGCCACAGATAGACCTGTATATAGCGGCATATCCACTGCGTGAGCGTGTTTTGGAAACCGTCCCATACCGACAGGGCGAAGGCTATCGGACCGAGAATCGCCAGCACCACGAGAAAGAAGGTGCGGACGGTGTCTATCACGAGGGCGGCGGCTTGGAACAGCAGTTCGAGTATCTCGCGGAAGAAGTCGCGGATGCTCTTCTTCATGTTGTACATTCCCCGGTCGATATACATTCCCGCCATCGTCACCATGTCGGAGGGCGACCAGCCGAGTTCCTCCAGTTGCTTGTCAAATTCCTCGTTGGACACGAGGTAGGCGGTTTCGGGGTTGCGTACCATCGCCTCGTATTCCAGTTTGTCCTTCTGCTCCCGGTATCGGTTCATGTCCAGCGTTTCCGCCTCCAGCATCTTTGCCGTGCCCTGTACGACGGGTGAGAGGATGCTGTTTATCGTGCCCAGCACCACAGTCGGGAAGAACATGATGCACAGACCGATGGCAAAAGGACGGAGCATCGGGAATACGTCTATCGGTTCAGCTCTCGCCAGCGACTGCCATACCCGGTAGGCGACGTAGAACAGCGCACCCAGCCCGGCGATGCCTTTCGCCACACCAGCCATGTCCCCACACAGCGGCATCATCTGCTCATAAAGTGAACGTAAAATCTGATGAAGGTTGTCGAACTTCATAGGCTACCAGTATCTTTCGTTCATGTTCCCGTACAGCCCCATGATGCGGTCGAGGTCGTTCTTCTTTTTCGCACGCAGGTAACTCACGGAGATGTTCTTGTTCGTGTAGTAGCTCACGAGGTTGCGGTAACGCTTCATCTTCGAGTGGCAGCGTTCCACCACGTCCATGCGCTCCTTGTCGGTCATGGAGAGCGTGGTGATGTTCACCACGTTCCTGAGTTCCGTCAACACTTCGTTGCTTTCCTCCAGCAGTTTCGTGTAGCCGAAAGCGATTGCGGAAAGCTCTTCGGGTCTGAAATTCCCGTCACGGAGCATCCGTTGGAAACTGTTCACATAGATGTCTGTGATGTCGCCCACCATCAGGATGGTCTGCTGCACCTTGCGGGCGTCCTTGACCAGATTGTTCACCGATTTGAGGGCATCGTAATACTTCTTGCCCTGCTGATAGATTTTCACCGTCTCCTGAAAGTTGCTCACCATGTTCGTGGCGGTCTTGGAGGTATGGATGATGTTTTTGGAGGCATTGATGATGCCCTGCGCTAGATTGCCCGGATCGCTTACGACCCACTGTGCGCTTGCCCTGCCCGCGAAAAGCAGGCACAGGCAGATAATCATTGTTATTCTTGTTCTCATGTTACTTTGGATTTTAGTGGTTGTTATTCTTCGGTCGGATGTCCCGGCTGCGGCTTCACCCGCACATAGTCCCCGTTTGGCGAGAAAGTCAGCACATCCGTGGCCTCGTTGTAGGACACGTCGATGCGGAAGCCGGTGTTCATGAACAGGTTGCCGTTCTCCTCCTGCAAGAGATAGGTTTCCGGCTTGAGCTTGCGGCGCAGACCGCTACGACGGAACACCGTCACTTTGTAGGCTTCGCCCTCCTTGTAGATAAGCACGTCAGGTTTTCCCTCCACGCTCTCCCAGTTCCCGCACAGCATGTCGCGGCGGTTGTCGGCCACGTCGCAGGATTGCAGCATCATGACCGCCAATCCGATAAGGCACTTGCTGACTTGCAGCATTTTCACTTTTGGTAAATTCATACGCGTTTTTCTTTTTTGGTTGATACATTCTGTTTTTTAGTTATTCCTTGTTTCTCCGCCTTTCGGCAAGCTGCCGGATGGCGGCTTCGATGTCGTCGCCCAGCTTCTCCGCCAGACGGTAAACCTCCACTTTTTCCGTTTCCTCGGTGGTGTACGCCAGATACTCTTCCGCGCTGACCTCCGTGGCATAGACCGCCGACTGCGTGCCGCCCAAGCCTATCCACACCTCCTTGTAGAGCCGTGAAGGGTTGTTCGCCATGTTGATGGAGAGTATCTGCGACTTCTCCTTTTCCGTCAGTCCGAGCAACGCCTGTATCTGGTCGAACTTGTTCATATATTTCCTTTGGTCAAGCAGGATTTTACAATCCGAGTTGTTGATAATGCTCTCTTTGACCACCGGAGAACTGATAATGTCGTCCACCTCCTGCGTCACCACGATTGCCTCGCCGTAATATTTTCTGACCGTCTTATACATATAGCGCAGATATTCAGCCATGTTCGCCGATGAGAGGGCCTTCCAAGCCTCTTCCACGATAAGCTGTTTCCGCACGCCTTTCAGCCGCCGCATCTTGTTGATGAAGGCTTCCATGATGATGATGGTCACGACGGGGAACAGTTCGCGGTTTTCTTTAATCGAATCTATCTCGAAGACGATGAACCGCTTGCCGAGCAGGTCGATGTTCTCCGTGGAGTTGAGCAGGAAATCGTAACGCCCGCCCCGGTAATACTGCCGCATGGTGGTGAGCATGTTGTCGATGTTGAAGTCGGACTTCTCCACCTTGATGTCACGCTGTGCCAGTTCCTTGCGGTAGTCGTCACGCATATACTCGTAGAAGGTGTTGAACGACGGCACGATGCTACGGTCGGATTGGATGCGCTCAATATAGGCACTCACGGCACTGCCCAGCTCGCCGCTCTCCGTCTTTGTCACCTTGTCGTCCTCCGACTTCCAGAGCGTCAGCAACAGGGTCTTGATGCTGTCCTTCTTCTCCACGTCGAAGATGTAATCGTCGGTGTAGAACGGGTTGAAGCTGATGGGCTTATCTTCCGTGTAGGTGAAATACACACCGTCCGCTCCGCCTGTCTTGCGTCGGATCATGCCGCACAAGCCCTGATAGGAGTTTCCCGTGTCCACCAATACCACATGTGCGCCTTGCTCATAATATTGGCGCACGAGGTGGTTCATGAAGAAAGACTTGCCGCTGCCCGAAGGACCCAGCACGAACTTGTTGCGGTTGGTCGTGATACCTCGCTTCATGGGCAGGTCGGAGATGTCAAGGTGCAGCGGTTTTCCCGTGAGCCTGTCCACCATCTTGATGCCGAAGGGCGAGAGCGAGCTGCGGTAGTTGGTTTCCTCTGTGAACAGGCACACCGCCTGTTCGATGAAGGTGTGGAAACTCTCTTCCGCCGGGAAGTCCGCCGCATTGCCGGGTATCGCCGCCCAGTAGAGTGTCGGGCAGTCGATGGTGTTGTGGCGCGGCACGCATTCCATGCTTGCCAACTGGCTGCCCACGTCGTTCTTGATATGCTTCAGTTCCTCCGCATCGTCGCTCCACGCCATGACGTTGAAGTGTGCCCGTACCGAGGTCAGTCCGTAGGAATGGGCTTCGTTCAGGTATTGGTCTATCCACTCGCGGTTGATGCTGTTGCTCCTTGAATAGCGAGATAGCGACTGCATGTTACGGGCGGACTTCTCGAACTTCTGCAAGGTTTCCTCACTGTTGTCTATCAGCACATACTGGTTGTAGATATGGTTGCAGGAGAGCAGAAGCCCCACCGGGGAGGCGAATGACAGTCGGCAGTCACTCCGGTCGGTGGAGAGCTTCTCGTAACGGGTGTCGGTAGCCACCTTGCCCGGCAGGTCTTCCGCGTCGGAGAGGGTGTGCAGACACAGGCGGTTGTCGCCGATGCGCATCTCCCTTGCCGAAAGCTCGATGTCCTGCAAGGTGGTGTCACCTTCCGGCATGAGCGAGAAGTAGCGTTCAATAAGTCCCGTCTTTCCCTCAGTACCCACAATCTCATCGGTGGAGAGGCGGCGCAGCCTGACAAGCCCGCTGTCGTTCATGATGCGCTCGAACTGTTCGCAGGCTTCCAAGAACTTGGTCGTGGTTTCCCTGTCCAGCTCCTTCGGGATGATATGTCCCCGGCACAGCGTGCTGAAATTGCTCTGCATCCGGTTACGCTCCTTTGTTGTCTTGGTCAGGTAGAGGTAGCAGGTGTGTTTCAGGTACGGACGCTCGTTGAAGTGACGCTCGAAAGAGCGGCTTAAAAAGCTCATGTCGTCCTTCTGAAGCTCCGGTTTGTAGCGTTCCTTGATGAACCAGTCCTGTTTGTGGACGACGGAGTAGTCCGGCAGCACCTTGATAGCCTTGCACCAGCAACTGTGTATCGCCTCGTACTCCGCACCCGTCACGGTGTAAAGTTCCGGTAGTTCCACCTCGAAAGCCACCGTGATGTCGGCGTCCTTTGAGATGATGCAGCCATGCTCCACCGCTAAAAGTGGGAACCTGTTTTCCAGTGTTGTCATTTTCGATGTATTCCTCATTGTCTTTCTTCCTTTCGTTGTCGTTTGAACAGACGGGTTATCCGCCGCCGGTTGATAAGGTATCGGGGATGGCTCCGTGCCGCTCCTAATTTCATCAGCCCGTGTTCACCGTACCGGGCGTTCAGCGCGAAGGTCTGCCATACAAGGAGGGAGGACGATGCCGCGCCGAAGCCGATACATATCCACTGGTCGATACCGACCATGTAGAGGATGACGAACAGGACGAAGAGAGCCAGCAGACCTCCGCAGAAGATGAAGAGGTACTGTGCCTTCAAGCCCTTGAACTCTACCGGACGGCCGATACCCTTGTTGATTGGGTATTCAGCCATACATTATTTATTAAAGGAAGAATGAGCGCAGGATGGTGGCGGCAACAATCAGGAAGATGCACGCGCCGAACCACGAGGCGGCTGTCTTGCTGGTGTCGGGGTCGCCCGATGAGTCGAGTAGGTCAGCCCCCTTACGGGAGCTTTCCCCTCTAAGAACCGTACGTGCGAGTTTCCCCGCATACGGCTCAAGCAACATGACCGTTACCGACTTTGTTATCGGTAGAGCCATCTCATTTTCGACTTTCATATTCATAATCTACTTTGCATTTTACGTTTACAACTGGTATGTACAAGAGTTCTTACCTTTCGTCCACTGACTATTTGTTCAGTGATACTCCAAGGTCTTTCCCTGTCAATACGCTCTCCACATACAGGACATACTTTATTCTGTCGTTTCCAAATGTTTATTAGAGATTGCCTGCCTTTCAGCGTTTGCTTCATTCGGTAGGTTTCTCTCCATTCGTAGTACGATTTATCTGATGGGTCATACGGATTGGCATAATGCCGAACCTTGACGAATTTCTCATGGTGGATGGTTGGTAGATAGGTCAGTTCGAGATAATCAATCTTATCTTTCTTGCCCATATCTGCCGCAAATCTCCACGAGTGCCCATTTAGTGTTCTGAAATACTTATCCTTTACCCATCCTTTACATTTCTGCGGATGTCTGCGTCTTGCCCATTGCCATATTTTCTTGAAGATTTCCCAATCCATTCGGTGGAATACATTCGCAGAAGTACCATATTTATAATAATTACCCCAACCTTTTATGATTGGATTCAGCATCATAATAAGTGACTTCTGTTTTACACACTTGTTGGCTTCTATCGTCTTGCGGATTTTTTCGCAAAACCTCTTTTGCGCATCTTTGGATGGAGTTGTCAGCAGCGTATTATTGCGGAACTTTCGGATATTGAAACCGAGAAAGTCAAATCCCTCATTTATATGTGTGATTTTTGTCTTTTCTTCTGATAGTGTCAGACCTCTTTCCGCAAGGAACTTACGTACTAATGGAAGTATAACCTGTTCTATCGTTTCCTTATCCTTTGCCGTTACAATGAAATCATCTGCATATCGTACAAGATGTATCTTAGGAACTATCTTTTTGTAGTTCACCTGATATTTCTTGACACTCTTTTCCAACAAATCTTGCAGTCCGTCAAGTGCCATGTTTGCAAGAGTTGGGGATATTATGCCACCTTGTGGGGTTCCCTCTTCCGTAGGAAAGAGTTCTCCATTGAACACATATCCGCATTCGAGCCATTTGCGTAGTATCTCCTTATCCATAGGGATATTGTTGATTAACCACGCATGGCTGATATGGTCGAAGCATCCTTTGATGTCCCCCTCAAGAATCCATTCGGGAGCGACCGAACGAGAAAGAACGATGTAGCATTGCTCGATGGCATCATGTGTACAGCGATGTCTGCGGAATCCGTAGGAATGGCTGTCGCCAGTGGTTTCCGCTATCGGGTCAAGTGCCATTAGGTACAATGCCTGCATCGCACGGTCTTTCATCGTTGGTATTCCGAGTGGGCGTAATTTCCCGTTCTTCTTTTTGATATTTACACGTTTTAAAGGTTGTGGCTTGTAGCCATGTCTTTTCAGAGTGAATATGGCTTTGGCTTTCGCCAATGGAGAAGACCATGTAATCTTGTCAACGCCGGAAGTAGATTTTCCTTTGTTAGTCGTAACTCGTTTTACCGCCAATGCTTTGGCGTAGAACGAGTGGGTAAGCATCCATTGCAGGGCTTTCACCTTGTTATTTCTGCCTTCCCTTTGAGCCTTTACAATACGTGCTTGCAGCTTTTGGACAAAACGCTCACATTTGTCCCAGTCGATTTTCGACCAGAGTTCGTGAATGTCTATGTCTTCGGGCGCACACGCCAATTTCTTTGCGTTCATTTGCTTTCCTTTCTTTAAAAGTTCTGTAAACTATCTTGTAAAGTGTCACCATAGGCGGAAGTCTGCCCACTTTCGTGTCGGATGATGTTACCTTTACCAACCCGTGATATTGGCTCAATCCGTATCCTCCCCATTACAGGGAGGCATTCGCTTTTTCCGCTATCCTATACCCACACCCCATGTAGGCTTGCCTTGCGGCTTGCTTACCAGCTCTGATGAACTGGAGAGATACGGGCTTACCGTGTTTTACATAAGTGATAAATAAGCGGGTTAGGTCCTGTCTATTCCACCGGCAGTGCTAATGTCCGTGTGCCCCCAAAGTTCAAGAGGACAGCCGACTGCTTACCTTTTGGTCCGAGCCTGTCAACAGCCTTTGGCTCGTTATACCTTACGATGTTTATCGGACAGTTCACTTTCGTTGACCATACCGCTAAGCCAAGCTCCTCGTGCTGAATGGTGTTATCAGCCGTTGATTTCCCCTCACGGTTCAATCTTCTCCTTTTGGAAAGGCTACCTTGTCGGGACAGCTCCGTACAAAAGGATTACTCCCAATGCACGTGTCCGTAGGCTACTCCAGACGGAACTGGAGGTGTAATCTTGATGTTACACAATCACTTACGCAACTTCACGTCGCACAAACTTGCCGTACACTTTTACGCCCCCGATAAGCCCGACGACTGCACCGATGGCGTATATCAGTTTAGTTCCGGGGTCGAAATAAGAACTCACCATAGAGGTGGCTTCGTTGATGCCCGCGATGCCGTTTCCCTGCGCGAAAGCGGAGGCGGTTGCGGCGATGACAAGTGCCGCGGAGAGGATTGCTTTTCTGTTTTTCAAGATGTTCTTGTTCATAAACTGTTCTTGTTTTTTGCCGTCAAAAGGGTGGATGGTCCTTTGTCGGGCGGTTGATACTTTGTTTCTTTACTTTGGTTTTAGTGGATGCCCGTTTGTTTCCACGGACGTGGGCGTGTCCGTTGCGGATGGGGATGCGCCTTGCGTTTCCTCGCCGCGTGGGTTGATGTCATTCTTTCATGTTCATTTCTTTTATTGTTGTCATACATAGTTGCGAATGTCGAACTCCTCGATGTTGTCCGGCACGACGAACTCCTTTTCAGATTTCTTCAGCCGAATCTCGATAAGCCCCTTGATGCGGATGCCTATCTCCGAAGAGCCTTCCATCATTTTCTCGTACAACTCCGTGCCCTCCATGTCGGTGAACACCTTAGCCGCCTTTTCACGTTCCGCCTGTGTCGCGTCCGGGTTTTTGGCGGTCTTGCAGGCGTCGTCAATCTCGTCAAAGCTGCTGCCCGAAGCCCGTGGCGTGTCCGAGGCGTCCTCTTCCGGTTCGTCGTCCCCGTATCCCAGTTCCTCCGGCGGTATGCTCGTGAAGGTCTCATCGAGTTTTTCCTCCGGGACTTGTGCCGGGCGGGATGCGTTTCCCGTTTTTCCGTCGTCAAAAGTAGCCTCTTCCTCCGACAGCTCAATGCCTTTTTCAATAGTGGCGGCTTCTTGCGTCGGTATGGCAGCGGTTGTCCGGGTGGATGCCATCCTGAAACGGCTCTTGCCGATGATGTCCGCCTTTTCCGCAGGGACTTCCTCGTGTGCCGCTATGCGTTTAGCCTCATTCCCGTCCAGTGACCGCCATAATCCGACAATGCCCTTGAAGAAGCGGACAATCCGCGTGTCCATGATGCGCTCGTAAAGGAGCAGGAACAGGAACCAGAGGTTGCAGCCGACCGATACCGCCAGCAGAATGTCTGTCATGCTGATTGTGTAATTCATATCCTTCCGTTTTTGGTTAGAATACTGAATTGTAATTTCGGGCATAAAGGCTCTTTATCGCATCTTCGCACTGGTTGAAGTGGTGCGTCAGCACATGGTCGATGTAAGCGGACAGCGTAAGCCGGTCATGCCCGATTACACGGGTGATACGCATGATACGCTCGTGGTACTCCGGGCGCACATACGCCATCTTCCCCTCACGTGCCTTTACTTCCGGGTCGCGGATGAACAGGCGTTCATAGTCCTTCTCACTGCATTTGCCGCTTACCGGGACAGGCGACAGTATTTCCACACTCGCCTGCACTTGGGTAAACATACCTCCGCAGTCTTGCTGTGGTCTTTTTTCATTCGGTGTCATTTCTTTTTCCATTTTCAAATCAGATCTTCACGTTGTTTCTTGTACAGTTCGTTGATTCTCTCCTTGTGCTGTTCCAGATGCTGGCGCAGCACGGTATCCACATATCCGCCTACTGAGATTTCCCCTCCGGCGATGTCGTTCACGATTCTGAGGATCTTGCCGTGGACGTCACGGCTGATATAGACACATTGGCGGGTCTTTATCTCGTTGCGGCGCAGGAATAGCTCGTTGTAGTCCTCGTCCTGCCTTTTCCGGCGTCCACTTTCCCTCTGCGCTTTTTCCCGTGTTACGGGTTGCACAGGAGATGGTTCCGGTGCGGCGGTGTCCTCTTCGGTCGGTGCAGCTGCGGGTACTTCCTGTGCGGGGCGCAGTGTCCCGTCCTGTGTGCGCCGCCCGATGGAGGCTAACAGCAGTTCCTCGTCGATGCCTTCCGTGTTCACTTTCCTGCTGCCCATGCTCACTGCGGTCTGATGATGTCGCTTATCTCTTCGGAAAACTCCCGGATGCCACTCCCTTTCAGCAGTGCCGTGTCCATCGGGAAGATGGTGGAGCGGAAAACGCTCTTGCGCTCTTCCGAAAGGTCACGGCGGAACTTCTTGCTGTCGGGCAAGCGGGTGGAAAGTACCGGAAAGCCCATTTCGGCTATCACTTCCTCGTAGATGCCGTACAAGTCGTTCCTCTCCCTGCCGTCCACCATCGTCCAGAACAGATGCAGCCCCTTTGTTTTCGCCTGTCCGGTAGTCATCAGCCTGTCGCGGAACATCGTGACGAATTTCAGGGTACTCTCCACGACAAAGCGGTCGGCACTCAGCGGAGTGAAAATGTAGTCCATCTGCGAGAGCGTCTTTATCACGCCGTTGCTTCGGAGTGTGCCGGGCATGTCGAAGAACACCACGTCGGGTTTCACGTCCTCAGTGGCAATCATCCTCTCGGCATCGTCGAGGGCGTTCACCGCATTGCTTTTGACGATGGTGTAGGCGTTCTTTTTGATCCGGCGGAAATGGTCGCAAGCGAGAGCCTTGAAGTAGGTGCTGCTGTCGATAAGCCCCATTTCGTGTTCGCGCAGCCCGTGGATGCTGTGCTGCGGGTCGTCGCAGTCCACGACGGCGACATTGTAGCCTTTCACGTTGTGCAGGTAGCTGGCGGCAAGTGCCGTGACAGTGGATTTGCCGATGCCACCTTTCTGTGTTGCGAATGCAACGAAGATTTCCTTACTCATAGTTCCATTTATTTTAATTGTTGATGATTTGTTTTTCTGTTTCCATACGGATTTGGCTGTCGCACCATCCGCTTCCGTGACTACACACGCAGGCGGGTCGTCGCGTATCCGGTTCTGTGGTGAAGCGGTGCGTCGGACAAATGGTGATTGACGACATTGCGTCATGAAGTCATTGAATCCATACGTCACCGAATTGTCGGAGAACCGGGTTTCCGACGGTTCGGGTATCCGTTTCGGCAAGTATCCGAAGAAGCGGATTTCCGGGTATTTGAATGTTCCGTTTATCATATCTTCAAATCGTTCGTTTCTTGAATCATGCTGCAAATAAACAAGTATATTTTGGAACCTGTATCACTTCTCCGGCAAGTGGCGGCACGTTGCGCCGGTTGGCAGTCATTGACCGGGTCAAGCATCTGTCCGATACCGCTTTAAGGGCGTAACTTTGCACCCGGACAGCAGGGTTCGCCGATGACGCGCGGCCCGGAGTCCTGAAAGGTATTTTCCCAATCCGTCCCCTGACGGATTTTTATGTTCACCTGAACATAGCAAGATGTCTTTTCAGCCGCTCAAAATATTTTGAGCAGCCACGAAAAGCACTTGCCCTTGCAGGGGGCGGGCTTTCCCTCCGAAGTCGGGAAGCCTTTCAGAACTGCGGTGCTGTAATCCGAAGCGGCGGCTTATGCCGTCAATCCGCTAAATCCAAAGTAATATGAAAGAGAAAAGGAAAAGCAAATCAGGGAGAAATCCCAAACTTGATCCGGCGGTGTACCGGTACACCGTCCGTTTCAACGAGGAGGAACACAACCGTTTCCTCGCCATGTTCGGAAAATCGGGTGTCTATGCACGGTCTGTTTTCCTCAAAGCGCACTTCTTCGGGCAACCGTTCAAGGTGCTGAAGGTGGACAAGACGTTGGTGGACTATTACACCAAACTGTCGGATTTTCATGCACAATTCCGTGCCGTGGGTACGAATTACAACCAAGTCGTGAAGGAACTGAGGCTGCATTTTTCAGAGAAAAAGGCGATGGCGTTGCTCTACAAATTAGAGCAACACACCGTCGAACTCGTGAAACTGAGCCGCCGGATTGTGGAACTTTCAAGGGAAATGGAGGCAAAATGGTCGCAAAAATCAGTGTAGGAAGTTCGTTGTACGGCGCGATTGCCTACAACGGGGAGAAGATTAACGAGGCGCAGGGGCGGCTTCTCACCACCAACCGCATCTACAATGACGGTTCGGGAACGGTGGACATAGGCAAGGCGATGGAGGGTTTTCTCACCTTCCTGCCACCGCAGATGAAGATCGAGAAGCCGGTGGTGCATATCTCTCTCAACCCGCACCCGGAGGATGTGCTGACCGATATTGAGTTGCAGAATATCGCCCGCGAGTATCTGGAAAAACTCGGTTTCGGAAACCAGCCTTATCTTGTATTCAAGCACGAGGACATCGACCGCCACCACCTGCACATCGTGACGGTCAACGTGGACGAGAACGGGAAAAGGCTCAACCGGGATTTTCTCTACCGCCGCAGCGACCGTATCCGCAGGGAACTGGAACAGAAGTACGGATTGCATCCGGCAGAACGTAAAAATCAGAGATTGGATAATCCGTTGCGCAAGGTGGCCGCATCGGCAGGTGATGTGAAGAAGCAGGTAGGCAACACCGTGAAGGCTCTGAATGGGCAGTACCGTTTCCAGACGATGGGCGAATACCGTGCGCTCCTTTCCTTATATAATATGACGGTGGAGGAAGCGAGGGGCAACGTGCGCGGACGGGAGTATCACGGGCTGGTCTATTCCGTCACGGACGACAAGGGTAACAAGGTGGGCAACCCGTTCAAATCCTCGCTTTTCGGGAAGTCCGCAGGCTATGAAGCCGTACAGAAGAAGTTTGTCCGTTCCAAATCGGAAATCAAGGATAGGAAACTGGCAGACATGACGAAACGCACCGTCCTTTCCGTGCTGCAAGGCACTTATGACAAGGACAAATTTGTATCCCAACTCAAAGAGAAGGGCATCGACACCGTACTGCGCTACACAGAGGAAGGGCGCATCTATGGGGCTACCTTCATCGACCACCGCACGGGATGCGTGCTGAACGGTTCGCGCATGGGTAAGGAGCTTTCGGCGAATGCCTTGCAGGAACACTTCACCCTGCCATACGCCGGACAACCGCCGATACCGCTATCCATCCCTGTGGATGCTGCGGACAAGGCACACGGGCAGACCGCCTACGACAGTGAAGATATATCGGGCGGTATGGGCTTGCTCACTCCCGAAGGTCCGGCGGTAGATGCCGAGGAAGAGGCTTTCATCCGGGCGATGAAGCGCAAAAAGAAGAAAAAACGCAAGGGCTTGGGTATGTAATCAGAGTATCAACAATTAAAAAATCAATGTATGTCACAACAAGAAGACGATTTGAGGGCATTGGCGAAAATCATGGATTTTCTGCGTGCCGTGAGTATCATTTTAGTGGTCATGAACGTGTACTGGTTCTGCTACGAAGCCATCCGGCTGTGGGGCGTGAACATCGGCGTGGTGGACAAAATCCTTCTGAACTTCGACCGCACGGCGGGGCTGTTCCATTCCATTCTCTACACGAAGCTGTTTTCCGTCCTTTTGCTTGCCTTGTCCTGTCTGGGTACGAAGGGTGTCAAGGGTGAGAAAATCACTTGGGGGAGAATCTGGACAGCATTTGCCGTCGGGTTCGTGCTGTTTTTCCTGAACTGGTGGTTGCTGCCCCTGCCGCTGCCGCTTGAAGCGGTGACGGGACTGTATGTCCTTACCATTGGAACGGGCTATGTCTGCCTGTTGATGGGTGGTCTGTGGATGAGCCGCCTGTTGAAACACAATTTGATGGAGGATGTTTTCAACAACGAGAACGAGAGTTTCATGCAGGAAACGAGGCTTATCGAAAGCGAGTATTCGGTCAATCTGCCGACACGTTTCTATTACAGGAAACGCTGGAACAACGGTTGGATCAATGTAGTTAATCCCTTCCGTGCGTCCATCGTGTTGGGTACGCCGGGCAGCGGCAAGTCCTATGCCGTGGTAAACAATTTTATCAAGCAACAGATTGAAAAGGGCTTTAGTCAATACATCTACGATTTCAAGTATCCCGACCTATCTACTATTGCCTACAACCATTTGCTGAACCACCCGGACGGCTACAAGGTAAAGCCGAAGTTCTATGTGATCAACTTCGACGACCCGCGACGCTCTCATCGGTGCAATCCCATTCACCCGGATTTTATGGAAGATATTACGGATGCCTATGAGAGTGCCTACACAATAATGCTCAACCTCAATAAAACGTGGGTGCAAAAGCAGGGCGACTTCTTCGTGGAGTCACCTATCATTCTGTTTGCCAGTATTATCTGGTATCTCAAAATCTATCAGAACGGGAAGTTTTGCACGTTTCCCCATGCTATCGAGTTTCTGAACCGCCGTTACGAGGATATATTTCCGATACTGACCTCTTATCCGGAGCTGGAGAACTACCTTTCGCCGTTCATGGATGCGTGGCTTGGAGGGGCTGCGGAGCAGCTCATGGGTCAGATAGCGTCGGCAAAAATCCCGCTTTCGAGGATGATTTCACCGCAGCTCTACTGGGTGATGTCAGACAGCGAGTTTACGCTGGACATCAACAATCCCGAAGAGCCGAAAATCCTCTGCGTGGGTAACAATCCCGACCGTCAGAATATCTACGGTGCGGCACTCGGTCTGTATAATTCCCGTATCGTGAAGCTCATCAACAAGAAGGGGATGCTGAAGTCATCGGTCATCATCGACGAGTTGCCCACAATATACTTCAAAGGGTTGGACAATCTTATAGCTACCGCCCGAAGCAACAAGGTTGCCGTGTGTCTGGGCTTTCAGGATTTCAGCCAGTTAGTGCGTGACTACGGGGACAAAGAGGCGAAAGTGGTGATGAACACTGTCGGCAATATTTTCTCCGGTCAGGTGGTGGGGGAAACAGCCAAGACGCTCTCCGAGCGGTTCGGTAAGGTGTTGCAGAAACGGCAGTCCATCTCCATCAACCGGCAGGATGTTTCCACCTCCATCAACACGCAGATGGACGCGCTCATTCCACCGAGTAAGATTTCCGGGCTTACGCAGGGAATGTTTGTCGGTTCTGTATCCGACAACTTCAACGAGCGTATCGAGCAGAAGATTTTTCATTGCGAGATTGTGGTGGATGCCGAAAAGGTGAAACGGGAAGAAAGTGCCTACAAGAAAATTCCCGTCATTACAAACTTCACGGACGAGGACGGCAACGACCGCATGAAGGAAACGGTGCAGGCGAACTACCGGCGCATCAAGGAAGAGGTGAAGCAGATTGTGCAGGAGGAACTGGAGCGTATCAAAAACGATCCGGTGCTGTGTAAACTGCTACCAGATAATGAGACTGTCTAACAAGTCCCCAAAATTGAAAATTATCCCTATCGAAGTTTGAAGTGACCCCCAAAAGTTGGATACAATTTTTTTGGGGGGCACTTCAGTTCTGACGGGTAAAATCGTAAAATTCGGACTTGTTAGACAAATACTTACGCGGTTTCAACCTCAGGTACTGAATCTATCGAATTGACAAATTTAACCAATTGCGGATCTGAATCTTTTTGTATGAGGTTTCGGAGACTCTTTTTCAATTCATAAGCATCATCCCCTGCTGTATTTATTAAATCCATATAAAAATCTTTGTTTTGCAGAATCAATGAACGGCATGCCCCATCGGAAATTACAGGTTTCACTATTTTATCAATAACGTCTCCAGCTTGACTTTTCAAATTACCATGCGATCTAAGCCATGTTTCGAAAAATTGAAACTTTATTGCATTGATAGTCTTTTTACCGATGCAGAAATCATTTCTTATATCGGTAACTGTCGATTTAATTTTTCGTTTATCCAATCTTTCAACTATATTCTTGAAACAATTAGGGAAAGGATTCAAACTTTGAGTTCCAGAAGCAATATCCATCAGAATCTTTTTGCCAAATTCAGTCAAGTTATCTGGCAAGGATTTGATTTTAGCCAGTAAATGTTTTATTGCGACAAACCAATAATATGATGTATGTGCTGTTCTTTGGGCGTATAATGTATCAACACTTATTTCAGACAACGCTTCGAACGCTATTTTATTGATATGATCGGTCAGGACATTGCTTATTTTAGTGGTCAAATCGTAAAAAGATGCGTCAGGAATTACATCTTTAATATTGTTCTTAGTGATATACTTATCCAAATCGGTATTCCACTCTGCTAAATGCTCGATAAATACCTCATCCGTTACACCTATTCTGTTCTTAATATCTTCAAATTGGGGCAATATGTCTGAGAGCAATAATTTATAGCCAAGTTTATGATTTACCATGTATTGTAGTGTTTCATTTAATAGCGGTATATTCCATCCCACACTATTTACTAATAAGTCTCCATGATCCACATAATAGTCCATGAGTTCTGCAACATATTTTATATCTCCACCCTCTATTAAGGAAACGGAATGACCATGTGCCAATTGCATGGCGACTAAATCGTAATATCCAGACTCTTTAATGTTTCGGCCATCAGTTTCTAATTCAGAATGCAACTGATTTATGTAGGTTGAATCTAACGTTACAGGTAAAGGTCTTTCTTCGTCAGATGCCAATAAACGATAGGTTGTAAATATAGCCCCTATATTATCTTTATTTACATTCTGTTCATCAATGCAATTCGTGATCGCTTGCAAAAGCGTTGGAAACGTATAGGTAGAATTATCTTTTAACGTTTTTACAATATCTGCATGGTCGAAATTATCGGGTAGTAAGTTTGCCAAATAATTATCGAGCGCCTCCGAATTTGTTGCTACTTGATAATATTTATATGCTTTAGTTGTCGCGTTATCCCGATAGGCAGCATCTGTTGCATTTGCAGCTTGAATATAATCGATAAATGTATTTGGCTTGACTGTTTTTGCTTCAATCAATGACGTAAAATCGCACGCCAACTTATTTTGCGCAATAAACCTGTCTATTGCATCTAACGTTTTGAAATAGTCGCCGCCATTGAAGTCATTGAACCGAACTATCTTCTTATATAATTGAGCAATCACATGGTTTTGGCTTTCCGTGTCTAAATGCAACAGCAGTTCTTGGTATTCGACAGGGAACACCTGCTTCTCTATGGATTCTTTTAATTTCAATTGTGCTATTCTTTGCCATACACGCAGAATAACATCGCTCTTTCGAGTTAATTTATGCAAACAATGTATAATCTTATCGATAAGCGCATTGTCCATACATTGTATAACTTCTTCTAATACAGTGTCAAATTGTTTATTAGTCTCTGCATATTGATTTATGTCGTGGTCTTCTTCTCCGTTGATGCAGCCTTCAATATATTTTTTCAATGGAATTTGTCGAGCATCTTCAACATCGACACCATATACCAAAGCTGCAATTTCGCGTTGTGTTTGCAGATCATTGTTAATTATTGTTTGAATGCCATTCAGATAGTCGCCGGACAATATTTGTTCTACTGGATTTGCCAGAATATCCGTCTTCTTCAAACAGAACAATGCTATGTTTATCATCAAAATTTCGTTACACCACTCTTGTTTAAGAGCGACCATCTCATTGATATATGATATAATTTCCCTAACATTGGCATTAGGATTTACCAATCTGAATATCCGATTTATAGTTTCTTTCGCTTCATTTTCTGTTTCTCCAAATGCTTCAACAAACAGTTTGTTGAATATACTTCGATAGTCGGTAATAACAGGAGGAGCAACACGATAAACAATAGGGAAAGTTTTATTGATAAAATACTTGGTCAGTTGTTTCGTTTGTTCGTCGGTCTCATCTCCGAATGCACAAGCTAAATGTGTTTCATCGAAAGGAATAACAGCCCAAACATTTTCAAAACCGCTATCGGCGAAGAACGTATGGATAGAAGACCATAATTCTTTTACTTTTTCAGCGGGGAGACGATCCATGTTGTCAAAAACAAGGACTAATTTACGTTGTCCTTTTTCCTTGATAAAATCAGAAATGTCTTGCATCCATGTTTTGAACTCGTAAACCGTTGGTTCGTCTTCGCTCAAAGTCTCATAGCAAACGTCCTTTTCGACTTTATCTTGATAAATAGCTAACATATAACTCCATCCATATTTATGATCTTTGCTATATGCCCATTTCCAAACGCACAATGCAATAAGAACTGGCAGTGCAGCTATGATAATAGACAATAAAGAAAACCACCATGTTGTGGGTGTAGGTTTTACTGCATACGCAATAAATGTAAATATCGGAGTTAAAACTGCAACCAAAAATGCCGCAACCATACCATTACTGATAAGGGGATATTTTTCGGTTACGGTCTCCGTTTTACGGGCTAATAAATATTTCAGCTTTTCAGACCATGATACGGTTTTCGTACCTCCACCTTTGACTTTTATTGTTGCATTTCCAGATAGGATACCATCATCAATAAGTTTGCTTGTAAGCAATTCCAATATAGAGCGGCGTTGCAAGTCCTCTTGATGTCCCCATGCGTCATACTCAAAAAAGTAATAGTCGTCTGATAATTCACGTTCCAACATTTTAACCACGTTGGATTTTCCAGATCCCCAAATACCTTCGATGCCGATAATTCGAGGTAAAGTACATTCCTCATCCAATGAATCATTCTGACAAAAATGGCGAGCAATAGTTTTTGCCAACCTTTCTTGCGAACCTCCATCGAATTTGTCAATACCACACGGTTTATTTTGGATAAACCGCGGATATTGCTGTTTGGATTGTAGTTTTGTTTCCATATACGTAATTTATTGATTATACGAACTCCAAATAATTCTCCCGATTTACCACATGAAACTCGGCATAGGGATAGGCTTCTTGGAAGGCTTTCGGTGCGGCCGGCATTTTATTTCCCCACTTGAACTCCAAGGCGGTAAGACTGTCGGCACTCTCCTCAATCAGGTCGATTTCCTGTTTGTCGTAGGTGCGCCAGAAATAGAACTCCCTGTGCAGTCCCTCATTGAAGTTCGCTTTGCGCCGCTCTCCGATGATGTAGTTCTCCCACAGCGCACCGACATCCTGCCGAATGGCCAGCGGTGAGAAAGCCCCGATAATGGCATTGCGAATGCCGTTGTCGTAGAAGTACCACTTGCCAGCTTTTGTAACCTCCTTGCGTAGGTTACGCGAATAAGCCCCCAGACGATAGATAACGAAGACCTTTTCCAATAGGTCGAGGTATTTTTCAACGGTCGTCTTGCTCATGCCGAGTTGTTTACCTAACTCTTCGTAAGAAACTTCGCTGCCCAACTGAAAAGCTATCAATCGCAGTAGATCGCGCATCTTGCTCGAATTTTTTAAGCCGTCAATTGCTAAGATATCTTTAAGCAGGTATGCACCGACAATATCACGTAGGTAGTCTGTTTTACGTTCATAGTTCTCCATCATTACTACTTCGGGATAGGAACCGTAAATCAAGCGCGCTTCGAGGTTCTGGCGGGTTTCAAGTGCCGTTTCCGTCTGTGCGATTTCCCGTTGCGAGAATGGTGTAAGGAGAAATTGCGTACTGCGGCCGACCAACGGTTCACCAGTCTTATTCAGCAAATCGAATGACGAAGAACCACTTGCCAAGACACTTATTCCCGGTATTTCATCAACTATCAACTTCAGAATACTACCGATTTGTGGTATGTTCTGTGCCTCATCAATAGCCAGCAAATCAATACCATCCAATAAATGCCGATAATTGGCTATTGAGCGATTCTCCAATAGTGCTAATGTGTCGTAGTCTTCGCCGTTGAGCATCATCGTCCTACCTGAATAGTTGTCCACAATTTTACGCATCATTACCGTTTTACCAACACGGCGAGCACCAAAAATCAGTACTGCTTTATTGGGCGCGATTCGTGCTGTAATCTTCTCTTGAAGTATTCTATTTACTGTTTCCATACCTTATAAAATATAATGCAAAGATAATCATATTTTTTTAATTGGCGAATTTTACAAAAAAAACGGGCTATTAAATGGCGATTTTTACAACCACAATCTTATGGAAGTTGTTTCATTGTTTTTAGTAATGATATATGTTCATACTATGATGACTCAATAATTTACCAGACATACGTTTCTGAAATTTGTCCTTATAGGAATGAAAAACTCACATATATTGTGCTAATTAATATATAATTAAATGAAAATAAAAAGACAGGATACGAGTATTCCTGTCTTCTCATATGTAATGGATATTTTTTTATTTTCTCATCCGCTCCAACTCCTCATCACGCAACATTCTCTCGTTCAGTTTTTCCTGCATCCTGTCAATGAAATAGGTGCGGCTTTCGTTCTTCCGGCGTTTGATATCAGTGTAGAAGCGGTAGCAGTCTTTAGAATCAACCCCGAATATCTTATAGAGAAGTGGGGCGAGCTGTTTGAGCGGCATATTGCCGTTGTTGATGCAGCCCATCACGTCTATGCCGTAGATAAGTTCCACGAGGTCGATGGCATTGCCCGTCCATTGAAGAAGGCTGGCGGTGGTTTCTGTTGCGTTGTTGGCGGATATTAGTGGTGGCACTTGGGGCGTGGCAAGGAATTTCTGCATCTTTCTTACGAAAGACAGAGCCTTGCTGACGTAGGCGGCAATCTCTCTTTTTTCTTCTGACAGATTACGTACGGGATGGTGCTGCAACTCGATTTCGATGTAGGCAAGCGCGATGACGGTAAGGTTCATGTCCATGCCGCCGTTGCACAGTTCGATCACTTGGGTGGCGAAAGCCGTGTATGCCGTTTCCATATTGCAGTCGCCGGCTTCGTTTATCAGGCGGAAAAAGTCGGTTTCCGCCAGCAAGAAATAATTCATGGTTCTGTCAATTTTGAAAATTACACTTTGTTTTCTGCGTGCGCACATGAATATAATTGGCAAAAAACGCGGCAGAAAATAAAAAATCCAACACTCAATTTTACAAAGTGCTGGATTTCAGAGGTATAAAATTCAGTATTTTTTCACAAGGACAAATTATCTCCGACTTAAATTGTTTGTAATCGGAACATTTATTCTATTCCTGAAAATAGAAATGTATGCTTGCCGCACATTTTGGCTATCTTGCTTTTTTATCAAGGATATAGATAATGCGACATACACCGTTGGGATAGCTTTTCAAAGAGGAAAGCGTCCAGTGTTGCTCTGGCAGAGCCGACTTAAAAAAATGTCGTCCGCTTCCGGATATGAAAGGAACGGTGTATAGTATGATTTCATCCACAGCGTGCATCCGCAGCAGTCCGTTTATATAGTCTGCCGTGTCCGGTGTGGCTTCCGCGAGGTAACGGATGTTTGTGCAGTCTTTTCTCCATTCGTGCAGCATTGAAATGGAATAGTCCGGTGTCACACGGTAAAAGGCTTTCTTCCTGATTTCATCAAGACCGCAACGGTCAAGGCACAAATCCTGATGTGCTTTATCATATAACTCTGAAGAAAGACATCCGTCCATCGTCAGTACGGCGAGAATCTGAACTTTACCCATAATCGTTTCCTTTCGTTAGGCAAGGGTAAAAAAGTAGCGTGCAATTCACACTACCTTCAAGCGATGGCTCTGGTAAAGCCTTTACGGAGAGTACGTGAATGCACGCTATGCGTAAGCATAGCATAAGCATCACGCAATCGTCTCCGTAGTTCCAATTTACCAGATTTTCGCTTGAAACGCCTTGCGGTCTTATCCTATATGTTGGCGGCGAAAAGCTCCTGCCAATCGCCGTTTTTCTCAAATGTTATGCAAAGATAGCCAAATTCAGTGAATTACGGGCTATGATTGCTTGAATTTATATTTAAGTCCATACTCTTCAAGTTTGCTGTATAGTGTTGTCCTGCCTATGCCGAGCAGTTCTGCGGCGACACTCCGGTTGCCGTTTGCCTGTTTCAACGCACGCAATATCCGCTCCTTATCCTCCGCGTCATTGCGCAAGGCGAAGCTGACAGTAGAGGTCGGTTTCGTCACGGCAAGTTCCAGATGCTCTTTCATGACAACACCTTCCTGCGCCTGCAATACAGCACCCATAACTTTCTGCCGAAGTTCCCGCACGTTGCCCGGCCATGCGTGTGTCAGCAACGCTTTACGTGCTTCGGAACTGAACCCGCTCACGCTACACTCCAGCTCTCTGTTTGCCATATCACGGAAGAACTCTGCCAGCGGCATAATGTCTTCTTGACAGTCACGCAACGGAGGAACGGTTATCCCGAAGTCGTGCAGGCGGTACAGAAGATCCTGCCGAAAACGCTTTTCATTCACCGATACCTCCAAATCTTCATTGGTAGCAGCGATGATGCGGACATTGAAATTCCGGTCTGCCTTGTCTCCGACCGGGCGATACCGCCTCTCCTGTATGGCACGGAGCAACATCTGTTGGGTTTCCAACGCGAGGTTTCCTACCTCGTCCAGAAACAACGTGCCGCCTTCCGCCTCATGGAAATATCCTTTCTTGGCATTGTCCGCACCTGTAAATACACCTTTGACGTGTCCGAAGAAAGCCGACGGTGCAAGCTCTTTGGAGAGTGAACCGCAGTCCACCGCCACAAATGGCTTGCCTGCACGTTTGCTCTTGTCATGCAACAGGTGGGCAATATGCTCCTTGCCCGTGCCGTTCTCACCAAATATCATCACGCTCATATCGGTGGCGGCTACCAGCCTTATGCGGTGCATGATTTTCTGAAAGGCGGAACCTTCACGGGCGAATATAGGCATACGGCGTTGTCCTGCCTGACGTTCTTTCAGTATGGAACGGATCAGGGGGACAAGTTTATCCTCCACAAGCTGTTTGGGAATATAGTCTATCGAGCCGAGTTTCATGCTTTCCACGGCGGTATTAACTTCGGCGTAGTCGGTCATAATGATGAAGGGCTGCATCTTTCCCTCCTTTCGCATCCAGCACAAAAGGTCTATGCCACTGCCGTCAGGCAGACGCAGGTCGGCAACCACGATATCATTATCTGTTGCCTGTTGCAGATGTTTCTTCGCGGTTGAGAGGTGGTAAGCCTTCATATTGCGGTAGCCCTCCCGTGACAGCATATTGCAGACATATTCGCAATACACGATGTTGTCTTCCACCACAATTATTTTTGTCTTATTCATCTTCGTATTTTCTCCTTTCCTCTTCTGCCAACCGTATTATTTCCACTCCCTTATCCAGCACGGCAGTCACGGCATGGCTTAACGCTTCACCATCCGGGAGAGCATCGCCACGAAGCAATCCGTAAAGTACATTCAGCGGTTGGTCGGCACGGAGCACCTCCCACGAACTGCGCAGGTGGTGGATCAGGGAATCCAGCTTTTGCAGGTCTTTTTCTTTTGCTGCATCCCGTACCGCCTGCATTTCCTTTTCTGTTTCAGTTATCAACTTTTCCAGCATGACGGCTTCATTGCCATAGGACAATAAGGCGGAAAAGTCCGGTTTCCCGTCCGGTGTCGCTTTTATGGCACACCTGTCGGAAACCTCCATCAGTTCCGATATGGAGAACGGTTTGAACAGGCATCCGGCAAAGCCTTTTGCCAATAGTTCCCCTTTGTTACAACTGCCCGAAGCGGTTGCCACAACCACCGGGATTGTTGGTGAATTGCCCACGTTGGACGAACGCAACAGTTCCAGCAATTCGAAACCGTTTATATCGGGCATATTCAAGTCTGTCAGCAACAGGCTGTATTCTTTCTGGCGTATCATTTCCATCAGTGCCGCAGCATCGGTGCAAGTGTCGCAGTGTATTCCTTCTTGGGAATACATCTCTTTCAGCATCAGAAGTAATACCTCATCATTGTCAATGGCGACAACATCATGGAATTTATTGTTATGATAAACAGGTGTATTGCTTGTATATCCAAGCTGTTCTTCAGCTTCCTGCATAGAAATTTCAACTGTGAAACGACTGCCTTTCCCTTTCTTGCTGTCTAAACGGATTGTTCCGCCAAGCATCGACACAATATTACGCATTATGGCAAGCCCAAGCCCGAAACCCTCCTTTGCGGCGGCATTTGATAGACGTTCAAACGCACCGAACGCTTGTTTCTGTTCCTCTTCTGTCATGCCTGTACCTGTATCTTCAACGACCAGTGTCAGAACTCCATTATCATATTCAGTAATCAAAGAAACACCGCCTTCTTCTGTGAACTTGACAGCGTTTGACAGCAGGTTATTCCCGATTTGTATTATTCGCTCTTTGTCGGTCAATACAATGGCATCGTGTCCAGTCTTCACGGACAAGGACAGCCCTTTGTTCACGGCAACAGGCATGAACTCCGTTTCAAGTGTGTGCGTGATTGCTGAAATCCGGCAGGGTGACAGACGGGGCTGTTCCTTGCCGTTGTCCAGGCGGAAGAAGTCAAGCAAAGTGTTAAGCATATCCCGCATACGGTCGGAGGATTGCAGTATGTTTTGGATATACTGCCCGGACTTATCCTCACACTGTTCTTTCCGTATCAGTCCGGCATAGCCTGTTATTGCTGTCAGCGGTGTGCGCAGTTCATGGGTGATAGTATGTACCGCCTTCTTCCTTGACGTTATCAGTGCCTCGTTCCGTTGTACGGATTGTTCCAGTTGCCTTATCAAATCAGTTGTCTTGTGCTTGTATTGTTTAATGCTTTTTGCATCACGATGTATGATGATGTAGGAAATTAACAACAATAGAAGAACGAATCCCATTAAACCGCCTACTTGCATAAATGACTTTTCACGCATGGCAACTATTTCGTTTTCCCGGCTTTGCAGTTCGGTTTGTACCTTTTCTTCTATTTGGCAAATCAATTCTTGCAGTTGTCTGTTAAGTTCTGCATTACGAGCTGCAAGGCTGTCGGCTTGTTCCGACAATTGGCGATCCTGCACTTTCTGTTCGCTGATTACGTTTCTATTGACCGAATGAAGGATAGTGGTTGATACTGCTGGAGTTACTTCCTTTTTTTTGCCGAATATGCCTAAGAAACCTTTTCGTTTTGGCTTTTTGGACTGTTCCTGCACACTTTTCTGTACAATAACCGGAATTTGATTGGCTATCTTCTTGTTAATAGATTGTTGTTCATCCATTAACCGGACTATCTGGAACATCTGTCGTTCCTTATCCTCTAAAAGACTGCGCACACTATCGATGCGCTCTGCTGGATAGGTGGCCTTGAAACGGCAGAGCATACTGTCCATTGCCATACGCCGTGCATGGTAATGCTCGATATCTTTATCGTTCCATTCCAGTATTGTTTCACCCAATAGAGAAAATTTTATCATTTGAATATTGATATTGTTTATTTCTTTTCGGAGCTCGTCTATTTTTTTATTGCCAAGTTCTAATGCTTCTATCTCCTGCCATTCATAGAGGCTATTATATGCCATACATCCGATAAGAATGGAGATAAGTATATATCCCAACCGTATTGCCTTATAGAAATTTCCTGACCGCTCCATTATTTTAATGACATTGATTTTTGGAACATGAATAAAAGTTTATCTTTTTCGTTCATGCGGATATTATCAGAATAACCGTCTTTTGTTATTTGATACCCACATGGCTTAACCATAAAAATGCCTAAGCCCTTAGTGTACGAACTTACTTCTGAGGCATAGTCTTTACTTGTATTTAATGGAACTTTCCCTTTAATATGACACCACTCATTATTACAACTGATGTCTTCAATCTCAGACATCAGTTTTTGCAAATCTGTAATAGCTTTGGAACTCGCTACTTGGGGTATCTGCAACTCAAAACAGAGCATCGGTTCGAGAATGTCCACACCTGACTGTTGCAAAGCCAGCCTGAAGACATAAGGGGTCAGCTGTCTGAAATCAGCAGGTGTACTTACCGGGCTATAATACTCGGCTTGAGTAAAAGTTACTTTCAGATCTGTCACTTCCCATCCATGTAAACCAGATTGGCAAGACATACGAATCCCTTCAAAAACGGCATTTTGAAAAGAATGGTTCAGATAACCATAGGAGATGTCACTTTCGATTTGCAACCCTGCCCCTAACGGTAAGGGTTCAAGAGTCAGCCCTATTGTGGCCCAGTAAGGGTTGGGTGGTACTTCGATCTGAATAATCTTATTGACCTTTTTTATAGGTCGTTCTTTGTAGATAGTCTTGATCTCATCAAAATGGACCTTTACGGAAAATCGTTCTTCCAGCAATGTCTGTATGATTTCCTTTTGGGTCAAACCATATAACGAGATTTCCAATTCATCACTATATGAGTTTATGGAAAAGGACAAAGACGGGTCTTCAATCCACAATGTATTCAGAGCGGATATCACCTTGCTTCTCTCTTCGGGCTTATTTGGCCGGACGGAGGATTTGAGAGCGGGATGCTGATGAGATAATCCTTGAATCAAACAAGGTTTAGCACCTAAATAATCTCCGATTCGAAAATCTTCTATATCTTCTACAATCGCGATATCATTGGCACCCACTTCATCAACATTTATCTCTCTGCCCTGATAAATAGTCTTTAGATTTTTAATCTTGATGAATTTTTCCGAATCGTTGATTCTTACAACGTCTCGAAGTCTCAGACTTCCGTCAATTATTTTAAGAAAACTTCTTTTATGCCCTTTGGGGTCATGCTCTATCTTATAGAGATAAGCTGAAAGTCTGTTTGAGACTGATGCCGGAGGAAGTATAAAAGAAGAAATGGCGTCCAACAACTCATTGATACCGATATTGAACATTGCTGATCCATGTAGCACCGGATAGACTTTGGCTTTTGCCACAAGAGCGATTATCGTATTCCAATAATCAGCCGGTGAAATTTCGCTATCCGCCAAATATCGTTCTAATATATCGTCGTCATGGTTGCATACAAATTCTTTGTATTCTTCCTTTATATATGTTTGGGAGCAAACCGGATAAACCGATCCATCGACAACAGTTTGCATAAACAGGACATCTTGCGACAGATTTGTTTTTATATCCATATACAAACGCTCCAAATTCACACCGGCACGGTCAATCTTATTGATAAATATAATTGTCGGGATTTGCAGCTTTTGTAAAGTACTGAACAGCAACTTTGTCTGCGCTTGTATGCCTTCCTTTGCGGATAAGATGAGGACTGCTCCATCAAGCATTTTGAATGTCCGCTCCACTTCCGCAATAAAATCCATGTGTCCCGGAGTGTCAATGATATTGCATTTCACTCCATTCCAGATAATAGATGTCGTAGAAGCCCGGACAGTAATTCCTCTACGTTTCTCTATATCCATAGAGTCCGTTATGGTGTCACCATTATCCACACGGCCGCACTTTTCCGTTGCTCCACTGGCAAACAGCAGATTCTCGGTTACGGAAGTTTTTCCTGCATCAATGTGAGCAAGAATTCCTAAATTTATAATATTCATTTGGATTAAGCAATAATATACTACAGTAGATGCATTGTCGAAACGCACCTTTTAATACCTCCTCGTAGCATATGAGAACTACAGGATTACTAACTCGTATTAATATGTATATTATTACTGCCGCATAACGATTACAAAATTACACAAAAAAATATATCTAACAAAAGTGGGAGGATTTTTTAACTTTTTACCATAGACATTTTATTAGGGAAGCGTAGGTTCAACTGGCAAGTACAAATAAGTAGAAATGTTTGAACAACACCGTTTTAGGAAGTTGAAAAATCAAGTTTCTCTCTCGGTATAGCGTTTATTTTGGCCAATATCTTCTTTAGTTTAGCATTTGTGTATTTCCCATTCGTGTTCTATTTAGCTCCTTATTATGAGTATGTAGCAAGTTACTTATCAAATTCAGCCTCTTTGAGGGTCAAATATGGTTTTGCAAATGGTGACTGACAAGACATAAACAAGGTCAGCAGGAATTTTTTACATAAATGGACATGAATGTATATAACCTAAAATAAGAATAAATTTTAATAAGGGCTGCCCAAAAAGAAAAAAATGCAGTTGCCATCCTATAGATACTTGCAGAAAGGATAAAATTTACTTTTAGACCTTTTGGGATAGCCCTTATTAATACTTCAGATAAAATTCCTTAGGTTATATTTTCAATCCTTTGGACCGGGTTTCCTCCTTGGCATACAGTCCCGGACGCCCGATTATGACATGGTTGGCAACGATACTATCCGCCGGACTGCGTATCTGCGGCGGTGCATTTTCGGGATATTGCGCCTGCCTGTTCCTCACATCTTCCGCTTCCGGCTTGAGCTGTTGCCCTTCATTCTCCTTTTCTGCGACTTCGGGCGTGGGTGGCGCAAGCTCCAGCTGAATTTTTCGGTCAAGGGCGGCAAGTTCGGACTTCAACTGCTTCAGCTCGTCCTCCTTCTTCCACACCTTACCCGCTATCTCCTGTAACTGCGGTATCTCCATCTCCAGCACCTCGTTCTTCGCCTTGTACTGGTCGATGATGGAGGGTATCCTCTCCATCGCGTTGAGGAAGTTGCGGGCGGCGGCCAACGGGTCAGCCATCGCCAGATGCCCGTTGTTGTAGGTGTACTTGTAGTTCCCCTCGACCACGAAGCGGTTGTCGGTGAACTCCAATCCCTCTTTGAGTATCCTTTCGCTCACCACCTTTATCGGAAAACCGTAAAGTTCACCGACCTGCGTGTACAACCCTCCGGTCGTGGCATTCTTGGCTATCTCCTGCAAACGCTTTCCGATGACCTTCTCATCGGCGGAATCCACTCCGTCCACCTTTATTATATTAAGGCGGTTGCCCTCCTTGTCGGTCTGCACCACCGACAGGAAGCGGTTCCAGTCCTCCGTCATGGCATCTATGAAAGCCGTGTTGTTGCGCAACTCGCCGGTCTTTGACTCCAGCTTGAACTCCGAATCACGCTTGCCCTTGTTGAACGACTTGCGTTCCCCTTCGAGCGATGCGATCCGCTTTTCCAGTTTCGCCTTGTCCAACAGGTCGGTATTGCCGGAGAGCAACGCCATGTATTCCGAGAAATTCATGCCCGATTTTTCGTCCATTGCCCCCTCGTCGATGGTACGCGCACCCATCGCACCGCTTTTGAGCTGGCTTATGAAAGTCTGCTTGCAGTGCAGGAGGTTGAACTTGTAGCTGTCCAGTGACTTCTCCACCGCGTAGATGATTACATCCACGTTGTTCCCGGCGAAATGTTTGGCAATCTCATTACCTGCCCTAACTCCGCGTCCGTCACGCTGTTGCAAGTCGGACGGTCGCCACGGCGTATCGAGATGATGGATAGCCACACACCGTTTCTGGGCGTTCACACCCGTTCCGAGCATAGAGGTAGAGCCGAACAGCACACGCACCGTCCCGGCGTTCATGGCGTCTATCACCGCCTTCCGCGCCTTGTCGGTCTTGCACTCCTGAATGAAGCGCACCTCGCTTGGCGGTATACCGTAGTCCTCCGTCAGTTTGCGCTTGATTTCCGAATAGACGTTCCACCCGTCGCCCGGCTGGTATGTCCCCAAATCAGAGAAAACGAACTGCGTGCCTTTCTGGGCGTCGTATTTTTGATAATACTCCGCGATCATCTTGGCACAGTGACTCGCTTTGTTGTCGGGATGATCTTCGTAATTCGGGTCTATCATGCGCATGTCGAGTGCCATTTTCCGGGCATAGTCCGTGGCGATGAGCATCTTCGCCTTTTCTTCCGTTTCCGAAAGCGGCAGCCTGCCCAACAAGGTGGCATCGCCCGTCTTGGCGAACTGCATCAGTTTCTGTATGAAGTCCTCCTGTTCCGGCGTGGGCGGTATATGGTGCAGTATCTCGTTCTTGGCAGGACGGTCAACGCCCACATCCTCCGCCGTGCGGTAGTCCGTGATTTCATTATAGAAGGCGGCAAGCTCCGGCACTTTGATGAAGTAGCGGAAACGCTCCTTCTGGACCACATTGTTCGTCACGTTAAATTCAAAATCCGTCGTCTTCTTGGCAAATATCGCCGCCCAAGCGTCGAAACACCTTATGTCCTGCCGTTCCAGCTCCTTCGGGCGCAGGTACTTGAACAGCAGGTACAATTCAGTCAGTGAGTTGCTGATAGTCGTGCCGGAGAGGAAGGTCGCACCCAAGTCTTTTCCTGTGCGCTCCTGTATGGTGCGTATGGCAAAGAGCATGTTAAGTGCCTTCTGGCTTCCCTCGCTGTTTCCCAATCCCGCCACACGGTCGTGGCGCGTGTTGAAAGTCAGATTCTTGAACTGGTGGCTCTCATCTATGAAGATGTGGTCGATGCCCATCTGCTTGAAATCCACCACGTCGTCCGTGCGTGACTTTATGGCGTGTTCCACCTTCTCCAGCTTCGCTTCAAGGTTGTGCTTGCGCTTCTCCAATCCTTTCAGCATCGCCCGCGACACGTTCTTTCCCTGCTGCCGTAGCACTTCGAGGTTTTCCTCCACCGTGTCAAGCTCTGCTTGCAGGATGCGCTGCTGCAATTCCGGCGACTGCGGTATCTTGCCGAACTGGTCGTGCGACATGATGACGCAATCGTAGTCGTTGTTCTTTATATTATTGAAGAAGCGCACACGGTTGGCGGTCGAAAAGTCCTTCTCCGAAGCGTACAGAATACGTGCGTTGGGATATGCCGCCTGATAGGTGGCTGCAATCTCCGCAACGTTGGCTTTCAGCCCGATAATCATCGGCTTGTGTGCCAAATTCAGACGCTTCATCTCATGCGCGGCGATGCACATTATCAGCGTCTTACCGGTTCCCACCTCGTGGTCGCAAATTCCGCCGCCGTTCTGTTTCAACATCCAGACGCAATCCATCTGTGAGGGATAGACGCTCTTGATACCCCGGCTTGCCAGCCCTTTCAGGTTGAGGTCGGGAAAGGTCTGATGGGAGCCGTCGTAGCGCGGGCGCACGAAACAGTTGAACTTGCGGTTATACATCGTCACAAGCCGCTCCTTGAACTGCGGCGACTGCTCTTCGAGCCATTCGGAGAAGCCGTTTCGTATCTCGTCAATCTTGGCGTTGGCGAGTTGTATTCCCTCGCTGTCGCGCATCTTGATGTCGTTGCCATGCTCGTCCTTGCCGATGGACTTCATCATGTCAGGGCAGGTGTTGTGCAGGGCGTGTTTTAGGAGGTGCATACCGTCATAGTTCCGGTAATACCCCTTCACCAGAAACTCGTCCGTGATTTTCATGGTGCGGTAGCCGCACACCACCGAAAACTCGTCCATGCTTGCGGAATAGGCGATTTTCACCTCCGTGTCGAACAGCCGGCTCATGTAGGCGGCATAGACACCCGTCGGAATCCAGCGTTCCCCGAAATTGAAGTCCAGATCCTCGAAGGCGATGCGCTGCGGCTCGGCATCTTTCAGAGCCTCCAACGCCTGCTTCACCTCCGGCATACGCTCATTTTCGGGATTGTCACCCATCCATGCCTCTATGCGTTCCGCTTTCTCTATGACATTTCCGGCGATGAAACGGTCTTTGATTTCGTAACCGGTCACGAGCGGATTGTAGTAGATGCGCCCTTGCAGGGCAGTGAGCAAATCCTCCGCCGTGCTGTCGGTTATCTCCCGCATATAGTCGAGATTGACCGTACCATATTTGTTGAGCGACGCAGACAGGGCTTCTTCGGGAGAGCCTACGTTGGCATGGCTCTCCACCGCGAAGGAAACAGGATGCTCGAAGATGTCCGCCTTGACGAACTTTCCGTTTTCCATCCGTTCCAGCGAAAGGATGTCGCGCCCGCCCGCATCCATCATCACTAACTTCACGTTCTGCTTGGCGTTGAGGTTGCCGTAGCGCATGACAAACTCATCGTAACAGGTATTCAGATGCTCTCGCCACGGAACATTTGCCTCGCGCCGGAGCGATTCATAACGGTACAGACGCTCGTAGGCGTCACGCAGCGACACATACAACAACGCCTTTTCCTTCTGGTATCCTTTCAGGTCGAGCGGCTGGAATGTCGCCCCGTATGGCGTGATGTCTTTCAGGTAGCCGATGTTATGACGCCCCCGGTCAGCCACCAGCGACCCTTCGCGCAGGTGCATCTCCGGCGTGCGGTGGTAGGCACGCGGAGAAAGGTCCACGACTTCCTCCTTCGGCTTTTCCGCTTCGATGTCGGGGAAAAGGAAAGTCCCCACCGCTTCCGATGGGGTATCTGTAACGGCAGGTGCGGCGACTGCCTCCGGCTGTGTTTCCTCCTGTCGTGGCTGCTCACGGGAAGTTTCCGGCACGGCTTTCACTTCCGTCTTTTCCGCCACTTGTTTCTCGTTATGCTGCCTTGCCAGTTCCCGAAGTTCTTTCCTACGCTCCGGCGTCAAACCCATCATCATTTCATAGAAACCGTTGATGGGAGGATTGGTATCCCAGTCCAGTGTGGCATAGATGTCGTCCGGGTCGGCAGGCTTGGCGGTGTTCTCCGCTTTCACCTCCTTATTCTCCATTGCGGGTTTTGCAGTTGGAGCTGTCGGTGTAACCGTGACTTTCGGTTTGGGCGGAGTGGACTTTGCCGTAACTGCCTTTTTCACCGTCTTTTTCTTTTTGGAGGTTTTCGGTTGGCTGACCTCTTCCGTCATCCCCCAGAGGTCAAGCAGGGTGAGCTGCACGCCTGCGGAATATTGCGGGCGCGGTTCTATCTCCGGCTTTTCATCTGCGGGTTGCGGCTTTTCTGTCGGAGTTTCCACCGTCTGCGCCGAGGATACTGTTTCCAATTTTATGGCAGGACGCTCTACTTTATTTTGAACGGCAACTTTTTCTTCCGTTCCTGCCTGCCGGATTGAACCCGAATACAAGCGCATGGCAAGCCTGTAATGGAAATCCTCGTCGAGCATACGGCGCAAATCCCCGGCGATGCCTGCTGCCTTGCCCTCGTGCAGATAAACCATAGCGGGCTTCCCGTAGGGGTCTGTGTCAAGTTTCGCCATCGTATGCACGATGCGTTCCGGGTGGTGGATGAAATAGGCGTTGTCGGTCAGGGCGGTTTTCGTGTCCGTCTGTATCACGGTCATCAGCCGCTCGTCCTGCGACATTTCCTTCTTGCTGAGGTTCTTTTGCAGGACAATCAGGTCACTGCCCACCTCCGTGCCCGCGTTGTCCGTGAACAGGTTGTTGGGCAGGCGTATCGCGGATACCAGATTGGCCTGACTGAACAGCTCGTTACGCACGGAGGTCTTGGTGCTATTCAATACCCCTTGCGAGGTGATGAACGCCACGATACCGCCGTCACGCACGGCATCCAGTCCTTTGAGAAAGAAATAGTTGTGGATGGTTTTCTGGGCGGAGCGTCTGCCGAAAGAGTCGCTCCGCTGAAACTCCGCGTCGAACACGGCAATGTCACCGAACGGAATGTTGGACACCGCCAAGTCGAAATAATTGTTGAACGGTCTTTCGATTTTCTCAAAACCGCAGGTGCGCATTTTCTGGTCGGGATAGAGATGCCTCAAGATTGTACCCGTGAGCAGATCCTTCTCGAAAGCCATCACATCCGCATTGGGGCTGTGCCGCAGCATGGAATCCACGAACACGCCGACACCTGCCGACGGTTCGAGCATACGGGCGGGGCGGACGCTGTAATCTGCCAGCACGTCCGCGATGGTGTCGGTTATCTCTTTGGGGGTGTAGAAAGCGGTCAGCACGGACGCTTTCAGCGAATCCACAAACCGCTTGTACTCTGTTTCGTCCTTGCTGTTCTCACGGATAAGCCTGTGCAGCTCCACCGTCGGGGCGAACAGTTCGAGGTCGGATTTCGCCCACCGGACGGCATCCGTCAGTTCCTTTGCAGGGTTGAGGATACATTTCAGACCGCCGAAACCGCAGTACCTTTGAAGTATGGCACGCTCTTCGGTTGTCGCTGTCCTATTTTCCCTGTCAAGGATGAATGCCGTCCGTATCGCCTCGATGTTGTCCCGCAGTTTCTGTTTGCGGTTAAACGCCATATTCGTCTAAGTAAAGGACGGTTGCTCCCGTCAGCTCCGTGTAGAGCAGGTCGTAATCGGAAGACAGGGCGAAATTGTCATCCGAGAGGTCATAGACGGAGAACACGTTGCCGACAAGCGGCAGCAGTTTCAGGACAAAGGCTTCACGCTTCTCTTCCGGCACTTCATCGGCAAACTCGTTTTCCACGACTTCGCGGAGGATGGCGTAACGGGAATAATGCAGCCCGCGCAGCAGCGTGTCCATCGCCAGTTCCTGCGCACCATCGGCGGGATAGCCTTCAAGCCGTGCCCTCTCATACGTTTCGGCGGCACGGTCGGCCCGTTCCCGTATGAAAGCGGTGTCGTCAGCCTGTTCAAACTTGTTCGTGCGGAGATAGTCCAGCAGGTACAGACCGTAATAGGAAAAGTCGGTCTGACCCTCGTTTTTCTTCTTGTTGTTCATTACTTTGGATTTAGCGGATTGATAATTAACGGGATAATCGGTTGGAAAAAGGAAGAAAAAGGCACTCGGTATCCCTCCGAGTGCCACCACTAAATCCAAAGTATGAGTGTAATCCGGTATCGAAGAACAATTCATTACTCTGAACAAGTGGCAAAGTTAATACTATTTCTTCCGTCCTGAAAATTTCTTGTCCTTTTTAGCCTCCGGGAACACAAAAGTCGTGTTATATTCCCCGTCAAAGGCGACAACAGCATCGAAACTCTTGCCCTGTTTGCTCTTGAACCCTTTGAGCAGCTTGGTATGCCCTTCGGTGAGCAGGTCTTTGATTTCATCGTCGGACAGGGTGCGTCCCGCTTTCAGCCGGAACACGGGCAGTCCGCACTCCGTGTTGTCGCAGCGTACCACCTTGCCGTAGAACCGCATCCTGCCCGTGCCACACTTGGGACACGCGCAGCCGGAGTCACGGCTGCCGAAGAGCTTGTCGCACGAGATCAGTTCGGAGGTTATCTCACGTGTGTACGCCTCTATCTCCTTGCGGAAGGTGTCGTCGGACAGTTCCCCGCGCTCGATACGCGCCAGCTCCTTTTCCCATTCGCCCGTCATGGCAACATCGGCGATGCGCATCGTCTTGACGACGGAATTGAGGGCAAGTCCTTTTTCGGTGGGAACAAGCGACTTCTTGCAGCGTTCCATGTAACCGCGCTTGAAAAGCGTTTCGATGATGGAGGCGCGTGTGGCGGGAGTACCGATGCCACAGTCCTTCATCGCCTGCCGCAGTGCGTCGTCCTCAATTTCCTTGCCCGCCGTTTCCATTGCCGAGAGCAGGGTGGCTTCGGTATGCAGCGGCTTGGGTTTGGTCTTTCCTTCGGTAATGGACGAGCCTTTCGGTGTCAGCGTGTCGCCTTCCTGCCAGCCGGGGATGGTAATTTCCTCTTTTTCCTCGCCATAGACGGCACGCCATCCGGTTTGCTTCACGACGCTGCCTTTTACGGTAAACTCCACTCCGGCACATTCCGCCGTGACAGTGGTCACATCCTTGACGCATTTCTCAGAGAATGCCTCGACCATGCGCCCGGCAATCATCTGATAGATGGTATTGTCCTCTTTGGAGAGGAAGAGCGGTTTCTCACCCGTGACGAGCAGGGCATGGTGGTCTGTCACCTTGCCGTCGTCCACGCTGCGGCGTGTCGGGGCGGCTTTTGCCCGCACCTTGTCTTTCCATTCGGGCTGTGTGCCGATGAAAGCGAGCAGTTTGGGAATTTCGGCAAACACGTCTTCGGGGATGTAGCGGCTTCCCGTTCTCGGATAGGTTATCAACTTCTTTTCGTAGAGTTTCTGCGCGATTTCAAGCGTCTGTTCCGCCGTGAAGCCGTGCTTGGCGTTGGCTTCTTTCTGGAGCGTGGTCAGGTCGTAGAGCAAGGGAGTTTCCTCCGTCTTCTCCTTGCGCTCGGCTTTCGTGACAGTGGCGCAACCTGCCGCCTTTACCTTATTATATAGTTCCATCGCCGGTTCTTTCTCTTTCCATTTCTCGGAGGATGAGAATTTCACGACTTCGCCGTCGCAACCGTCCGTTGCGATATGGAGCTGCCAGAATGCTTCGGACGTAAAGCGGCGGTTCTCCCAGTAGCGTTCACATACCATAGCCAACGTTGGTGTCTGCACCCGCCCCACGGAATACGTGCCGTGTCCGGCGGCGATGGATAACGCCTGTGTGCCGTTGATGCCCACGAGCCAGTCGGATTCGCTCCGCGCTTTGGCGGCGAGGTAGAGGTTGTCGTATTTGCTGCCGTCTTCGAGTTTCCGCAGTCCCTCGCGGATAGCTTTGTCGGTGAGAGAGCTGATCCACAGGCGCACGAAAGGAGTGGTGCAACCCGTATAGTGGTAGAGGTAGCGGAAGATAAGCTCTCCCTCGCGTCCGGCATCGGTCGCCACGATGATATGTTCGCTTGTGTCGAACAGTCTTTTGATGACTTTTATCTGCGACACCACGCCGCTGTCGGGCTTGTAACCTTTCTCCGTCCTGACCTGACGGGGGACGAGCGTGAATGTGTCGGGAATAATCGGGAGGTTGTCACGGACAAATCCGCGCACGCCGTAGCCGTCGGGCATGGCAAGCTGAACGAGGTGTCCGAATGCCCATGTCACGGCATAACCGCCTCCCTCGAAATATCCTTCCTCTCTCTTTGTCGCGCCCACGATGCGGGCGATTTCACGTGCCACGGAGGGCTTTTCTGCAATGATTGTCTTCATGTCTTCTTCTTTTTTGTTGATACTTTGGATTTTATTTTGGATTCAGTGGCGGACACGGGATTACATTTTCATGCCCTTGCCCGTTTTCTTCTGCGGCTTCTCCTGCTGCTGTTGCTGGCGGGCGTCCTTCGGGTTGGTCTGACCTTTCTGCAACGGCTCTCTCAGATTCTTTGTAGCCTCGTTGGTCTTGCCATCGTTGTTCACCGCCACCTGCGTGCGGCTCTCGTTGGACGGAGCAACCTGCTGTGCATTGTCAGGGTTCGTGTCGTAGCGGTACGGGCGTCCCTTCTCCGGGTTGAACTTGATATACATCGTGGCATGGAAGCCCTGCTTGTCGGTCACGTTCTCCAGCTTCACGGCTTTACCCGCCACATAGTCGGCTTTCTGCTGGTCGGTGAAGCTCACGCCGCTCCATTTGCTGATGGGGCGGATGCTGCCGTCCTCGTTCGTCCACGTGTTGCGGCGTTGCTCCTTCTTGGTCTGTGCGGCATTTTCCCCGCCCTGCGCCTGACTTTTCGATGTGTCGCCTTTGGTTTCCTGTGTCTGTGCGGTACGGGGCGACTTGCCGGTTCCCGGCACGAACTCCACGCCGCGCTGCTCCACGTTCACTTGCAGGGTGGTGACGAACTTTCTGCCGTCGTTGCGCTCGATGAGCTTGTCGCGTACGGGCAGTCCGGCGCGGAGCATGTCCCGCTCCTGCGTGGTGATTTCCGTCTTGCCGATGCGCTCCGGGATGCGCACCCTGCTTGCCGGAATGTCCGTGATTTCATTCGTCTTGCGGTCGATGCTGATGTAGGAGGGGATGATCTCGCCCGTTTCCCTGTCCACAATGTCCACGACCCTACCGAGATTGCCCGTTTCGCGGAGGTTCTTCCGGTCATTGTCGGAGAATTTGTGTTCCTTGTACTCATCCAGCTTCTGCTCCTTGCGGATGAAGTGCGGCACGAGGCTGATGTTTCCCTCACCGTCCTTCTTGAAGGAGAGGCGGGCGTCCAGCTCGAATGATTCGCCGCCGAAGGTCGGTTTGACCTTTACCAAGTCGGACTTGCCATAGTTGAGCATCTTCGTAAGGTCGCCGGACTTTTCAAGGTTGTCCCGCTTTACGCCCCATCTGTCCTCCAGCTCCTGCCAGTTGATTTTACTCTCGTCGATGGGCTGGTAGCCACGTTTGCCCTGCATCTGTTCGGATTTGTCCTGTTGCTGTTCTTTCCGTTGTTCCATGTTCTCCTGTTTTTGAGGTTCTTGTTTCTCTGTCTGTTGTGCTGCCATCTCTTCCTGCACCTTCTTCTCATAGTCGGAGGTGTCCACCTTGTGAGGGGCGAGCAGCTCCTTGTTCGCTTCGGGGTCTTTCAGCAGTTGCTTCATCACCTCTAAGAGATTTTCAGCTTGGTCTGCCGCAATGCGGTAGAAACCGAAGCGGCTGGGTTCCTTGCACTGCCGGAAGAAGTTCTTGAAGAAGTTGTCCAGCACGTCGCCATGTCGGTCGAATTGCAGGAAACTCTGCGCGTTCTCCGCTTTTGCGGGGGTGCGCTTGGGTGTGCCGTCCGCGTTCAGCCCGGCTACCACGCTGATCTCGCCTGTCTTCTCGTCACGGACTACCAGCACGTCCTTTTCGTCTTTTTTCTTTGCCATCTGAAAAATGTTTTAATGGGTTATTTATGAAAGAAATTATGGATACGAGCCTTGTAGAAGGCTATATCTTCCTTTTTGAAGTCCTTGATATGGTTGGAAAGGAATGTCAGCACGTCCTCCTCGCTGTAATAGGTCTTCTTGCCCAGCGTCTTGTAGGGCAATGCGCCTACGCTGCGGTAGCGTTGGAGGGTGCGTTTGCTTATCTGGAGCAACATGCACAAATCCTGATTGTCGAAAAGGCGGATGCTTTCCGTGATAGTGGGCTGTTTCCCCTCAGCCTTCATCGCCAGCAGCAGTTCGTCCTGACGGTCGAGCCGTTCCATCAGCTTCTGCATCCAGCCCTCGAAGTTGTTTCGTGTGAGCAGTTCCATGACCTATGTCCTCCTTCCTTTTGGTTTGCCGCCCGTGCGCAGCGTGTGGTTGTGGAACAGGGTGTCTATTGTCCCTTCCTCGTTCCTTACTGTGTTGTCCTCCAATAGCCGCAGTATCTCGGAAAGGCGGTAGCGGCAGCTTCCGCGTACCACCACATACTCGATACGGTGGTCGGTGCGCATACGCTGCATGGTGCGCTTGCTCACGTTGAGCATCTTCGCCGCCTGTGCCGTGTCAAGCAGCTTGTCTTCGGTTTCCCGCTTCCGTTTCTTCTCGTCCCTTGCCTCGCGGATGTACCCTGCGATGTTCGCAATCTGCGCCATCATCTCCTTGTAGGCGGAACTTTCCATTGTTATCACTTTCATGTTCAGTCCTTTCTTTTTGTTTCTGCGACAAAATTCGGCAATAAACAAAAGGGGCTTTAACAACTCACTACGTGACTCACGTAAGATTTTTGCGGAAGATGGCTCCGTAACCCGGTCAAACGGCGCAACAGGCAGCCTTTCAGCGGAAAACGATACGTCTTGTATGCCGTTTCGTTACCTTTGCGGCAAACTCTAAATGACATGAATATGGAAATAGTATCTATCGAGAAAAAGACTTTCGAGATGATGGTGGCGGCATTCGGCGCACTCTCGGAGAAGGTCGCCGCCCTGAGGCGCAAAAGCGACACGGGGCGCATGGAAAGATGGCTCACGGGCGAGGAGGTCTGCGGGCAGTTGAGAATAAGCCCGCGCACGTTGCAGACGCTGCGTGACAGGCGGCTTATCGGCTACTCGCAGATAAACCGCAGGTTCTATTACAAGCCAGAGGAGGTGAAGCGGCTGATACCGCTTGTCGGCACGCTCTATCCGCACGGCAGATGATTTGATTTATTCACCCACTGAATCCGAAGTTATGATGAACGAGAACAACGATGTTTTTACGATGGAAGACGAGCCGATAGCCTCTGTGGTGCAGGATATGCGCAAAGGCTCGAAATGGCTGTCCGCATTTCTGGAAAGCTACCGTCCTCCGCTGGACGGGGAACGTTACCTGACGGACGGCGAGGTGTCGGAACTGCTCCGTGTGAGCCGGCGCACCTTGCAGGAATACCGCAACAACCGCGTGTTGCCCTTCATACTTTTGGGAGGGAAGGTGCTTTACCCGGAAACGGGGCTGCGCGGGGTACTGGAAGCGAACTACCGCAAGCCGCTGGAGTGAGGCGGTTTCATGAAAAAGTAAACGGGTGACACCTTTTGTGGTGCTACCCGTTTACTTGTCTTATGGGGTATGTGCAATCAGCAATACCCGGCTTTTCCGTTCTGTATGAACATCACGTATGTCTGCCGTTTCTCTTGTGAGAGTGCCTTTCCCACCAGCCATGTGCGGAACAGGTGGGTGTTGTAGGTATTCACCCTGAAAGCGACCGGGATGATGATTTCAAGGGCGTACACGTCCGCGTGCAGCCCGTTTTCAAGCTGCATGTAGCGGCACACCTCGTAGTCGTTCAGCACGTCCGACTTGCGGACGGCTCTGATGGCGGCGTTCACTGCCGGGACGGTCGTATGGAACAATCCGGCTATTTCGGTGGCGGTCATCCACACGTCGTTACCGGTTACGCTGACTGCCTTGTCCTCGATGATGATTGTGTCACGTTTCATGGCTTTTCTTTTTAGATGGTGCAACCTGCAAATTCCTCGACGCCGTTCAATCTTGCGGCAAGGTTCTCCATGTCCTGATTGAGCTTCTCTTTGGTTATCTTTGCGTAAATCTGCGTCGTCTTTATGCTCTTGTGTCCGAGCATGGAGCTGACCGTTTCGATGGGAACACCGTTGGAGAGGAATATCGTCGTGGCTGCCGTGTGGCGGCTCTGATGCCACGTGATATGCTTGGTGATGCCGCAACGCTTGGCGACGGCACGGATACCGGCAAGGCACGTGTTATAATGCGGAACGGGAAATATCCTGCCGTCCCCGCACAGTCCCCGGTATTTGCCGATTATGCGGTTGGCGATGTCGAGCAGGCGGATGTTGGACACCACGCCCGTTTTCTGGCGGTTGATGTTTATCCACTCGTGTTCGTCGAAGTAGGTGCGGATATTCTCTTCCGTAAGGTTGCGCATATCCGCGAACGACAGCCCCGTGAAGGCGCAGAACAGGTAGAGGTCGCGGTACAATTCCTGTTTGGCGTTTTTCAGTTTCCCCTCCATCAGCAGGCGGATCTCATCTTTGGTCAGGAAACTGCGTGTTGTTTCCTCCTTCTTGATTTCATACTCGCGGAACGGGTCGCGCGTCAGCCACTCGTTGTTGATGGCGATGAATACCATCGTCCGTAACGGGCAGACGTACAGCCACACGGTATTGGTGCAGCAGTGCTTGTCCGTGCGCAGGAACATCTCGAAGTCGGAGATGAAAGCCGGGGTAAGCTCTTTTAGGGCGATGTCCTTCACATGGTAGCGGATGTCGAGGAACTCTTGCATGTGCTTGTAAACGGTGCGGTACTTCAGCAGCGTGCCTTTGGCTTTCATGCCTGCCTCCACCTGCTTCTCGTAGTCCTCGTTGTGCTGGCGGAACACCTGCATCAGCGTGTGGTAGCGGTGTTCCAGTCCGAGAAAGGCGTTCTTCACCTTCTCCGCCGTGACGAAGTTGTCACGCTCCATGATTTCCTGATAATGCCTGTTGATGCGTACCCGCATCTTGTCAAGCATACGGTTCGTTTCGAGTGCCGCCGTGCTTCTGCCCGTGACACGTCCACCTTTGGTGTCCCACAGTTTCGGATCGACAGTCAGTTTGCAGCTGAACTGTGTCTGGCTGCCGTCCACCGTGATGCGTCCCATGACGGGAACTGTCCCGTCCTTTTTCACTACCTGACGCTTGAGGTAGTAGATTACTGAAAATGTACTCTTCATTGTCCTTAATTTTTGGGTTTCAAAATTAGTTGGTGAAGAGTCCGGTGTTGGTACGCAAAACGGGGAGGAACGGCGCAATCTTTTTCCGTAACCTGATTTTTCGCATGAGTTATGGATAACTCACTATTCCTTAGAGCCTTGTTTCGCTATTCGTACCCGTTTGTCGCATTTTCGGGCATGGTTACGAACAAGTAACGTAGCGGCGTCAGGATTTGGCTTCGGCAGGGATTGTAATGGCTTCACGGATTATCGCCACTTCAACCAAAACCCTTGTAACTCAATTCTATCACTATATCTTTCCGCATTTCACTTTTTTGTAGTAACTTTGCTATGTAAAGATGATTTGTATGGTGACAAAAAGGGTCTTTACTCTTTCAGACAAATCAAAATGGATAAATTTCATAACAAACTTAGAACCTCTATCCTTATGAAAAGCCTGCACGACTTGTTGATTCATCGGCGGAGTATCCGCAAATACACCCAAGAGGCGCTATCGCCCGAAGCCGTAAAAACCATTCTCGAAGCGGGATTGCTCGCTCCTTCGTCCAAACGCTGCACTCCGTGGGAGTTCATTGCGGTGGAAGACAAAGAAACGCTCGCCCGTTTGTCCGAATGCAAGACTTCGGGAGCCAAACCCATTGCCGGAGCTGCGCTCGCTATCGTCGTCACCGCCGACATGACCCTTACCGATACGTGGATCGAGGATGCTTCTATCGCTGCCATTCTCATGCAGTTGCAAGCCGCCGACCTCGGTTTGGGAAGCTGCTGGATACAGGTGCGGGGACGATTCGGAGCTATGGACGAACCTGCCGAAGATTTTGTGCGGGAGACATTGGGAATCCCCGAAGAGATGGGAGTGCTCTGCATTCTCTCCATTGGACATAAAGACGAAGAGCGCAAGCCTTTCGACGAAGAAAAAATGATGTGGGAAAAAGTTCACATCGGCAAATGGTAATCCCCTGCATCGACATGAAGATTATTCTCATCGGAGCCGGCAATTTAGCCACGCAATTAGCGGTCGCTTTACAAAAAAAGGGAATGACTCCGGCTTATATATACAGTCGTACCCGAGAATCGGCCGAACAGCTGAGCGAACGATTGCGCGATGTGCCCCATTCCACCGACATCAGCCAAGTCCCCACCGACGGAGATCTCTATATCTTCGCCGTGAAAGACTCCGCTCTGCTCGATTTGGTTTCCCGCATGCCCTCCAATCGAGGCCTTTGGGTACACACGGCGGGAAGCATGGACATGGAAGTATTCGCCCCGTATACCGCGCGCTACGGTGTATTCTACCCCATGCAGACATTCAGCAAAGAACGGGTAACCGACTTCGACGATATTCCTATTTTTGTCGAAGCGAACCATACGGACGATACCGAACGTTTGCAAGAATTGGCAGGTCGGTTGTCTACAAAGGTTTACGAAGCGACCTCCGAACAGCGCAAGTACCTGCATTTGGCTGCCGTGTTCGCCTGCAACTTCACCAATCACCTCTACGCCTTGTGCGACCGCATTCTGTCGGAACACGGGCTGCCGTTCGAGACCATGCTGCCGCTCATACGGGAGACTGCCGCGAAAGTCGCCGACATGCCGCCGGCACAAGCTCAGACCGGACCGGCAATCCGATACGACAAAAACGTCATAGACAAGCAAATGGCTCTGCTTTCAGACCCGACCATGCGGCAGATTTACGACCTGATGAGCCGGAGTATTCACGAAACCAATAAACATTAAAAACAACGACTATGAGCCGAACCGATTTCGACCTCTCACGAATAAAGGCTTTCGCCTTCGATGTGGACGGTGTCCTTTCTCCCGACACGATACCCCTGCATCCATCGGGCGAACCCATGCGAATCGTCAACATCAAAGACGGGTACGCCTTGCAGTTCGCCGCCAAAATGGGCTACCCCATCGCCATTATTACCGGCGGACGCACCGAGGCTGTCCGCAAACGTTTCGAAGGATTAGGATTAAACCATGTCTATATGGGAGCCACCGTAAAAATCGAAATTTTCAAAAAATGGCTGGACGAGTGCGGGCTGCGCCCCGACGAAGTCATGTATATGGGCGACGACATTCCCGACTACGAGGTCATGCAGATAGCCGGTCTGCCGGCTTGTCCCGCCGATGCCGCCCCCGAAATTAAACAGATAGCCCGCTACATTTCGCCGTTCGGCGGCGGACAAGGTTGTGGGCGGGACATCATCGAGCAAATCCTGAGAGCACAAGGCAAATGGATGTCCGATAAAACAGCCTTCGGCTGGTAACTACACAAAACAACGAAACACCATGTTATCGCATCTCAAAAAATACGAAATTCTGTTGGCGAGCAATTCACCCCGTCGCCGGGAACTTCTCGCCGGATTAGACATCGACTATCGGGTAACAGCCCTTCCCGAAGTGGACGAATCCTACCCCGACACCCTTTCGGGCGAAGAGATTCCCCTCTACATCTCGCAAGAAAAAGCAGCCGCCTACCGCCGCTTTATGAAGGATAATACGCTCCTTATTACTGCCGACACCATCGTCTGGCTCGATGGGAAAGTATACGGCAAGCCTCGCGATATAGCCGATGCCAAAGCCATGTTGCAAGCCCTGTCGGGAAAAACCCACACCGTCATCACCGGTGTCACGCTCACCTCTCTGCAAAAACAGATCTCCTTCGCCGTCTCCACCGAAGTCACTTTCGCCGCCCTCGGTGACGATGAAATCGATTACTACGTGGAGACGTACCGCCCCCTCGACAAAGCCGGAGCATACGGCGTACAGGAATGGATAGGCTACATCGGCGTGACCGGACTCAAAGGCAGCTATTACAACGTGATGGGATTGCCTATACAACGACTGTACACCGAATTAAAAAAATTTTAGAAGCTGTTTTAAATTTATTCCGAGACAGGGGTTCAATAGGGCCGGAACATACCTGCTTGCAATGATAATATTATTTCTCTATAAATTTAAAACAGCATCCAATATCTCCCGTCGATATCATTTATATGGAGAAGCCCAAAACCACGACTCATTCGAAGTACTCCACCGTTTATCGTAAGGTTCGCCCGTCGGAGACAGCGTGATGTACACAGGACGCCGTTTCCCCTCGACATAAGTTTCATTGTTAAAGCCACTGCAATCGGAACATTGCAGATAATAAAGGTTTTTGCTCATGTAATAATCCAAATAATAATCGTTGGTACACGGAGTTTTATGATTCCAGTTAGCGTCCTCGTTAACCGTCACGAACTCACCTTTTTTCAATCGGTCTCTGACCTCCGATATACTCAACAAATTACCTTTATCGTCCATGACATAGGCATTCCATGTGGGGTCTACCCACAACCACTTGTCGAGAGTGTTGGAATAAACGACGTTGATCACATGGCAATCGTTTATATAGCTTTTCGGAAGACAAGTCACATAGCGGGACTTGAATCCCATAGCCAGATAACACTCGTTCAACATCTGTGCCATCATACGGCAATTAACGCCCCTATCCTCCTTCTTGCAAATTTCATATAGAGCTATCGCATTTTTCTCTTCGGGATTATAGGACGAACCGTCGTGACGAATCGTATTGTGTACCCACGCCAACAGATTTTTTATCTTGGATATTTCGTCACCAGCTCCCGCAATACTGTCCAAGTTGAAATATCGGCGCACCCGTACCAAATCGCGGTCGTTGGGATCCATATATGTGAATGCAGGTAAAGAGTCGGTAGATGCAGCATCGTCATACCCCGGTGATTTTCGGAGTATATATCCGAAGTCGCCTACCTCACGCAAACGCTCCATCGCCTTCTGAAAACGTTTATCGTCCCTCACGTTATCCAAATCGCTATCTTTTTGGGCATGGGCATAATCGTAATAACCGTATTGAATAGCTTTCTCAAAAGCATCGACCGCCGCTTTTTTCCGTTTCATCAAGGATTCGCAGCAAGCCACATTGTAATATGTGTCGATAAAACACCACGAACACTGTTTCAAGACAGAATCTGGCACAGACTCACAAGTTTTGAGGAACTGGCGATATGTTTTCAATACCAACTTATGATCCTTCCAATTTTTCTGAACGACAGGAGTCACACTCCGGCTAAAATAGACTTGTACACTATCGGCATTCCAATCGGATTCCGCTGCCACACCGCTGAAACAGAATGACAAAAACGCTATCCATAAAAACTTTTTCATAAACATTAATTTTTAAGTATATTAAAGAGACGGAAAAGTACTAAAAACATAACACAGACTCTTAATAAATTAAGAAAGGATAACATTATAATAATATTATAAAAAATATCGAAGGAAGATATGCCAAAACTCAATTTTACCAAAGATTTTTAAATTGGAATTTGAGCCTCCCCAAAAGAAAAGAAGAAGCCGTATCAAACTCTGTTTCGAGTAATGATACGGCTCTTTCAGATTCTGTAATTACAATCCGCAACTTTTTACCCTCCCCTTAGGAACCACCGTCAAACCTCCTCAACCTGTATTCTGAAAAATAAAAAAGTCAACCATTAGGCCACCAAGAGATTTATGTTCCGTTATCAGGTGTAGCTTTTTCACCCTCCTCCCCTGCCGTGTCCCGTAGCATTGCGGGGTGTTTTGTACGCAAAATATAGGGGAGGTGGCACGTAGTGACGGAGGGGTTAAACCATACAATGTTACCCAACTATCTCTTCACACCCTTAACGACTGTGATTTCATGTTTCCCGACGACCCGAATAAAATACGTTCCCGGAGCCCACGCCGAAGCATCTACGGTCACAAGACGAGCTTGCGAATCGACATGCTGTCGATACACCTCCCGACCGCCTTCGTCCAACACGGAAATACTTCGGGTATTCTCAGGAACACGTACAATAAATTCGGAGTTGAAAACAGACGGATAAATAGAAGCCTTCTCTTCCGTAACTTTCTCTACCGAACTAACTCCGTTCACATTTTGAGTGACTTTGATGTCATAAGTCGAAATACTATCCGAGACCGTGAGCGTAGCGACACGTTCCTCAATACCGTCCGGCAAACGATCATAGGAAATTTGCAAGGTGTCCAATGTCAAGCCATTCGGCTTACCCACGACCCGACACCACTCGGCATCACTCCGAATAGGAGTTTCATAACCGTATATCGAATAGAAAGGATATTTAACCGTACCGGCAGCTTTACCCACCACCAGCGGTTCACGGTCTACCGGCATAGGCGACATAACCGAATGAACGATCGAAGGCATAATCATATAAGAAGTATGATTCGCTCCTGCGGGGAAATAAGTGCTCACGTCTCGCCACTCTCCATCTTTCAACATATAAGCCGTGTTACCGTGATCCCGGAAATCGGCCATAGCGAACGACACATCTACACTGTCGTTCTTCTCGGGAATACCGTCCACTACAATGAAAAACTCGTCGTCGATCACCGTCGGGTCAAATTCAAATTCCGTAGCGGTCAATGAACTGCCCGAAGGGGTTTCCAATTCGAATACCCTCCACCACATCGAGTCGAGTTTCTTGCCCGGCAATCCGTTCTCGCTGGTATACAGATGCACGCCCACATCGGCAATCTGGTCGGTTATACTCGCAGCCGAAGCACTCACAAAATAAACATAGGCTCCGAATACCAATATCGGACGGGACGGTTTGGAAAACTTCTCGGCATAAGCAGTAATATTCAATTTATTCGTCCCGGGGAAAGTTCCTCTATCTTCCAAATCGAACGTCGCAGCCCTATCTCCCGGCTCTAAATTCGTAATTAGCCCACTGTACTCGACCGACACCTCTACGGTATCGTTCGATTCGCCATGTTCGTTCTCCACACGCAGACTCACCCCTTGTTTATGCATATAGCTATATCCTACGATAGGGTTTTCTTCGTGCGACGTCACCCGGGCATACGGTTCGGGATCGACACCGTCGAAAGTCCACTCCCACGAAGTAGGATAATTGGTCGAATTGTCCCGATACTGCACCCCCACCAGCGGAGCTACCATCGGCAAACGCGTTTCGCTGAACCGGAATGTAGCCGGTGGTAATATCCGTGCGAGCGGTGCAGATCCGGTAACCTTCACGAATCCCGTGCGGGTCTTCGTATCGCTCCCATCGGCATTACTTACCGTCAACGTCACATCGTAAACGCCGTCTCGCGTATAGAACACCCGGGGATTCTGGTCGGTCGATGTCGACGGAGTTCCTCCCGGAAACGCCCATTGCCATGCCGTAGGCGAACCCGAGGACATATCGGCGAAAGCAATCACCTCGCCCGTGGCTGCCTCGACTTGTTCTACGGTCGATACTCCGGTAATTTTTAAACCGTCGATAGCGAAATCGCCCATATAACCACCGGTTCCGAACGAATCGTTTTTTCCGGGACCATACGTAAAACGAATCTGAATCTTCCGACCGGAATATTTCTCCAAAGAAACCGAAAACTCATGCCAACGCCACGGCTTCTCTCCGTCCTCGTCGGCGCTATTCCAAAGAATTTCCGAAGTCTCAAAAGCATCTGCCGAAACAGAAATCTGCAAGCGACAGTAATCGTCCATATTTTGGGTAAACCCTATATATCCTTTCAACATAGCATTTGCAGGAACATCGATCTGCCCACTTGTCGCCATAGCGATTCCTCGTTTGAAAGACTGATAAGGGCCCTCTATATACAACGATTGAACATCGTCTGGATCATAAGTAGAAAAATCTCTACTGGGGTCAGTCGTACTCGTGATTTTTTTCACAGTCCACGAAAAATCCTCGGCATTGGTAAATGTCCAGCCATCTGTTCCGTCGTCAAAATCCTCTTCCCACACAGTTATGGCACTACCGGCACTCTGACAACTAAAATCGGCAGTCACACTCGCCGCAGCCGATTGAAACAAATTCGGTCCCTGTTTTTTCCCCACGAATTGAATACGAGGAGCTTCTTTCGTAGCGACCTTATCGTGAACTCTCTCATTCATCGGCCGCTGAGCGCTCATCGGTATACTCACCCAAAGAGCACCTGTTAAGATTAGGCTTGAAATAAAACTTTTCATACACTTCCTATTTATTATTTGATAAATTTTATCTGTATCGTTTTCCCTTCTTCGGTCACGACATGAGCGATATAAAGTCCGGCCGGAAGTTGGGACAGATCCATTCGTCCGCTTTCCGATTCACAAGACACTACCGTTACCCCTGCCGCATTGATAATTTGAATATCGCCACCCTTGTCAAAAACTAACGAATGGTTACTACGATCGAAATAAACTTCATTCATACACTCCAAACCATCGATACCGGAAATGACATTACTGATAATCGAACATGAACTTATATACAATCCCCACGGATCCCGGGTAGTAGCATGTAAACCGATATACCAGACACCGTCTGACGGAACACTGAAATCTACTGTATAAAGTTCCGACAAAGTCGAATTGATTTCCGGGTACGAAGCGATCACCGTTTGGCTTTCACCGGGTAGAACATCACTGCCCAATGTCACTTCAATGGACTCAGGATAACGATATTTCTCTGCCCGGGCCCTAAATTCAAGCGTATGCGAACCCTTCTTAGCTTCGAACGGCGGCGTAAACAACCAGTCGTCGGCAGCCGAATAGGCCGTATATTTCATCTCCTTCTCAGTAGCATCATATACCCAACTTTTCGTATCGTTATTAGCATCGACGATAGTCCATAAAGCCATCTCATCGGCGCTATCCATACTCGTCTCATACGGAAGTCCCAATGCACTGCCGAATACCAACGCATTCGAGGTTACCGACTCGCTTTCCATATCGCCCGACAGCGTCGTTACCGTATAGCGATACAAAGCCAAAGAAAGGTCATCGCTATCGACATAAACCGTATCGGTCAAACTTTCCGTCAACATCTCGCTCCCGGGATCCCGGACGATTCTGTATCTCAAATTCCCCACATCGATATATCCGCCATTCACACCCTCTGCGGGAGCTCTAAAAGTAACTTGCGGTTTGCCTTCCACATCGGTCAATTCCACATCGGTTACCGATTTCGGAGTATCTGCACCTATCCAAGCCGATTCCACCACGGCGGCCTCACCGGCATTCTCCTCGACATAACCGATGACTCTATATTCATATTTGCCCGGAGCAGGCACATCTTCATCGATCACCTGTTCCGAACCTCCTTTTATCGGATCTTCTTGTGTATAAATAAGAGTTTCGCCCCGATACAACTCCATTTTCGTCAACATCGGCAGTTGCGTACCGGCAGCCGAAAGAGAAGGATTGGTCCATGCAACCGTGGCAGACATAGCGCCCTGTTCACCGGGAGCGACGGTCAAATCGGAAACGACGGCCGGGACAACCACTGTTTCGTCCACCGACAGGTCATCGATGAATATAGCATACCAATTGGTCTGTCCGTAACAATGGAAACCTATATGGTATCCACCCGACTCGGAAACAGAAAAGACAACCTCTTTCTCTTCCATCAAAGCAGACTGAATTGTATCTCGAAACAATCGGGTAGATTGAGCTTCCGCCGTGGCGGCCCGACCAATCGTCACGCTCAAATCCTTATAACTTTCCTCAGAAGCCGCATTTTCAAGCCCGGTTTTGAAAAGTAGTTTATAATTCTTCCCGACCACCAAATTCAATTTAGGCGTAATAAGCCATTCATCGGCATCACTACCGCCCCAATACTGAACCATTTTTTTCGAGCTCTCATATTTCCAAGTCGAATTATCCCCGTTGGCACTCAATATAGTAAACAAATCGAGCGACGATTCGGTATCGAAACTCTCGCTATACGGTAATTCTCTCGCTCCTCCGGCAACAACCTTATTGGAAGCGACCGATACGCTCGCTTTACCATCGAACATTGCGACGACCGTATAAACATAACTGCCCAATTCCGGGACTTCATCGATATAAGGGAATGGTCCCGAAAAACTTTCGGACAAGACACCACCCGGGGTACGGCCGATTTCATACGTAAGCGCCTTGGTATCGATATATCCACCGTTCTTTCCGACTGTCGGTGGCGTAAACGAAAGGCTCACAGTCGCATCCTCTGCCGAAGCCACCAAATCGGTAACTGCCATAGGAGTATCATTCCCTATCCACGGGGAAGTAACGGTCGTTGCTGAGCCCGGAGCATCCCCAAACGTATTATATGCGACCACTTTATATGTATAATTTCCGGCTGTCTCGATAGAAGAATCTATCCAACCAGCTTTTCCTCCCACAGTAGCCGTATCGAGAGTAGCGACCAAATCTGTCCCCCGATATATTTTAGCGCCCAAGAGGTTCGAAAGCGCACCGCCCAAATGGTCGGACGAAGGCCATGTCCATGAAAGAGTCGCCGACATCGCTCCCCTCTCCCCCGCAACGATAGAAAGGTCTGTAATTTGTACCGGATAAACGGGAGCCTCTTCGATAACGATCTTCTGGAAATAGAGATCACCCATATACGATCCGCTGTAACAACGCAATCCCACATAAAAAACACCGCTCTCCGCCGGTGAAAACGTCCCCGATTTTTCCACGAACAATCTACTTTGAAAAGATTCGTCATAAACCAACCGGGTCGTCAGCCCTTCTACCGTAGGCGCCGTCCCTATTTTCAATTCTATTTTTTGTTTATCCGAACCAAATGTAGAAGAATGCTTCACATAAGCCGACACCTTATAGGCTTTCCCGACTTCGAGGGTCACCGCCGGAGCGATTAGCCAATCATCGGCGGCATTACTCTTATCTTGCGTATACATCGCATTGCCATCGTTATAGGCCCACGTATTGGCACTTACGTTGCTATTGACATCGATCACTGTCCAATCACGAGCAAAAGTCTCGGCATCGGTTATTTCCAACGTACAAGGAGGAACAGTCTGAGCCCACCCTACCGAAAAACAATAGAAAAGAAAAAGAACAGAAGTAATTTTTTTCATAGCTATTCTATTTTAATTAATATGAAGAAAAAGCATCTTTTATTCAAAAACTATCGAAATGCCATCTCGAATGCAAAGTCTCTCTATTCTCCCACTCCTAAAAACAGGCAACCGAAAACAACGAAAATTGAGTTTTACATAGTCGAATTTAATCTTATCTATATGCAAATATAATATTATTATTTTACAATCTGCAATCATTCTTTGATTATTTTTTTTAAAAAATATAACAATCATCTCCTTTTAAAAAAATATGACAACATTCATCGGCATTTTGCGACAAATGGGAAAAGCCCGATATTCGTATAAATCGAGGGCGTAAGCAATCCGACAGGGAAAACAAATACATTTGTTCGATAAAGTCTCTTCCCTTTTTCCGTATCTTTGCCCCATAAAAAAAACGGCATATCATGAACCTCTATCTGTTCAATCCCGAAAATGACTTGGCCATAGCCTTCGGTGGAGAAAATTACACCCCTCCACCGGCAGCACAACTCATCGGGAAAGAACTCTCCACCCTTCCCCTTTGGTATGCCGACGACGACACCACGATATACATACCCGATAAATTACCGTCCGATTTTCTTCACACATTAGCCCCGCTCAATTTAAAGATTTCTACGGTAACACCCGACCGGCTCGATGGAGCACAAGTAAAACAGATACATGTTTGGGGGTGGAACCGCGATTTGATAAAACGTTTGAGATTAGCGGGAATCGATAAAACCCTATTACCGTCCGCACGACAATGCGATACCATTCGGGAACTATCCCACCGAAAATTTTCCGCCGAAATCGGGAAATACCTTCGTAACCGCATCGATTACCCTTTTCCCGAACTTCCGGTAGAACTACACACAGCCGACGAGATTCGATCCTTCACAGAACAATCCGATCGTAAAATCCTGAAAGCCCCGTGGTCGGGTAGCGGGCGCGGACTCTATTGGAATCTTTACGGATATGACACGGCATTGGCTCAATGGAGCAACGGAGTATTGCAGAAACAAGGTATGCTTATGGGCGAACCGGTCTATGACAAAATCAGCGACTGGGCTATGGAGTTTCACAGCGACGGATTCGAAGTAAAATTCGCTGGATATTCCTCGTTCCTCACCGACCGTCACGGAGCATATAAAGAAAACCGGTTGGCAAGCGATGCCGTTTTAGAACTCGAACTGACCCATGCCGTCGGCCTCGAAATCATCACTGCCGTCAAAGAATCGCTTATCGACTTTTTCACCGAACGCATAGCCCCGTACTACACCGGATATTTCGGGGTAGACATGATGGCCTATCGCGACAAACGAGGAAACACACTCTTGCACCCGTTCGTCGAACTCAATCTACGCATGAATATGGGTATGGTCGCACGCAAACTCGCCGACCGCTTTTTGCCTCCGGAGACGGAAGGGCGATACCGTGTAGACTATTATCCCAAACCGGGAGAACTCCACAACGACCACGTCGCCCGACTAAAAACAAATCCACCCCGCATAACCGACGGGAAGCTCCTGCACGGATACCTCGCACTCACTCCGGTCTCCCCCCACAGCCGATACAGGGCAAGTATAGAAATCTAAATCCCCATATGTCCCTCTACGTCAAAATGCACTACTGTAATTAAAATAAGAGAAGGAAAAACACACTTTAAATAAAACAACGGTTGAATATACCGCCCACATAAGCCATCTAAAAAAATAAACGAGCTGCAAATTCAAAAACATATACGATTGAAATATAATATTTTCCACCCCCTCCGGCTTTCGGACTCCTCCCCTATGTTTTGCAATGCAAAACATAGGGGAGGAGTGCACAATGTATCCTTATACCGAAACTGAAACGCCACTTCCAATCCTCTCCCCCTGTGTTTCCGTTAGGGAATATAGGGGGAGTGCCCGCAGGGCGAGGGGGTTGAAACGACGAAGAGGTTAAAAAAAAGCAACAGCAACAATCGGGTATCATACTCTCCCCCGGCCGTGTCCCGTAGCATTACGGGGTGTCACATAACGATATAGGTGCACCTCACAATGAATAGAGGGTTATTTAAACTCCTCCCCTGTGTTTTGTAACAACGAAATATAGGGGAGGTGGCACGTAGTGACGGAGGGGTTAGAAAATAGTTAGGAGTATTTATTACCGTTGTAAAATAAAGGGGCTATCAAACAATATGAAATAATGAATAGGCAAAAAAAAATTGATTGTCTCACGACAACCAATCTTTGTTAACCTTAATCTTAATCTAATACTATGAAAAACACATTGCAAATGTATGAATTTTCTGTTATACAACATAATTTTCAAACACAATTCTAGCACATTTAACATTATTTCAAATATAAATATACTTGTACTTTATTGGATCGTCATTTTTTTCAAATTATTTTTCAATCCGATTCTCCATTGTAAAAGCAAATCGATGCGCTTTATTTTTCTCGTTCTTTGTACAACACCAAAAGGCAGAGTTCCGACATAAACAAATAAATTTGCTTCGACCCTCGGCTTACATTATCTTTGTAGACATGAAAGAAACATCGGCTCTTATCGACAAAGCGTGTCGCAACTTGAATATCGACTCACTGAACGGCATGCAGAAGCAAATGCTCGAAACGGCTACACGGCCAAACGACATTATACTGCTCTCACCCACAGGCTCGGGAAAAACATTAGCATTCCTTCTGCCCGTACTGTCTCGAATCTCCCCCAAAATTGCCGGAGTGCAAGCGCTCGTCATCGTTCCCTCCCGCGAGCTCGCTTTACAAATCGACAACGTATTGCGTAAAATCGCCGCAGGTATAAAAATAGTTTGCTGTTACGGCGGCCACTCCGTACGGGAAGAAAGTAAATCGCTCGCCGTAGCTCCCGCTCTTATCGTGGGAACTCCCGGAAGAATCGCCGACCATATACGCCGGGGACGAATCGTACTCGAAACGCTCGATACCCTTGTCCTCGATGAATTCGACAAATGCCTCGCCTTAGGCTTTCAGGACGAAATGCAAGAAATTATCGCTCCCTTGAAAAACGTAAAGAAAAAGATTCTCACCTCGGCAACCGACAGTGAATCTCTACCGGCCTTCACCGCTTTGAAAAAACCGATAAAGCTCAATTTCCTCGGCTCGCGGAAAGACAGCGAGACTACGCCGACCGACAGACTATCGCTCTACCGAATCGACTCGCCGATAAAAGACAAATTGGAAACGCTGCTTGCCCTATTACACAACCTCAAACCGGGACTCACCCTCATCTTTTGCAACCAACGTGAAAGCGTAGACCGTGTACGGCAGTTCCTCACCGACCGGGGCATTATCGCCGAAGCCTTCCACGGCGGCATGGAACAAGCCGACCGAGAGAGGGCGCTTTGCAAATTCCGCAACCACAGCAGCTACATCTGCATCTCTACCGATCTGGCCGCACGGGGACTCGACATTCCCGAAGTCAAATACATCGTACATTACCACCTGCCCGTCGACTTCGAAAGTTTCACGCACCGCAACGGACGCACCGCCCGCATGCATGCCGAAGGAGAAGCATTTATCATTCTCGGCCCCACAGAACAAATGCCCGAATACGCAACCGAGGCGACCGACTTCCGAATCGACCCGAAAGCCAACTTCCTGCAAACTCCGCCAATGGCCACATTCCATTTCGCAGCCGGGAAAAAAGAAAAAATAAGCAAAGGAGACATCGTGGGATTCCTCACTCAGAAAGGAAAGCTCGCAGCCGACGAGATAGGGCTCATCGAGATTAAAGACCATTACAGCTATGTCGCTGTAACTCGCGACAAAGCGCACGAAACGCTCACCCGCCTCAAAAACGAAAAGATAAAAGGGAAAAAAGTAAAGATTTCTTTCGGGTACTGAAAAGCACGTTCTATTTTCCTTCCACCATTTTTTCGAATGCCTGCCACAAATTATCGGACGGGACAGGAGCCGTCACGCTCACAAGCTCCTTCGAAACCGGGTGGACAAACTCGATATGACGGGCATGTAACGAAATCCCCCCATCGGGATTGGAACGCTCCGCTCCGTACTTCAAATCCCCCTTGATAGGCGAGCCTATCTTGGCAAGCTGACAACGGATCTGATGATGCCGGCCTGTTTTCAAATCCACTTCCAACAAGGTATAACGATCGCCCCGAGCCAAAATTTTATAATCCAATACAGCACGTTTCGCACCCGGTTTCTCCCGGTCGTATGCTACCGACTTGTTACTCTTCTCGTTTCTGACCAAATAATGTACGAGTTCGTCGCTCTCCTTTTCAGGAGCTCGTTTCACGATAGCCCAATAACTTTTCTTTACCTCGCCGTTACGAAACATATCGTTCAATCTCGCCAGTGCCTTGCTCGTCTTGGCAAACACTACCAACCCGCTCACCGGACGGTCGAGCCGATGAGTTACTCCCACAAAGACATTACCCGGCTTATTATATTTCTCTTTCAACCACGCCTTCAACATCTCGCTCAACGGAGTATCTCCCGTCTTATCGCCTTGCACGATCTCAGAGCAATTCTTATTGACAATAATCAGATGATTGTCTTCGTAAAGGACTTCCATAATTTACACAAATTTCAATTTTGTGCAAAAATAGTACAAACCGAGCGCAGAAACAAATGTGCTTGGATATATCAAGACTCCGCCTATTTTTTCGCAAGCCTTGCAAAATAGCGCAAGCCCAAAAAAAGACAAAACGAACTTTTCGTTTTTCCTATCGAATCGTAACTTACCTTACCTTCACTTCTCTTGCCCCGACCGAGCCCCCTATTAAAATATATAGAAAAACTTATAACCAAAGACAGGACGATAAAAAAAATTTATTTTTGCACAGTTTTTTTGCAACCGAATATAGAGAAATTACGTCTCTATTAGAAAACGACACATACAATGATAAAAAAAGCACTCCTCCTTGCAGGTATATTAGTGGTCTTTCCCACGACAAAAGCACATCCCGCAACCGACAACGATACGACAGAAGTAGTTTATGCCGACACAACGGGAATCGACATCGACTCCATAGAAGCCTCGATAGATCACATAGAACTCGACGAAGTAACCGTAGAAGCCTCCGCTTGGGTACGTAAAGCCGATCGCAATCTGCTTTTCCCCAATGCCCAACAGATAAAACAATCGAAAAACGGATTGCAATTACTGCAAAAACTGCAAATACCGGGCATCGTCATCAACCCCACCGACAATAGTATATCGTTGACCGATAAAAGCGAATTAAGTCTCCGTATCAACGGACGTCCGGTCACGGAAAAAGAAATACAAGGCATTTCTCCCGAGCAAATCATACGGGTAGAATACATCGATAATCCGGGAATACGTTATGGCGAGGCAGGAGCCGTACTCGACTTCATCATTAAAACGCCCACTTCGGGTGGTAGTTTCATGGGGAATTTTACACCTTCGCTAAACCGAGGGTGGGGACAATATTGGACTTCGGTCAAAGTCAACACCGGCAAATCAGAATTCTCCTATTCCGGGTGGTTCGCACCACGCTGGAATCTGGAAATGGGTCGTAGCAATACAGAAAGATACGAACTTGCCGATGGTTCCCGGTATGTCCGCACCGAGCAAAGCCAAAAAGGAAGCGGGTTCGAGGCTTGGCACAACGGACACACATTGAACTACAACTTCCTCGACCCTCAAAAACAAATGTTCAATGCCTCGCTCAATCTCAATAATAACAATTATAAAAACAAATACAAAGGCATTTTGACCGACGAGCGTCTCGGAGGAATCGAAAACAACATGTACGACCGCACGGAATACATATCTTTACATCCTTCGCTCAACCTCTACTACCAAAATAATTTGAAAAAAGACCAACTCATCATGGCAAATCTCGTGACCAGCTATGAAACATCGCACAGTCACAGACTTTACAATGAAAACGATTTAGCCACGGATGCCCCTATGGTAAATATCGATAACCTCATCAAAGGGAAAACATTCTCGGTACTCGGCGAAGTCGATTACGAGAAAACTTGGAAAAACAGCCGGTTTACCGCCGGAATACGGCACACGCAGTCATGGATACAAAACAAGTATGTCGAACAAAATACCATCGATCGCATGAATCAAGGCAACAGCTATATTTTCGGCGAATACTGGTTACGCCTCGGGAACCATTTCGATGGGTCGGTCGGACTCGGATACAGCCTCTATCACTATGCGCCACAAAACAGGCAGTCCCACACCTACTCCATTTGGCGCCCCCGGTTCACGGCCCGATATACCATCGACGACTATTCCTCCCTACGATTCAACTTTGTCCGCATGGGCAGCGTAATCACCCTCGATATGCTCAGTCCGGTCGTTCAAGACATAGACGGGATTCAACAATCGACCGGCAACCCCGATGTAAAACCCTATGCCACCTACAAATACGAACTGCAATACCAATACACCCGAGGAATATTTTACGGAAAACTCGGCGCATTCTATACCCACGCTCCCGGTGCGATCATGCCCGAAAAATACTGGGTCGGGGACAAAATACTCAGCCGGGTAGACAATCAAAAGAATGCCGAAGAATTACGATTCTACCTCAACACACGCATCAATGTCATTCCCGGCTGGCTCACCCTCAGTGCTGCCCCGGGTTGGCATAGATACTGGATGCGAGGAAATACCTACACACATACCTACAACAATTTTTTCATCGATGCCAGTATCGATATTTCCCATTGGGGATTTACGCTCAACGGCATACTCCAAACCAATTTCAATCGATTTTGGGGAGAAACCCTCACAGGAGGTGAAAATGTACACGGAATTAAACTATCCTATGCCTACAAAGACTGGAACTTCGGGATCATGGTTCTCGATCCCTTCATCAACAATTACAAAGTAAAATCCGAAAACTGGAACCGCTATGCGGGATATTACAGAGAAACGACAACCAATATGATTAAACAACTCCTAACTCTCGACATAAGTTGGAATATCAATTGGGGACGGAAACACGAAGCCGGACAACAACGAATCAACAACTCGATCAACAGCGGCTCGGTAAACGCCGCCGGGAAATAAATGTAGGAATAGTACAGGGGCTATATCATTCAGATATAGCCCCTATATATATCTTGTCGTGCAGACCCGATTACATATTCATACCGCCGCAGCAGTGGATAACCTGTCCCGTTACATACGACGACAAATCCGAGGCAAGGAAAGTAGCTACATTAGCCACATCTTCGGGCGTACCGCCTCGACGCAAAGGAATTTGTTTAGCCCATTCGGCTTTCACTTCGTCCGAAAGAGCCGCCGTCATATCGGTAATGATAAAACCCGGAGCGATAGCATTGGCACGCACGCCGCGAGAACCCAGCTCTTTGGCAATGGACTTCGCCAAACCTATCATACCGGCTTTCGAAGCCGAGTAATTACACTGTCCGGCATTACCCGATACACCGACGACCGAAGCCATATTTATAATACTCCCGCATTTCTGTTTCATCATAATAGGAGTTACGGCATGGATAAAATTAAATGCCGATTTCAAGTTCACAGTAAGAACCATATCCCATTGCTGCTCCGTCATGCGCATCATCAAACCGTCACGAGTGATACCTGCGTTATTCACCAAAACATCGATACGGCCGAAATCCTTTACAATTTCTTCCACCACCTTGTGAGCCTCTTCGAAATTAGCTGCGTTCGAAGCATACCCTTTGGCTCTCACGCCAAAAGCGGCAATCTCTTTTTCGGTAGCTTTACCGTTCTCGTCGATAACAAGATCCGTAAATGCGATATCAGCTCCTTCCGAAGCGAATTTCAGGGCGATAGCCTTTCCTATGCCCCGTGCTGCGCCGGTAATCACAGCGACTTTTCCTTCAAGTAATTTCATAACTCTTTTTTTCATAATACAGGGACAAGACATGCGCCTCGTCCCTTTGGTTCATATTTCTATCGTTTTATTCCGTATAAAATAAAATCCAATATATAATCCTTCAATCTCGATCGGTCTATTCCCGATTCCGAAAAATTATTGCGGATATAAGGGACGTCCAGCCCCCGAAGCGCATAATGAAGCACCGAAGCGGTAGCCGTCACATTAGGAATATGAAATACACCTTGCTCCACGCCCTCGCTCAATATGCTCCGCAACAAGGCCACTTCTCGCAAGTCTATACTCCTCCGGGCCTTCTCCACTTTCCAAATATCCCTGAAAAACTCCGCTCGCAATGTCCCGTTACGCACGACAGCTTCTTTCACAGCCTCCAAACGGATATTGATATAGTTGAGCAACTTCTCTTCGGGAGGCAAATCCCGGTTTGTAAGCCCCTCCAATCGAGCGTATAAATGCTTCGATTCGGCTTCCACGACGGCCCAATAAATCTCATTCTTATTCTTGAAATAGGTATAAATCGTACGGCGACCCTTTCCCGACGCCTCGGCTATATCGTTCATCGTCGTAGCGGCCACACCCTGACGGGCAAACAACTGACGGGCAACATCGATAAGCAATTCTCGTGTACGAACCATAATCCTAATTCATCTATCTGCACATCTGTACAAAACTTGTGCGAAATTACACATTTTTATCATGAAATACCAAAGTATGCACCCCGTTTTTCCTTCATACCACGGTATTTACATTTTTAACAATAAAATAATCTTCTGTCATTCAACAACTTAACAAAACTACAAGAACAAACTATATATATTTCTCTTCAAAATATTTGCTATTTAAAAAATTATCCATACCTTTGCACTCACAAACATCGCGGGGTGGAGCAGTGGTAGCTCGTTGGGCTCATAACCCAAAGGTCGTCGGTTCGAGTCCGGCTCCCGCAACTACACAAGGACTGTATATTACAGTCCTTTTTTATTTTCCCCCTTTCAAATCTAACACCTCGTCGAGTTCAATAATAAGAATATTATACCCCTCCTTTGCTTAGACTGCAAAAGAACCGCTTTAACCTCTCCCCTGCCCCGTAGCATTGCGGGGTACTACAAAACGGCAAAGAAAAAAGACCTATACCCGACTTCATTTCTGAAGCTGGTATTACCCTCCTCCCCTGCGTTTTGTAACGCAAAATATAGGGGGAGAGCTGAGGAGCGTAGCGACGAGGAGTGGGGTTAAAAATACCAGAAGTGGAAGTAATAGAGTTAACCCTCCTCTCCCCCTGTGTTTCCGTAAAGGAATATAGGGGGAGTGCCCGCAGGGCGAGGGGGTTGAATTAGAAAAATATAGCCCACTCCTTCTATTCATCGCAAATGAATAGAGAGCTACTTCTAAACTCCTCCCCTGCCGTGCCCCGTATGCGGGGGTATCGCACTGCAATGAGCGGAGGGTTACTCTCAATCTCCTCCTCTGTGTTTTGCACCGCAAAATATAGGGGAGGTGTCCGCAAGGACGGAGGGGTTAATAAAAACAGCAGCCCGAACGGTTCGTTCTTCTCGCCACTAAAAAGAATAAGCGAATAAACCCTCCCTCACGAAAAGATTGAAATATGGCAAAAAATTTCATTCCATATAAAAAATAGATTATTTTTGTTTTAATATTTTTATAATAACATATCGATAATTATGAAGATCCAGAAAAACCGAACCATTTATATAGGGTTGTTGACCATCATATGGGCATGTGCCTACGTTTACATTTTCAATGAAAAAATAGATATAAACGGGGACAACTGCCGGTACTATACATTTGCCTCGTCTCTCGCTTCTGGACAAGGTTATGCCGATATATCGGCTCCCACCCCTCACCCCACCAATGCCTTTCCCCCGGGATATCCTTTATTGATGACCCCGCTAAGATTTTTTACCGACAGCATCATAGCTCAAAAAATACTCAACGGGCTTTTCCTTTTAGGCGGAGCTTTGTTACTGTTCTTTTTTATGATCAAACGCAAAATACCCGAAAGCCTTGCACTGGTAGGAGCCTGCGCCGCCATTCTGAGCGATCGGGTACTTCACTTCTCCACGATGATGATGAGCGAGATGTCTTGCTTTTTCGTTTCAACCGCGGCCATTTTCCTCTTAGCGAATATGAAGAAAGAAAAGCCATTCTATAAAGACCTTTCTTTCTACGGCATGTTAGTCATGGTCATACTCTGCTACCACATTCGTACACAAGGAGTTGCTCTATTCGCCGCCGTCGTGCTCTTTTTTCTCTGTACGAAAAAGTGGAAAGAAGCGGCAAGCACAGTCGCCGGATTCATCATCGGTTGTCTCCCGTGGATATGGAGAAATAAATCGTTAGGTATCGGGCAAAGCCGTTATTTCGAGTCCATTGCACAAGTAAATCCGTGGAGACCCGAAGACGGATCGCTCGATCTGAGCGGTATTATCGACCGCTTTTTCGAAACGCTCGGTATGCTGGTTTTCAAAGCCCTGCCCAACTCGGTAATCCCCTATTTTAAAGTCAATTACTCCGCCGAAGTTTCCGCCGGATTTTTCATGTGGATCATAGCGATACTGCTCATTTTTCTCATCATACGCGGTTTTTGGGCTTTCGGGAAGTACCGTTGGGCACTCATCGGTTACACCGTTTTCACTTTCGGACTCGTTTCCATTTTCAGTACCCCCAGTGAAAACCGCTACATTACCACACTTATTCCCTTCATGAATATGGGATTACTCGTAGGCATCTACGCCGTGGCGACGGATACGATCCATCGTTTCAAATTAAAATACACTTTCTCCCCGTGGGTACTCTCCCTTTTATTGCTCACCGGCATAGGAAACATACAGGAGTTACACGCCATGAACAAAATGCCGTTCCCGCCGGCCTATCAAAACTTTTTTCGATTGGGTCTCGTGTTAAAAGAACATGTTTCGCCCGAAACCGTAGTAGCCTCCCGAAAAGGAGAATTACTCTACATGTTTTCAGGGACACGGGTCGCCGGCTACGCCTATTCACAAGACGACCGCGCTGTAATACAGAAAATGCTCGACGACGGGGTGGAATATGTCATTCTCGACCAGCTCGGATACAGCTCTACCCCCCGATACCTTTACCCGGCGATACAAAAGAACGACGACCTTTTCTTCGTCGCTTCCCATGTACCCAACCCGGATACCTATCTATTAAAATTCGACAGAGAGGCCGCCAAGAAAAAACTTTCTCAATCCCAACGGCAAGATGGAAAAAATACGCTACCTTAGAGCCGGGAAGCGATCCTTTCAATTTCAATCGACAGATATGAATACAATCGATAAAAATAAAAAGCAAGCCGTCATCGCCGGAGCCGGTCCCGCAGGGCTCACCGGAGCCTACGAGCTACTCAAACATACAGACATTCACCCTGTCGTATTCGAGGAGTCCGGTGACATAGGCGGTATTTCCAAAACAGTTCGATATCAAGGTAACCGTATGGATATAGGAGGACATCGTTTCTTCTCCAAAAGCCAACGAGTTACCGAGTGGTGGAACGAAATCATGCCGTTACAAGGTGCCCCCTCTCTCGATGACAGGTTGCTGGGAACCACCGGCAAAGAATTTGCCCCAAAAGGTCCCGATCCTGAAAAGACCGACCGCGTGATGCTCGTAAGAAACCGCATATCCCGCATATTCTACCTGCATAAGTTTTTCGACTATCCCATATCGCTCAAACTGAAAACATTCACCAACATGGGACTTTTCCGCACCATCGAAGCCGGTTGCGGATACGTATGGTCGGTATTCTTTAAAAAGCCCGAAACATCGTTGGAAAGCTTCTACATCAACCGGTTCGGCAAACCGCTTTACAGAATGTTCTTCGAGGACTACACCGAAAAAGTCTGGGGCGTACACCCCTCGAAACTGGGAGCCGACTGGGGTGCACAGCGAGTAAAAGGACTGTCGGTATTCGCCATACTCAAAGACATGCTCAAAAAAAGTTTCTCCAAAAAGGAAAACCTCAAAGAGGTGGAAACCTCGCTCATCGAGCAATTCGTTTATCCCAAACTCGGTCCCGGACAACTCTGGGAAACTGTGGCCGGCGAAGTATCTGAAAAAGGAGGCGAGGTCATCACGGAAACCCCGGTCAAAGAGATTCACATCGAAAGAAATCGGGTAACAAGTGTCACAGTCGAGACACCTTCGGGCGAACGGAGAGAAGTACCCTGCGACTATTTCCTTTCGTCCCTCCCGCTAAAAGACCTCATACGGTCTATCCGGGGAATCGATGTACCCGACGATGTGAAACGCATTGCCGAAGAACTGCCTTACCGCGATTTTATCACGGTGGGACTATTGATGAAAAAACTATCCATAAAAAATCGAACCAAAATAAAAACTTTCGCCGATCGCATCCCCGACACATGGATTTACATACAGGAACGCGATGTGCGAATAGGCCGTCTGCAAATATTCAACAACTGGTCGCCCTATTTGGTAAAAGACTACGAAAATACGATATGGATAGGGTTAGAATACTTCTGTACCGAGGGCGACGACTTTTGGGAAATGTCCGATAAGGACTTCACGCAAATGGCTATCGGTGAGCTGGCCCAAATAGGGATCATCGATCCCGACGATGTCTTGGATTCGGTACGCATAAAAGTCAAAAAAGCCTACCCCTCTTATTTCGGCAGCTATTACGAACTCGATAAGGTAAAAGATTTCTTGAACAAAATAGAAAACCTTTGGTGCATAGGCCGCAACGGGCAACATCGGTACAACAACATGGATCATTCCATGATGACCGCTATGGTCGCCGTCGATCACATCGCCACCGGGAATAACGATAAAAGCGAGGTATGGTCGGTAAATACAGAAGAAGAATATCACGAAAGCAAATGAATCCGACTGATAAATTCAAAAAAATCTTCTACGGAGCATCCGATAATCTCCTTATCCAATTCGTGCGATACTTCTTTGTCGGAGGATTCGCTTTTATCGTAGACTTCGGGCTATTGTATATCCTCACCGAATACGCCGGACTGCATTATCTCCTCTCGGCGACCCTCTCGTTCATAGCCGGGTTGGTCGTCAACTACATCATCAGTTGCATTTGGGTATTCAACAATTCGAAATTTAGAAACCGCATTGTTGAGTTCCTTTTCTTTGCCGCAATAGGAGTAGTGGGGTTAGGGTTCAACGATCTTCTCATCTGGCTCTTCACCGACTGTATCGGCACACACTACATGTTCTCCAAAATCGTCGCTGCCGCTATGGTCTACTTGTGGAACTTCTTCGCCCGCAAATACTTGGTATTTAAATAAACGGAAGAGCAGACGAGCCACAGGAGTCTCTTACCAGTCTGTCCAGAACATAAAAAAGGCTGTCCCAACCGCTTGGAACAGCCCCGTATAAACTACTTGAACAGTTTTCTACTTGTTAATCAAGAACCAAGCATCGGTAAACTGAGGGTACTTAGCCTGCAATCCTTCGCGAGCCTGTACGGCAGTAGCCCTGTCATCGAACGAACAAGCTACGACACGATACATACCTTGTGCATTCTGAGCCAATACGGCAGGATAGCCGTCGGCACGCAAACGCTCGCAAAGGCTCTGTGCATTGAGTCGCTGACGGAAGCTCCCCACGATTACATTATAACTTTTCAACAAAGCATCGTTCCCGTCGACAGCGTTTATTTTCTCACTCTGTTCCCGAATAGGAGCCGTCGTCGTTGTCGTCGAAGGTGCTGTCACTACGGGTTGCTCCGCTACGGGTGTAGTTCCGGTTGTAACAGGCTCTTCTATCTTCTTCTCTTGGGCCTTCTCATAAGCAGCCTTATAGGCGCTTTGGCTCGACTTACACGATGCCATACCACCGATTAACAAAAGGGATAATCCCCAAATCCAATTCTTTCTCATAGGGTTATAATTTTTAGACATTTACTCGATTCCTTATTTCTATTCGCCTTTACGAATACAATGCAAAAGTAACAAATAAACTTTATTACAAAAATCAATCTTACAAAAATACAAGGATCACCTATCATTTTGTTTAGCCCTGCCCCCATTTCAAAATCTCAGGATTTGCTCCCCCGATTCACAAAACACCTTTTGTCGAAGGCAATTCACGATCGGTAATATCCCGTTTCACTGCCATTCGTAAAGCTCGCGCCAATGCTTTGAAAATCCCTTCTATTTTATGATGTTCATTCGTACCTTCTGCTTGAATATTCAAATTCATACGAGCCGCCTCACTGAACGACTTAAAAAAATGGTAGAACATCTCGGTAGGCATATCGCCGATCTTCTCACGGTGAAAAGTTGCATTCCACACCAACCACGGCCTTCCCCCGAAATCGAGGGCGACCCTGCATAAGCAGTCGTCCATAGGCAAAGAAAAGCCATACCGACCTATACCCCGTTTGTCGCCCAACGCCCGAGCAAAGGCCTCGCCCAAAGCAATCGCCGTATCCTCTATCGTATGATGTTCGTCCACCTGTAAATCCCCGGTCACGAACACAGACAAATCGACTCCGGCATGCCGCCCTAACTGGTCCAGCATGTGATCGAAGAATCCCAACCCGGTACGCACCTCAGTTCGCCCCGTCCCATCTAGATTCAGCGTAACGTGAATATCGGTCTCGGAGGTACGCCGGTCGATAGTAACCCGACGAGTTCCGGCACATAAAATCTCGGCGATTTTCCACCAGTCGTCGGTCACCGCTTCGCAGACCGATGAAAGTCCCTCAGCTTCCAGCTCAGCCACACCCCGCTCAGGCAGAGCGAAATAAATCGCTTTACAACCGAGATTGGCGGCCAGTTGTACATCGATCATTCGATCGCCTATAACATAAGAATGTTTCAAATCATACTCTCCCGACTGGTATCGAGAAAGCATAGCCGTACCCGGTTTACGGGTCGGAAGGTTCCCTTCGGGAAACGAGGAGTCTATGCAAACCTCGTCGAAGCGAATACCCTCGTTAGCAAAAGCCTGTATAATTTTACGCTGCACCGTCCAAAAATTCTCTGCCGGGAACGAAGGCGTGCCCATACCATCTTGATTGGTCACCATCACCCACTCGAAGTCGAGACGGGTAGCCACATAAACAAGACTCTGAAACACTTTGGGCACAAATTCCAATTTTTCAAGCGAATCGACTTGTTTATCCACAGGAGGTTCTACTACCAATGTTCCGTCCCGGTCGATAAAAAGAACTCTTTTCATAACTCTCGAATTTAGCTGTAACTTTTCAATGTTTCCAATAAAACATTCATTTCTCGATCTGTCCCGACAGTGATACGCAGACAATCGCCGCATAAAGCAACTTTCGAGCGATTACGAACGACGATTCCATCGGTAACCAGTCGTAAATATATCCTCTCGGCATCCACCATCTTCACCAATACAAAATTGGCGTCGCTCGGATAAACCGTTTTTACCATCGGTATGCCGGACAGGCGCTCGACAAACCATGACCGAACCGATAATATCTCATCAACCCACCGCCGAACTTCGTTCTCTCGGTCGAGCATTTCCATCGCATAACGCTGAACCAAAGCGCTGATGTTATACGGATATTTCACTTGATTATAATAGCCGATGATATCAGGCGAAGCAAATGCCATTCCCAGACGGACTCCGGCACTACCCCATGCCTTCGAAAAGGTTTGCAGCACAACCAAATTATGAAATTCGTTCAACCGGCGAATCCACGAAGGCCGGGACGAGAAATCTATATAGGCTTCGTCCACGACCACAATCCCGTCAAAAGCAGTTATCAATCGCTCGATCTCGATGGCAGGAAAGACGTTGCCGGTAGGATTATTCGGCGAACATAAAAACAACAACCTGCTATGAGTATCGATAGTTTGCAATATAGCATCGCAATCCAACGAAAAGTCTTTCTTCAACGGGACTTCGCGATACTCTACGCCGTTAATGTCGGCACACACTTTATACATACCGTAGGTAGGAGTTATCGAAACCGCATTATCCCGTCCGGGCTCACAAAAGATACGATACAGTAAATCTATCGCTTCGTCACTTCCCACACCGAGAAAAATGTTTTCGGGCATTACACCCCGTTGCTTCGCCAACTTCTCTTTCAAACCGTTTTGCAACGGATCGGGATAACGATTATACGGAGGATTAAACGGGATTTCATTGGCATCAAGCCATACCGAAGCCTCTCCCGAAAATTCATTCCGAGCCGAGGAATAAGGTTTTAATTGTCGAATATTGGGACGCACCCATTGTTCTATCTTTTTCATAACTGCACTTTTTAGGAATGAATAGACTGCAAACGCACCGTCACAGCTTCTTTATGCGCCTCCAATCGTTCGGCCTCCGCCATTTCCTCGATCACCGGACCAAGATTTTTCAACCCTTCGGACGAAATCTGCTGGAAAGTAATTTTACGGGTGAAGCTATCGAGATTTACCCCGCTATACGACTTGGCATACCCACTGGTCGGAAGTGTGTGATTCGTCCCCGAAGCATAATCGCCGGCACTTTCGGGGGTATAATATCCTAAGAATACCGACCCGGCATTAACGATTGCCGAAGCCCACTCCTCGGCATCTGCACGATGCACGATGAGGTGTTCGGGAGCATACGCATTGACAAAGTCGGCCAAATCGGCCTCTCGCTCCAACAAGACGACCGAGCTGTGAGAAAGAGACTTCTCCACCCATTCACGCCGAGGCAATCGGTCCAGTTGTCGTTCGATCTCAGCCGGGAACAAATCGGCTATTCTACGATCGATAGTCAGCAGTATCGACTGACTGTCAGCCCCATGCTCGGCCTGCGACAAAAAATCGGCGGCAAGGAATCGTACATCGGCGCCCGAATCGGCTACAATCATCACTTCCGAAGGCCCTGCCGGCATATCGATAGCTACACCTTGCACGGATACTTGCTGTTTAGCGGCCATTACATAACGATTTCCCGGTCCAAAAATCTTATATACCTGCGGAACACTCTCCGTGCCAAAAGCCATAGCGCCTATGGCCTGCACTCCTCCCAATTTAAAAATACGGTCTATCCCTGTCTCACGAGCTGCATACAATATAGCGGGGGCTATCTTACCCTCCTTTCCGGGGGGAGTACACATTACTATTTCGTGACAACCCGCCAAACGAGCCGGGATAGCCAGCATCAGTACCGTAGAAAAAAGCGGAGCTGTACCGCCCGGCACATACAGACCTACTTTTTCTATTCCCACTGGCTTCTGCCAACACCACACACCGGGTGTGGTTTCTACTTTTTTCACCTCGATAGCCTGCGAGGCGTGGAACTTACGAATGTTGTCGATAGCCTGTCTTATCGCCTTTTTCAAAGACTCGGGCACAGCCGCGATCCCTTCTTCCATTTCGGCAGGCGTCACCTGCAATGCATCCAATACAACCCGATCGAATTGCTTCTCATAACGTCTCAACGCATCGTCTCCTTCGCATCGTATCGATTCTAAAATATCGGACACCGTGCGAGATAAAGAGATTAAATCCATTTGCGGACGAGCCATAATCGACTTCCATTCGTCCCGCTTCGGATATTTCCAAACCGTCACTATCATATCACAAAATCATCTTTTCAATGTCCAACACCAATATACCCTCGGCTCCTGCCGTTTTCAGCCGATTAATAATCTCCCAAAAGCATTTTTCGTCGAGTACCGTATGCACCGAACACCACTCCTTATCTGCCAGAGGCATGACCGTGGGGCTTTTGATTCCCGGCAGCACAGACAGCACGTCGTTCAACTTCTTTTGCGGGACATTCATGAGAATATACTTTTTATCATCTGCGGCTTGTACCGAATCGAAACGAAACAACAGCTCGTCCAGTATTCCCCGCTTTTCGGGAGAAATAGAATCCGTTCCTATGAGAACAGCTTCCGATTCGACGACGGTTTCAACTTCTTTCAATCGATTGCTAACCAACGTACTGCCCGAACTGACAATATCGAATATGGCATCGGCCAATCTAATTCCGGGAGCTATCTCGACCGAACCGGTAATTACATGAATGTCCGAAACTATCCCGTTCTGGTGCAGATAATCTGACAATATTCCGGGATAAGACGTCGCTATTTTCTTTCCCGAAAACCAGTTTCTATCTAGATAGTCTATGTCTTGGGGTATAGCTAATGAAAGGCGACACTTCCCGAAGCCTAACTTTTTCAAAATACCCACAGGGCAACGCTTCTCCATGACCTCGTTCAATCCCACGATTCCTACATCGGTAACCCCCGAAGCCACAGACTCAGGAATATCGTCGTCCCTTAGAAACAACACTTCCACGGGGAAGTTTCGTGCAGGAACCAACAACGTCCTCTTCCCTCCCGGTATCTTGATACCTGCCTCCTCTAACAAAGCCATAGACTCCTCATATAGTCTCCCTTTCGACTGAATAGCTATCCTCAGCATAATTCTTAATGTTTTTAATAAGTAAAATCCAAATAGAAAAGGCTTACCGTAATCCGGCAAGCCTACAACATTTTCCTATGTTATTTTTACATACAGACTCACCCTATCCCCCAAAGGGACAATGCACGTGACTGTGATGTAAAAATAGAACTATCATTAACCTTAACTATAAATTTTCAACAAATATAAGCCATTAAATACAAAATACAAATTATTTCGCTATTTTTCTTTCAAATTTATATATTATCTCGTTTTTTAGTAACAACGAACTTATCCTAAAAAGAAAGTAACGACCATATAAATACCTGCTGCCAAAAGCGCACTGACAGGAATCGTAAGAATCCATGCGACTAAAAGACTTTTCGTCACACCCCAACGAACCGCAGACAAGCGTTTAGTCGCTCCCACACCGATAATAGCCCCGGTAATGGTATGTGTAGTACTTACGGGAATCTTTAAAATTTCGGTTAAATAAAGCGTGAACGCCCCTGCCGTTTCGGCTACCACTCCCTCCAACGGAGTAACCTTCGTAATTTTCGTTCCCATTGTTTTTACTATCTTCCAACCTCCCGACATCGTCCCCAACGATATGGCCGTAAAGCAGGCAAACGCAACCCAATCGGGCAAATCGGCAATGCTGTTTATCCCCATACCTAAACCCATCGAGTGAGCGGCAATCATAGCGGCGGCAATAATACCCATTACCTTTTGGGAATCGTTCAAACCATGCCCGATACTAAACATCGCCGAAGAAACCAACTGTAATTTCTTGAACCAAACCTCAGCCTTATGGGGTTGAACCCGGCGACAAATATGAAGAACCAATATCGTAAACCCGAACGCCACGACCATTCCTATAAAGGGAGCCAAGAAAATAAATGCGGCTATTTTGAGAATAATATTGAGCTGAATCGCCCCGAATCCACTCGCCATAATGGCAGCACCGGCAAATCCTCCGATAAGGGTATGCGACGAAGAAGACGGAATACCTTTCCACCAAGTAATCAAATTCCATGCAATGGCGGCAATCACACCCGACAAAATAATAGGCAGAGTGATAAACTCTTCTACCACGGTCTTGGATACAGTATTGGCTATACCAAACCCACCGATAATGTATTTGGCAATAAAGAACGCGACAAAATTAAAGAAAGCAGCCCACAAAACCGCTTGAAAGGGTGTGAGGACTTTTGTCGACACGATTGTCGCTATCGAATTGGCAGCATCGTGAAACCCGTTGATAAAATCGAACAGCAATGCCAGTACAATAATAACTATCAATAACTCCATAACATAACTCTTTACGGATTTATGCGTACTTAACAATCAACGTTCTCAGGATTTTTCCAACATACTCGGCCGAGTCGGTAGTCTTCTCTAATATCTGCATGATCTCTTTTATCTTGATAATCTCGATACAGTCTTTCTCCTCCTCGAATAACTTTGTGATGAACAGTTCATACACATCGTCCGCCTGATTCTCTATATCGTGTAATTTCGAACAATATTCTCTCAATGTAGCCGGATTCTTGCGAAACGTATCCAACTCGTCCATCGCTTTACAGATATAATCAGCCTCTTTCTGTACCAACAAACTCAGTTCTTTTCCGCTATCGCCGATAGGTCGCGGATTATAAATTGCTATACGTTTCGCACAACTGTTTATTCCATCGATGACATCGTCCATGTGAGAAGCCAATGCCTGTATATCCTCTCTGTCAAACGGAGTAATAAAAGTAGTTCCTAATTCATCAAAAATCAAGTGAGCCAATCTATCCCCTTCACGTTCTAAATCTTTAATTTTTTTATAATAGGAAGATCGTTCCTCCGGCTTGTCATGTTGCATGCTCTCTACCAAAACAGCCGAAGAAGAAACCAACACTTCGGAAAGTTGTTTCAACAATGGGAAAAATTTGGGTTCCTTAGGGGTAAATCTGCTAAAAAAGGAATTTTTCATAAATGTGTATAATATAATTATTTAATGTATCCTCTTTCTCGATTTATCCTTATCTACTCAATGCCAAGAAGATAAAACGGATATATCTTTGTCGATTGCAAAGGTAGAAGAATGTATATATACATCATATTACATTTATTTTAAATTTTCACATGGCTTAATTTTTTATTTCACATCATACATAAAAAGATTGTTTTATTTTTGTTCCCGAATATTCCTCACCGAGATGCAAAAAAATATGATTATAGAACAAACCGAAGATGGTATCCCCACTCTCTATTTGCCGAGAATGGACGAACATTACCACTCCACCAAAGGGGCTTTGGCGGAAGCTCGGCATGTATACATCGACTCTGCATTGCGAGCTTCTGGGAAAAAAGAAATCAATGTCCTTGAAATAGGTTTCGGAACCGGATTAAACACATTTCTTACATTTCTCGAATCACAGGAAAAAGGATTAAGGATAAATTATACCACCTTCGAACTATATCCTCTCTCCCCCGACATAACCGAAAAATTGAACTACCCGGCGCTCATAGCCCCAAGCTCAGAATCGATATTTGCTCTTTTACATCAATGCGAATGGAATCAAAAGATCGCTATATCACCCTTGTTTTCCTTATACAAACGCCATGCCGACCTCACCCGAACCTCTCTCGAAGGAATATACGACGTGGTTTATTTCGATGCGTTCGCTCCCGAAAAGCAACCCGAAATGTGGGACGAGAAAATTTTCCGGGAGATTTTCAGTCACTTGTCTCCGGGTGGTATTCTGAGCACCTACTGTGCGAAAGGGGAAATAAGACGAAGGCTTCAATCTGTCGGGTTTACGGTAGAACGGTTACCCGGCCCGCCGAACGGTAAACGGGAAATTCTAAGAGCATCCAAAAGATAACTCTGTCAATAGATTGCATCGGCTACCGAGGCACTCAATTTCCTACCGACTCGCTGTAACAAGATATAATAGTATTCATCGGTTTCATCGAACGAAGCCACAGACAAGCCTATCTCCGTAAACTGGGCGACTTGTTCCGCTACCGGTAATAAATCTCGGGCAAAAACTTTATCCGATATACGTTTGTGCATTTCATTCAATTGTTCCCGACTTTGGGAATGGGCAATCAACAATCTACCGCCACAATACAGATTATCGGTTACCAAGCGGGCAATCGTATCTACCGGATAACGAAAATGAGGGAACACCGAATACAGCAAAATAGCATTGAAACGTCCACCCAAACGATCCCGCTCCACATCGGCCTGGACAAAGCGAACTCCTGCATTGGGAAAACGCAAAGAAGCCTCCCTCAGCATCTTTTCAGAACTGTCCACAGCCACAATAGGAGCATAATGCCCTACCTGTTCCCGGATAAAAGGTATCATAACTCCCGTTCCCGTACCTATGTCGAGAACCGTATCGCCTTGTTTCAACTGTAACACAGACAGTACTTTTTCTATCCTCCCGGTATCATACCGACAAGTTTTATTCCACACCCCGGCCATCTCGTCAAAAAAATTCATTTCTCCTCCTTTCTCTCAAAACAAGCCAACAAATACTCGCACCACTCGTCCATACCCATACCCCGGGTCGCCGAAATTTCAAAAAAACACAACTGAGGATTTATTTTCAAGGCATTATCTTTCAATCGGGCGACATCGCTATCTACATAAGGCAACAAATCTATTTTGTTGATTATACAAATATCAGCACCAGCAAACATATAGGGATATTTCAACGGCTTATCGTCTCCCTCGGTCACACTGAGAAGAATGACTCGGAGATTTTCGCCCAAGTCGAACATGGCCGGACACACCAAATTGCCGACATTCTCTATAAACAGCAACGTATCTTTCACGGCCAATTCATCGAACGCCGACGATACCATACGGGCATCGAGGTGACAACCATTGTGTGTATTGATTTGTATGGCCGGAATACCCAAATTCCTGATACGTCCGGCATCATTGTCGGTATGCTGGTCTCCCTCTATTACGGCAATCTTATGAAAACCTCTTTCACCCAGCCGTTTAATAGTGCTTTCGAGTAAAGTCGTTTTACCCGATCCCGGCGAACTAACCAAGTTTATCGCCCAACAACCTGTTGTATTCCATATATTTCTATTCTGCCCGGCAATCCTATTGTTCTCACTTAAAATATCTTGTTCTACGGTAATATCAACCGTTTTCCCATGTCCGTGAGCAATTCCCAGACGATGCATTTCTTCATGGCTCATCTCCTGATGACCACAACCGCAAGTCGTACACATATCTTTTTAATTTTAATATTATTACTTATCTGTTTCTACAATCAGTGAGGTAAGACGAAACTCTTGTCCCGAAACCAACCATGTTTTATAGCTTCCGCATTTCGGGCACGAGGCATATAACGAAACCGGTGAAAACGACTCACCGCAAACACCGCAAACCGCCAACGGTTTCACCCGATCGACCATTACCCGAGCACCGGCAAACGCACTTCTCTCCAAAACCATATTCAATGAAAATAAAAAAGCATCATTATCCACACCCGATAAATCGCCAATAGTTATCTCGATGCATCGAACCGAACCACCCCCATGTAGTGCCAGCTCTTTTTCCACCAGCTCCACCACGCTACAAGCCAACGACAACTCGTGCATGCCTCTTATCATTATGGTTCATCGATTGTTCTATCCATGCAGCTGTTACGGCCATTTGTCCCACGGCAATACCGGCATCGTTACAAGGGACGGAAGCAGGCAAATAGGGTTGTAACCCCAACTGTCTCAACATGGGCATCAAAATATCGACCAACAACTTATTTTGGAAAACACCCCCGCACAGGACGACTCTCGACAACTTTTGCCGGACAGCCTGTTTCGCCAATTCAACGCACCACATAGCCGCATAGGTTCGATGAAAAGCTGAAGCTATCTCAGAGAGGGGAACTCCTTTCTGTAAATCGTTCAAAACAGCCTTTACCAACCACGAAAAATCGAGAGGATTATCTTTGTCGAAAGAATAGATTTTCAAGATAGAACGGTTGGCTACTTGTTCCAACTTTTGAGGAGCTTCCGATCGATATCGATTGAAATCTGCTATACCCAATAGAGAAGCGACTGCATCGAACAGCCGGCCTGCCCCGGAACTTAACGGAGTATTGATACGACGGGCAATCATACGACTCACCAATTTAATACGGTCCTCTCCTACCCGTTTTACGAAATTGTCGGGTAAAGGCATATTCTCTCCATACAACGAGTACAACAGCGATACGGCCATTCTCCACGGTTCACGAGCGGCAATATCGCCTCCCGGCATCGGCAAATAAAGATGGTGCGATAACCGCCTATATTCCGTACGAGAACACCGGATCAGTTCTCCGCCCCAAATCGTGCAATCATCGCCATAACCGGTTCCGTCGAGACATAACGCCAATACATCGCCGGTGAGCGCATATTCGGCCATTACAGCTACGGCATGGGCATGGTGATGTTGTACCCGATACACAGGTATATGCCTCTCGGCTGCACATCGTTCACCCCATGCCGTAGCGAAATAGTCGGGATGCAGGTCACAGACCACACACCTCGGTTCGAATCGAAACATTCGAGAAAAATGAGAAATCGATTCTTCAAAAAAAGAAAGGTTTTCCCGGCAAGACAACTCGCCTATATATTGACCCAATAAAATATCTTCTTTTTTCCCTATCGCAAAGCAGGAAACCTGTTCGGCCCCGACTGCCAATATTCCTTCGGTAGCCTGCACGTTGCGTAATGGTTCGGGCGTATATCCCCGTGACCTTCGTATGGGACGACAAACTCCGTCATATTCCTGTACGACAGAATCATCGACCCGGTTGTAAATATCCCGATTGTACGAAACGACCGAATCGACTTTGGAATCAAACAAATCATGAGCCTCCTCATCTGCTATGACGATAGGACGTCCCCCCATATTCCCACTGGTTACCACGATTCGTCTCAATTCGGGAGCTTCTGTAAACAAATCATAATGTATCGCCATATAAGGCAATAGAACTCCCAAAGACCGATATCCCTCATTCAGCCACGGCGCATTATGCACTTTCTCCTCCGCCAGCACGATAGGCCGCCTCCACGAGTTCAACGCTTTTCGCTCCTCATCGGAAAGATTCAAATCGACCATTACCTCCCGTTCGTCCCGATACATGACAGCCAAAGGCTTGGCATAACGACCTTTCAACTCCCGTATTCGGGCGACAGCCTGCTCATTATCGGCATCGCAGATGAGGTTGTAACCGCCCAAACTTTTCAAAGCGACGACACCTCCATTCGACAATACATCGGATATTCGCGAAACTATACGGATATAAACCGTATCCTCATTCCCTTCGGAATCCCGCAGCGTATAATGCGGGCCACATTCGTTACAAGCGATGGGTTGTGCATGGAAACGGCGATCATTTACATCGGCATACTCCTCCCGACACGTATCGCACATACCAAAAGAGCTCATAGTCGTAACGGCTCTATCGTAAGGTAATTTTTCGATAATGGAAAAACGAGGCCCGCAATGCGTACAATTGATAAAGGGATACCCCATGCGATGCAACTGGTGTTTCCGGTCTTTCAAACAATCGGAGCAAATAGCTATATCGGGGCTTATACGTGTGATTTCGTCACCAGAACTACGGCTGGGAGCGATATCGAAACTTTCATATTTTTTCGAGACACGGCGTTGTACTGTTTCTATATGTTCGATAGAAGCGACCTCCGGAGCCGATTTTATCAAAGCCTTCAAGAATTTCTCCTTTTGAATACAGGTAGATTGCAACACGATAAAAACTCCGTCGTTGCTATTATCCACGTACCCACGCAATCCCATCTCAGTAGCCAAGCGGTATACATAAGGACGGAATCCTACTCCTTGCACAAGACCTCTGACATGTATGTGATATTGATTCATCTGCAAAAGTTTTTTCAGATTTCTTTCTAAACAATACAATTGTAAAAGTTGTTCATTATCCGTACCAAAACTATTACTCAAACTATGTGCTTAGCTATTCCCGGAAAAATTCTCGATATAGATACTTCCTGTTCCCTGCGTATGGCGACAGTCGATTTCGGCGGTATACATAAATCCATCTGCATACAATATGTCGACGCGGAGCCCGGCGATTTCATCTTGGCTCACGCCGGCATGGCGATAACCCGTCTCGATAGTGAAGAAGCAGAAGCTACATTGGAGGATTTCAAGATCCTCGCAGATAACCTTAATCCCGACAACCATGTGGTATGAAAAACAATTCAGGGATAACGGTAATCTTACGACATTACTCCAAGCAATCCGACAAATAGCTACGTTCCCGATACGAATCATGGAAGTATGCGGGGGACAAACCTATGCCCTGTCCCGGTATCGAATCGAAGAATTACTCCCCAACACGGTACAAATGATTCACGGGCCGGGATGCCCGGTATGCGTCACCCATGAAGATACCATATCGCAAGCTATCGAAATAGCTCGGAATCCCCAAACCATATTCTGTACCTTCGGAGACATGGTACGTGTGCCCGGGACAAAAGGAAGTTTACAACAACTCAAAGCCGAAGGAAAAGATATACGTATTGTCTATTCTCCTCTCGATACGTTACGGATAGCCAGTGAAAATCCCGAAAAACAAGTCGTCTTCTTCGCCATAGGATTCGAGACGACCACACCCCTATACACTTTGTTGTTGCAAGAAATCGTCTCCCGAAAAATAACCAATCTATCCTTGCTGACCTCCTTGTTCACCATACCCGCCGCCATATCGTTTTTAGCCCAAGACCCCGAATGTAAAATAGACGGACTGTTGGCAGCCGGACACGTATGCTCGATTACCGGGCTCCGAGAGTACGATGCTTTGGCCGAAAAATTGAAATTGCCCATCGCCGTAACCGGATTCGAACCGGCCGACTTATTATATGGCATTTATCAAGTTATACGGTTGAAAGCACAAGGTATCGACCGTACCATAAACGCTTACCGAAGAGCCGTACCTACACAAGGGAACAGAATGGCCCGACAAAAGACAGAACGTTTCTTCACACCCTATGACGCCTATTGGAGGGGATTGGGAAAGATACCCGTCAGCGGATTGAGACTACGCCCCGAATATGAACAATACGAAGCTCGAAATCGTTTTTTATGCAAAGTAAAACCGGGCATTCAAGCCTCCGTATGTCGGGCAGGAGAAATCATGAAGGGGAAAATATCTCCCGAAAAGTGTCCCTTGTTCGGCAACCGTTGTACCCCCGATACCCCGTTAGGGGCATCTATGGTATCGTCGGAAGGAGCTTGCTCTGCTTTTTATCGTTACAGAACTAACTAAAAAACGAAATATGAATTTACCCGACTGTCCCACACTGACACAAAAATACGACCGAATCGTCATGGCCCACGGCGGAGGAGGACGAATGACAAGCCGTCTTATCGAAAAGATTTTCTATCCGGCCTTTCAAAACAAATGGCTCGAACAAGCTCATGACGGAGCGACATTGAATTTACCTTCCGCCCGAATAGCTATCACAACCGACTCGTTTGTCGTAGACCCATTGTTCTTTCCTGGGGGAAACATCGGGGACTTGGCTATAAACGGGACTGTAAACGATTTACTGTGTTGCGGAGCCACTCCTCTCTATTTATCGGCAGGATTTATATTAGAAGAAGGCTTACCCATAGAGACATTGAAACAGATCGTACAAACCATGCGAAAAGCGGCCGGGAAAGCCGGTGTCTCTATCGTCACCGGAGACACCAAAGTCGTCGAACACGGCAAATGCGACAAGATTTTCATCAACACGACCGGAGTCGGGATCGTCCCCGAAAATATCGATATAGGACTTCACCGCATCAAGAAAGGAGATGCCGTAATCGTCACCGGCGATATCGGGAATCACGGAATCTGTATTCTCTCCACACGAGACAGTTTAGGTTTCGAGACCTCTATCCAAAGCGATACGGCGGCACTCACCCAAATCGTCTCTAATCTACTGGCCGGAGTTCCCGATGTACATATACTACGGGATCCCACACGCGGGGGATTATCGAGCACGCTAAACGAAATAGCCGAGGGTGCGAACGTAACCATCGCCATAGACGAGAACGAATTACCCATCAGCTCGTCGGTCAACGCCGCATGCGACCTGTTAGGCTTAGACCCTCTGTATGTCGCCAACGAAGGAATCATGCTTGTCTTTTTACCGGACGAGTATGCCGAACGGGCTCTACAAATCATTCGAAGTGACATACATGGGAAAAACGCACGGATAATAGGACATGTAACCGAAGACAGACACCCGGAAGTAATTCTAAAACTATCCTTAGGACAAACACGGATTCTCGATATGCTGAGCGGAGAACAATTACCGCGCATTTGCTGAAACCATAAATCGGAAAAAAACAATGGAAAAAGAACAAACTTTCTATCAGGAGCTGAAAGCCAAAGGATACACCCGTCGGCAATTCCTTAAATTCTGCGGTATCATGGGAGCTATGTTGGGCCTTCACCAAACCGGTATAGCCCAAGTTGTCAACGCACTTCAAACCAAGCCCCGCAAGCCGGTTCTTTGGTTTCACTTTCAAGAGTGTACTTGTTGCAGCGAATCGTTCTTACGGTCGTCTCACCCGCTTGTCGGACAAATTTTGCTTGAAATGATTTCTCTCGACTATTCCGACACGCTCATGGCAGCCAGCGGTTTCCAAGCAGAAGAAGTCCGAACCCGTTCTATGAAAGAGAATTGGGGCAAATACATCATGATTGTGGAGGGTTCGATTCCACTGGGAAATCCGGGATACTGCACCATTGCCGGACATTCCGCTAAACAGGTATTCGACGAGGCTGCCCACGGAGCGAGTGCCATTATCGCATGGGGAAATTGCGCGTCCTCCGGTTGCATACAAGGAGCTTACCCAAACCCGACAGATACGAAACCCGTACATAAAATTATCTCTGGTAAACCGGTCATTAACGTTCAGGGCTGCCCTCCTATCGCCGACGTCATGGCCGGAGTTATCACTTACATATTGACTTTCGACCGGTTACCCGAATTGGATAATATGGGCAGACCCGTCTCTTTCTACGGACGGCGTATCCACGATACTTGTTATCGCCGTCCCGCCTACGATGCCGGACTGTTTGTCGAAGCCTTCGACGATGAAAATGCGAAAAAAGGATACTGCCTATATAAAATGGGTTGCAAAGGACCGAATACATTCAATTCGTGCGCAGTCATCAAATGGAACGAAGGGGTCAGTTACCCCATACAATCGGGACACGGATGCATTGGATGCGCCGAACCCGGATTCTGGGACGCAGAACCCATGTACCATCACCTCCCCGACATCAAAGGATTCGGCATCGAAGCGACGGCCGACCAAATAGGATTGGGACTGACAGCCGTAGCCGCTGCGGGAGTAACCGCACACGCCATCGTGACAAACATACAAAAAAGAAAACTCATTAAAAATCAGATGGACAACGACGATATCAATAAAGAAGAATTCGCCGTAGAAGAACATCAAATCGAACGGGAAGAAAAAAGACTCGACCAAAAAGCTCATAAACTGGAAAAAGATAAAGATAACCGATAAAAATTCGAATTATGACTAAACGAATTGTTGTAGACCCTATTACGAGAATCGAGGGCCACCTCCGCATGGAAGCCGATATAGAAAACGGTGTCATCACCGATGCTTTCAGTACCGGGACGATGATACGAGGAATCGAGATCATTGTCAAGGACCGCGATCCCCGCGACGTTTGGGCATACGTGGGCCGAGTATGCGGAGTCTGTACCTCCATACATTCGCTCTGTTCTGTCAGGGCAGTCGAAGATGCGCTACACATCGTCATTCCGCCGAATGCCGAGCAGGTGAGAAACCTCATGCAATCGGCCGTAACCATACAAGATCACGTTACACACTTCTATCAATTACAGGCTCTCGACTGGGTCGATGTCATGTCGGCCTTGAATGCCGACCCCAGAAAGGCTGCCGAAGTGGCGCAAAGCCTATCGGAATGGCCTAAAAACTCCATCGGTTATTTTGTCGAAATACAAAAGAAAATACGCACGTTCATAGAGACCAGCAAATTCAGTATTTTCTCCAACGGATATTGGGGACACCCGGCCTATAAACTTCCGCCGGAAGTGAATCTCGTGGCTTTGGCTCACTATCTCGAAGCGCTCGAAGTTCAAAAAGAAATCGTCAAAGTCCAAACCATTTTCGGAGGGAAAAATCCCCACCCCAATTTCTTGGTCGGGGGTATGGCCTGCGCCGTCAACATAAACGATCCCAACGCCCTCAACATGGAACGGTTGAATTATGTCGCTCAAATCATTGAACGTACGCAGACCTTCGTCCGCCAAGTCTACCTTCCAGATGTTCTGGCCATACTTTCCTATTACCCCGAATGGACGAAAATAGGCGGAGGGCTGCATAATTATATCGCCTATGGAGATTACCCTATGGGTAACTACGGGGAACTGTCGACCTATAAAAGTCCGAGGGGTATTGTCGTCGGTCGCGACTTATCGAAAGTCGTCGAATTCGATCCCTGGGCTATGGACGGGCTGTTGGAATTTGTCAACAATTCGTGGTATTCCTATACGCAAGGCAAAGATGTGGGGCTTCACCCGTCGGTCGGCGAAACTCATCTGAACTACACGGGTGCTACGCCACCCTATGAATACCTCGATAGAGACCAGCCTTACAGTTGGATCAAAACTCCCCGATACAAAGGTATGCCTATGGAAACAGGGCCATTGGCCCGTAATATCGTAGGACATGCATCGGGCAACGAAGCCTATAAAGAAATCACACAACGGTGTTTGAAGCAACTGAATGTCCCCTACGAAGCGATGTACTCCACAGCCGGGCGTACTTTGGCACGAGCTATCGAAGCAAATTTATTGGCAGACTGGCAAACCGAGTTTTACACGGCTTTACTGCAAAACATAAAGAACGGAGACTACCGTATGTTCAACGGTATAAAATGGGAACCCGACACTTGGCCGGAAGCAGCGCAAGGTGTAGGACTCACCGAAGCCCCGAGGGGTGCACTGGCCCACTATGTAGGCATTAAAGATAAAAAAGTCTTCAATTACCAAATGGTCGTTCCTACTACATGGAACGCCTCTCCTCGCGACACCAAAGGACAACATTCGGCTTTCGAGGCCTCCCTTATCGGGACTCCGGTCATCGATCCCCGACTGCCGCTCGAAATCATACGCACCATACACTCGTTCGACCCCTGTATGGCATGTGCCGTACATCTATATGACGAAAACGGTGAACACATACACCGATGTGAAATGTTATAATATAAACCCCAAGCAGTTGAATATATGATAAGCCGGAAAAAATCTTTACGTGAAGTCTACGTGTGGGAACTCCCCGTACGCATATTCCATTGGGTCAACGCAACAGCTATCGTCGCACTATGCGTTACCGGATACATTATCGGCAACCCACCCGCTATACAACATGCCACTCCACCCGAAGCTAACTATTGGTTCGGTTGGGTACGGTTTATCCATTTCGCTGCCGCATTTGTTTTCATTCTCAACTTTATTGTTCGCCTATATTGGGCTTTCGCCGGTAACTCGTTCGCCCGATGGAACAATTACCTCCCCCTCACCCGAAAACAGTGGAGGAGTATTTTCGATACCACCAAAGTCGATGTATTGTTGTTGTCGCCGAAACCGGTCTATGACATAGGACACAATAGCTTGGCCGCCTTTACATACTTCGGGGTCTTCGTCCTATTCATTATCCAAACCGTCACAGGACTAGCCATGTTCTGCGTGTCCACCAACAATGTTATGGAACCCTTTTTCACTTGGGTATTACTCAAATGCGGAGGGTTCTTCGTCGTAAGGCAAATACATCATATCGCCATGTGGGCATTCATTCTCTTTACGATTGCCCACATATATCTGGTATTTTACCACGACTATATCGAACGAAACGGAATAGCCTCCTCGATCATAGGAGGCTGGAAATTCGTTCGGGAGGATTTGGCGGAAGAGTACGAGACCGAACAAAAACAGCAACAACAACTTCAAAAACAAAAAGATGGAATCGCAAACGAAACAACCGAAAAATAATCCTACACCCGATAAGATACTCGTTTTGGGAATAGGAAACCTCGTACTCAACGACGAGGGTATAGGAATACACGTAGTCAATGCTCTAAGCGAGATGGAGATACCACAAGGTGTGGACGTGCTAGACGGTGGAACCGGTGGCCTTGCCCTGTTGGAAACATTGCAAAGTTACCGGCAACTTATTCTCGTAGACGCAGCACTCGACAACAACCCAGTCGGGACGATTCGGCGATTATCGCCCCAATATTCCAAAGACTATCCGCCCCTGCTAAGTGCACACGAAATAGGATTGAAAGAAATGATAGACGCCATGCTATTACTCGGACAAGCACCCCGTATCGAACTACTTGCCATCAGTGTGCGCAACTGTCATCACTTAGGCATGCAACTATCGCCCGAAGCAAGAAAAGCCATACCACAGGTATTGCAACTTATTTTTGAAATCATCAACGACCTGCAACACGATCGCTGCTTGATGGGAGCCGAGTAAAATCGCATATCCCGACTCGGCGAAATCAGAAATTTTATATTTCGTCGTAAACCGTCCCATCGTTATATCGGTCATTGTTACAGAACGATATATTTAGAAGCTGTTTTAAATTTATAGAGAAATAATATTATCATTGCAAGCAGGTATGTTCCGGCCATATTGCGCCCCTGTCTCGAATCTAGAATCCCTTGATTTTTGTCAATAGCCCGCTATTGACTGCATATCTCGGACTCCAATCTGCTTCAACATAGGTCTCAATCTGTCTCGGAATAAATTTAAAACAGCTTCTAAAAAAGTATCGATTTTTGAATCGCCGATAGAAAAAATTGAGTAATTTGGCAACATAATTCGAAAAATTTAAATCATCACTTATGAAAACAAAAAATTCCTTTCTGCTTATTTTATGCTTGCTATTATTTTCTTCTTTACATGCCCAAAACGAACCTGTTAAGATATTGGCTATCGGAAACAGTTTTGCCGACGACGGAATCGAATACCTTGACGAAATCGCTATCTCGGCAGGAAAACACATTATCGTCGCCAACACTTATATCGGCGGGTGCTCTATCCAAAGACACCTCGATAACGCCCGGCACGACAAACACGATTACAAATACAGAAAAAATATAGATGGGAAATACACCGAAGAAAAAGGGAAGAGTCTATTGGAAGCCCTGAAAGACGAGGAATGGGACTACATTGTATTTCAACAAGCAAGCTCTTTCGCCGGACAATACAGCTCTTATTTCCCCGAATTGAAAGAACTCATGGAATACGTCAAGGCGAATGCAACCAATCCGAATGTAAAATACGCCATGCAACAAACTTGGGCTTATGCAAAAGACTCCAACCACCCTGGATTTTTCAGATACGGGAAAAACCAAAAAGCCATGTATGAAGATGTCGTATTTTCTTATGACAAAGCGGCTCAAAAACAAAACATATCGATCGTCATACCCACCGGAACAGCTATTCAGAACGGACGTAGCAGTAGCTTGGGTGATACATTCTGCCGTGACGGTTACCATCTGGATTTAAAATACGGCCGCTATACGGCTGCTTGTGTATGGTTCGAAACATTCTTCGGAGAATCTCCGATAGGCATTACCTATCGTCCCGAAGGAGTTACCGATGAACAAGCGTCGATAGCACAACATGCTGCTCATTTCGCCATACTCCGTCCTACTTCTGTAACCGATATGAGTAACTTTTAATACACGGTATCATGATTCAACATATTAAAAATATTACTATCCTCTTTTTTCTCCTACTCTCCTTATCGGTAAGTGCTTGTTCAAAAGATGATTTCACCCCTGCCTATCCCAAAAGCGAGGGTGTAACCCGTCTCGTTTCCTACAACGTAGGTGTTTTTGCCAAATATGCAAAAAGCGGTTACAAGATGACGGCTCGCATGATGAAAGAACTGGATGCCGATGCCGTCTGCATGCAAGAACTGGACAGTTGTACGACTCGTACCAAACACGTTTTCCAAGTGAAACGTTTTGCCGAACTCATGGGGTGGGAATATGTCTATGCCAAAGCCATGCCCTATCAAGGAGGATATTATGGTACAGGACTTGCCTGTAAAGATAAAATTCTGAAAAAATTTTCCATCGCTCTACCACAAGGCGGAGAACCTCGTACCGTAGCCGTAGCCGAGCTCGAAGACTACATTATAGCCTCTACTCACCTCGATTTGCAAAAAGAGACACAATTGGAAGAGGTAGAAGTCATCAACAAAACTTTTACCGAATTATATAAAGATTGCCCCAAACCGATATTCTTGTTAGGAGATATGAATGCTGAGCCAAACTCCGAGACCATTCAGATGCTCAAAACATGTTGGGACATTCTTTCGGTAGAAGGAAACACATACTCGTCTCATAATCCCGACAAATGTATCGACTTCATTCTACAATTGAAAAATGGTGTGAAATGCGAAGTCATCGAATCCAAAGTACCCACCGTATTTCATACGGGCGACGTAACCCAAGCATCGGACCACCTGCCTATTTACGTAGACGTGAAGATTCCAAAAAATTAATATTTCCTTTACTGAACAAACGCTCTCCCCGGCACGGTGCTGTCGGGGAGAGCGTTTTAGCCCGCCAATCGGTAAAAATGGTAGATATATCGGTAATTCATATAAATGAGATACACAAAAATGACGTAATTTCGTATTGAACAAAAATGATCTATCCATTTTAAAGAAAGCCTTATGAACCGATTCATCGCTATTTTAGTTTCTTATAGCCTCGATATCGGCATACTGCGATTCACCAAATGAAAACCGAAAAAGAAAAGCAGCCGGGTAGTTCGTAATCTTACATGTATGAGACGTATGACACTATATATTCTATTAGGTATAATCATATCGATAACCATCGCAGGCATTGCCTTCCTGCACCAGCCGAGTTTCGGACGGTTACCGAAAGGAGAACGACTGGAACATATCAAACGTTCACCTAACTATCGGGAAGGAGAATTTAGAAATATCGACACGACCATATTAATGACATCGCACAAAAGCCGACTATCCGGGATATGGAGTTTTCTGTTTCGCAAAGTAGAAGGATTACGCCCCGACGAACCCATTCCCGCCATAAAAACCGCTCTCCGTAAAATCCCGCTCGAAGAAAATGCTTTGGTATGGTTCGGACACTCGTCTTATCTATTGCAAGTCGATGAAAAACGTATATTGGTAGACCCGGTGTTCTGTATGGCTTCGCCCGTATCGTTCGTCAACAAACCTTTCCGAGGGACAGAAATCTATTCTCCCGACGACATGCCAGACATCGACTACCTCGTTATTTCCCACGACCATTGGGACCACTTGGACTATCATACGGTCAAACAATTGAAAGGCCGCATTGGGAAAGTAGTCTGTCCATTGGGTGTGGGCGAACACTTCGAACATTGGGGTTTCGATAAATCCCGAATCATAGAACTCGATTGGAAAGAGAGCGCAACACTCTCTCAGCAATTCATCATACACTGTCTGCCCAGCCGTCATTTCTCAGGCCGAGGACTCACTCCGAATCAAACCTTGTGGGCATCATTCTTGCTTGAAACACCCGACCGAAAAATTTTCATCGGAGGAGACGGCGGATACGGTTCCCACCTCAAACAAATAGGCGAACAATTCCCCGATATAGACTTGGCCATATTGGAAAATGGACAGTACAACGAGGATTGGAAATATATCCACACCATGCCCTCCTTATTAGAGCAGACGATAAAAGACCTCGGAGTTCACAGAGTCCTTACCGTACATCACTCTAAATACGCTCTCGCCCGTCATCGGTGGGACGAACCTTTGAAAAATGCCCGCAACTTGTCTCGCAATGACTCGCTGACTATCCTTATGCCTGTTATCGGCGAAGTGGTGAACCTCTTCTGAACGACATAATACGAAAAGTTTCTTCCCTACGAAGCCGTTATATAAATAAAAGCCAGATTGGGAATAACTCTCCTCACCAGACATATATCCCGCAGCGGGGAATTACATTTAATCACCATTTGTAAAAATTAAAAAAGCAAAGCTCCGAAATTTTTAAATTTCAGAGCCTTGCTTTTGCGGTGCGGACGGGACTCGAACCCGCGACCCCATGCGTGACAGGCATGTATTCTAACCAGCTGAACTACCGCACCAGTTTCGTTTTGCGTGTGCAAAGATAGAACGCTTTTTTCAATTCTGCAACTCTTCGATTCAAAAAAAATAGAATTATTTATTTCTTATTATCTCCGACAGAAATACAAGGAAATTGAAAGAGTCTCATATTCAACGCAAAACTCACACAATTAAAGCAAATGAATATTATGCCGCGCACACTCGGCAATTTGCTCCTCGGGCCAAATACTGGCCTGCACCTCGCCAATGTGTGCCTTTTGCAAAAGAAACATCGAGAAACGCGATTGCCCTATCCCCCCGCCTATCGAGAGGGGTAACTCGTCATTCAACAGAGCCCGATGGAAAGAAAGCTGAGCCCGCTCGGGACAACCGCAAATATCGAGCTGACGCAACAGAGCCTCTTTATCCACCCGTATCCCCATCGACGAAAGCTCGACCGGAGTTCCCAACACGGTATCCCAAAAGATAATATCGCCGTTCAGGCCCAAATAACCATCGCTGTTGGGAGTCGTCCAATCGTCATAGTCGGGAGCGCGCCCGTCATGACGAGTTCCGTCGCTAAGCTGCTGTCCTATACCGATAAGGAATACGGCCCCATACCGACGGGCAACGGCGGCTTCCCGTTCTTTCGGAGACAAACGAGGATACTCTTGCAACAACTCCTCGGTATGTATAAATGTAATCTCGTCGGGCAAAGTCGGTGTAATGTGAGGAAACTCGGCATAGATGAGACTCTCGCTCTCTTTGATAACCTTATAAATACTTTTCACGGTCTTTTTAAGGTATTCGACATTACGATCCTCCCGTGTAATCGTCTTCTCCCAGTCCCATTGATCGACATACAACGAATGAAGATTGTCAAGTTCTTCGTGTGTGCGAATCGCATTCATATCGGTATAAAGCCCGAATCCCGGTGCAATGTCATATGCACCCAATTTCACCCGCTTCCACTTGGCGAGCGAGTGAACGACCTCGGCCTGTCGCCCGCCCATATCGGCAATGGGAAAAGATACCGCCCGCTCGCTTCCATTCAAGTCGTCGTTCAGCCCCGTACCGGAAAGAACGAACAAAGGAGCTGTTACCCGACGCAAGTTAAGCGTCTTGGACAATCGTTCTTGAAAAGCATCTTTCAACATTTTTATTGCCATTTCGGTAGTTTCGGGCAACAACTTCAATTTATATTTCGGAGGAATTATCAGTGACATTAGGATTCTCTTTGGTTAATATTATATTCACTTCGTATAAAATATTTGCAAATATATATCATTTTTCCAATAACAGAAATTATATTATATCAAATTGAGAAGTCAAACGCACAATATTATAACTTTTACTCGTTGGTTGAATTAGATTTATAAATAATCACAAATGAAAAAGTTGCACAAATCGCAGATAATTAGTAAATTAGTGGCAGCTACACCGTTAACTACTATCAGTCTGCTTATGCGCAACTTC
>NZ_JAMOKL010000008.1:0-115763 GCF_023656675.1 Barnesiella sp. B2-R-119
CGGCCTCTTTACCCGCATGGCTGGTAAAATCGCAGCATTGACGTTCATGCAATATGTCAATTTCGTTAATCATCGTCCGATTGGAAAGATAAAATATTCTCTAATCTAATTCAACCAACAGGTAACTTTTATAAAAAAGATTGTCGAATAATTTTAATTTTCTGAAACCAAAAGACAAAATAAATTGTTTATAAATATACACCTATAAAAATTATATACTTTTGCACCGAAAAAATGCGAACATAAGCTGCGGTTTTGCCGGCTCTACCTTCGCACGAAAAAACAAAATTCACACTCATGGATACAAACCGACTTGGCACTATGCCCGAGCCAAAGCTCTCGAAAGAAAGCGAACATAATCTTGTTTTCAAACCCATTACACTGGACTCTCTTTCCGAAATCGAACCCTTCCTGCACCGACAATGTTACCGCACCTGCGACTTCTCGATCGGCGGCATCTACATGTGGGTAGATTATTTCGGCTACGAATATTGTATTTCCCAAGATACGCTGTTTATCAAAGGAGGAGAGGAAGACAATTTGCAAAACACGGCTTTTGCCGTACCCGTCGGCAAATTGAATCTGCAAGAATCCTTACCGTTACTGAAAGAGTATTGCTGCCGACACAACGTCCCGTTCATTTTGTCGGCCGTACCCGAACCGGCCGCACTGGAATTTCAACAACTTTACGGCTGCCCGATAACCGAATTGCCCGACTGGGGAGACTACCTATACAATGCCGTAGACCTTGCGACATTAGTCGGACACCGTTTTAACAAAAAGCGCAACCGAGTAAACAAATTCAAAAGCACCTACCCCGATTATCGCTACGAGATGATCACATCGCAGAACCTCCCGGAAATAACAGCTTTTTTCGAGACCTACAAACAAGAATATCAAAAAGATAGTTTGCTGTTCACGTACGAAGAAAGCAAAGTGGTTCAAGTATTGCACGAATATGAAAAACTGAAATTTGAAGGAGGCGCTCTGCGGGTATCGGGACAAATCGTAGCATTTTCTATCGGCGAAGTTATAGGCGACACGCTTATCGTCCATATCGAGAAAGCCCGTAAGGAAGTGGCCGGGGTATACGAAGCCATCAATCAATTCTATTCGGCGCAAATGGCCGAAAAACACCCCGAAGTGAAATACATCAACCGAGAGGACGATGCAGGGGATGCCGGCCTACGTGAAGCCAAACTGTCGTATAACCCCGAAACCATCTTAAAAAAATACAATATCGCACTTAACGAATACACTCTGTAAATCTATTTTTCTTACATAAAGACAGCTTTTCACCGCTTCCTCTTCCTTTTCTCATAAAAACAGCCGATACGAGTTTCAATTAGCCGTTTGCAAATAGGCTTGGTTTTGGACAAAGTTTATATTATCTTTGCGCAGTATGCCATTATAAAACAGACTCACAAAAAAACAAGTATATGAAGAAATTGCTATGGGCCATTCTTGCGACGGCTATCATCGCAGGCGCAAATCCCGAGACATGTTATGCCAAAAAGAAAAGTAAGAAAAATGATAAGAAAGAACAGGTAAAAGACACGACTGCCAAAGAGTCGAAATACGAAAAGCTCATCAAAGGAGCTAAGACTCAAAAGGGTATGTTCACGCTACACATTACGAATGACAACAAACTGCTGGTCGAAGTACCCGACTCGTTGATGAACCGCACGTTCCTGTTGTCGAGCCGTGTAGCCGCCACGACCGATCCCAAAATATTCGTCGCCGGCGAAATGACGACCAATCCGTTCATGATACGATTCAGCAAAAACGAACAGTCGCTCTTCATGCACCTCGTTCAGCACCGGAACATCATCGACGAGAACGACCCCATAGCGGCATCTTTTGACAAAAATTTTGGAGACCCTATTATCAAAGCATTTAAAATCTCTGCCAAAAACGGGAAAGACGTGGTAGTCGACATGAGTGATTTTTTCAAAGGCAATGAAAAAATCATCAGCCCTATGCCTACTCCGACTCCCGGCAGCTCTTCCAAAATAAAAACCGGAACCTACACGGCCGCCAATTCCTATATCTTAGGGGCAAAGAGTTTTCCTCAAAACAGTGAAATCCGTTCGGTATTGAGCTTTACCGGCGACAATAATTGCACCGTCACTATGCATCGCTCGTTGGTTCTTCTTCCCGAACGACCTATGACACCGCGTATCTACGACCGTCGGGTAGGATTCTTTTCGAGCGGTAAGAATATCTATTCCAGCGACAAAGATCGTATAGACTACACCAAATATGTACATCGCTGGCGTCTCGAACCGAAAGAGGAAGACCGCGAAGCCTATTTCAGAGGTGAACTCGTAGAACCGGCCAAACCCATTGTTTTCTACGTGGACAGTGCCTTCCCCGATAAATGGAGGGACATCGTAAAACAAGGCGTAGAAGACTGGAACACGGCATTTGAAGCCGCCGGCTTCAAAAATGCCATTATTGCACGCGACTATCCCAAAGACGACCCGGACTTCGACCCGGACGACATGCGGTACAGTTGTGTGAAATATGCCGTGACCGACATCGCCAACGCTATGGGTCCGAGTTATGTAGACCCCCGCAGCGGCGAAATTCTGACAGCCGATGTCATCTGGTATCACAACGTAATCTCTCTCGTTCACAACTGGCGGTTCGCCCAGACAGGAGCTGTGGATAAACGGGTGAGAAAGGAAACCTTCGACAACGATGTCATGCGCGAATCTTTACGCTACGTCGCTTCGCACGAAATAGGTCATACACTGGGACTGATGCACAATATGGGGGCCAGCTACTCCTTCCCTATCGACTCGCTGCGCAGTCCTTCGTTCACGCAAAAATACGGAACCACGCCCAGTATCATGGACTATGCCCGTAACAACTTCGTGGCACAACCCGGCGACTACGAAAGAGGAGTACGGCTCACGCCGCCCATTCTCGGCGTCTATGACATTTACGCTATCAACTGGGGATATCGTCTCATACCCGATGCAAAAACACCGAAAGACGAAATCCCTACATTGGATAAGTGGATCGAAGAGAAAAAGGACGATCCCATGTACACTTTCGGAGCACAACAGTTCCCCGGAGCTTACGACCCGACAGACCAGACCGAAGATTTGGGAAACGATCATTTCCGCGCAGGAGAAATGGCGGTTTCCAACCTCAAAATCATTATGAAAAATTTCGAAAAATGGCTGTTCGACGAGGGTAAAGATTTCACTACGATTCAAGAGCAATATGCCGCTATCGTACAACAATACAACCGTCACCTGCGACACGTCACTCCCTATATAGGCGGTGTGCTCTTCAAAGAAGTGAGACAAGGAGAGAATGAACTACCCTACACTTATCTGGACAAAGCTACGCAGAAAAAAGCCATGCGGTGGATTTTGAACCAAGTACGCACCTATCGAGACTGGTTGATGCCGGCCGATTTAATGCAACGAATCAATGCACCCACCAACTATGCCAGTTCGGTTCACCGTTATATTCCGGCCTACCTTGTCAACCCCACGGTGCTGTTCCGCATTCAGGAAGGCGGTATCATAGACCCCGTGAAAAATTACACGCTAGACAGTTACCTCAACGATTTGATCGCCGAAGTATTTAAAACGACTTATCAGGGGCGTAAATTGAACAACATCGAACGCGACTTGCAAAGCGAGACCATCAATCAATTCATTCGCTATTCGTCGCTGAAACCGGCTTCATCGGGGATAAGAAATTTAGACTTCACCGACGACATCGACCTCGAAAGCGAAGCGTTCCCTTGCAGCCACGCCCTTTGCCGTCATCACGATTCGGAAGAGCAATCGTTCACCCGTATCAACATGGGGCCAGCCCTATCGTCGGCCGATATGGCTCCTTACATGACCGGTGCGCTCAAAAAAGTTTTGGCGTTATACAAGCAAAAAAGAGCGGCCACGGCCGACAGTGCCACCCACAATTTCTACGACTATCAGATCATCACGATAGAAAAACTATTTAATAATTAAACTCCGATAAAAACAAAGAGGTAAGAAAAAACATTATTTTTGGAGTACGTCTTTGTAAACATATAGAATGAAAGAATTTATTTTAACCCAAGAAGAAACCGAACGCACCGTTTTAGTGGGATTGATCACCAACACCCAAAACGAAGCGAAAGCAAACGAATATCTCGACGAACTGGCCTTCTTGGCAGAAACTGCCGGAGCGTTGCCCGTGAAGAAATTCCTTCAACGACTCGACACGCCTAATTCCCGCACTTTCGTCGGGTCGGGAAAACTGTCCGAAATAAAAGCATACATCGAAGAAAACGAAATAGGCATGGTCATCTTCGATGACGACTTGTCGTCGAAACAGGTACAAAATATCGAACGGGAATTGCAAGTGAAAATACTCGACCGCACCAGTCTCATTCTCGATATTTTTGCCAAACGGGCACAGACTGCCAATGCCAAACGTCAGGTAGAACTGGCACAATACCAATATCTGTTGCCCCGACTCACCCGGCTGTGGACTCACCTCGAACGACAACGAGGAGGTATCGGCATGCGTGGACCCGGCGAAACTCAAATAGAGACCGACCGGCGTATCATTCTCGATAAGATTTCTCACTTGAAAGAGGAGCTGAAAAGCATAGACCGACAAAAAAGCATCCAGCGGAAAAACCGGGGGAAGTTGGTACGAGTAGCATTAGTCGGTTATACCAATGTAGGAAAATCGACTTTGATGAACCTGTTAAGCAAGTCGGAAGTCTTTGCAGAGAACAAACTCTTTGCCACGCTCGATACGACCGTGCGCAAAGTGATTGTCGACAACCTTCCCTTTCTGCTCTCCGACACGGTAGGATTTATCCGCAAACTGCCTACCCATCTGGTCGATTCGTTCAAATCGACACTCGACGAGGTGCGGGAAGCCGACCTCCTGCTACACATCGTGGATATCTCGCATCCGGCTTTCGAAGAACAAATAGAAGTAGTCAATAAAACCTTACAGGAAGTCTGCGACTCCACCGACAAACCCATGATACTCGTGTTCAATAAAATCGATGCATTTTCCTATGTGGAAAAAGCGGCCGACGACCTCACCCCGAAAACGAGGGAAAACATTACGCTCGACGAATGGAAAGAAACGTGGATGGGAAAAATGCACGACAACTGCATTTTCATATCGGCCAAAGAGAAAAAGAACATCGACGAATTGAAAACGCTGCTTTACCAACGGGTGAAAGAGATACATACGACGAGGTTCCCTTACAACGATTTCCTGTTTCAACACTACGACGAAATAACGACCGACGAAGAATCCTGAATCCATAACCGGGCTACCCTCCGGCCTTTTACAAAATTTGTCCGATGAAGAATTACCGTAAACTCAATATTGCAGAAATCAATCAACTCACGACTCAATTTTGTACGGCCGAGGACTGGTCGAAAATAAATGTAGTCGAAGGGTTCTCTCCCGATCATATTACCCACACCCGTTTTTCCGGGGAAATCGAGCTGGGGATATTCGAAAAAGAGATGGAGCTTCCGGGTGGATTAAAGAAAAAAACGGGACTCCACCACGTCACCTTGCACAATTGCTCGATAGGGAACAACTCATTGATAGAAAACATTCCCAACTATATAGCCAATTACCGGATAGGAAGCGACTGTTTCATACAAAATGTAAACCTCATTCTCACCGAAGGCGAAAGCTGTTTCGGGAATAATACCGAAGTATCTGTATTGAACGAGACAGGAGGTCGGGAAGTCCCCATTTACAATCGGCTGTCGGCACAACTGGCCTACATCATCGCCATGTATCGGCATCGCCCCGACCTGATAGCCCGCCTTCGAGAAATGATAGAGGCATATTCCCTCGCACAAAAGAGTTGCTACGGGAAAATAGGCAACGGCGTACACATCGTCAATACAGGAACTATACGAAATGTTTGTATCGGAGATTACTGCCAGATAGACGGGACATCGAGACTCGAAAACGGTAGTATCAACAGCAACCGAGAAGCTCCGGTATACATCGGGCCGAATGTTACGGCCGAAGATTTCATCGTCAGTTCGGGAGCCCATATAAGTGACGGTGTAGTAATGTCTCGTTGTTTCATCGGACAAGCCTGCCACCTCACCCATCTTTTCTCGGCTCACGATTCGCTCTTTTTCAGCAACTGCCAAAGCGAAAACGGCGAAGCGTGTGCTATCTTTGCCGGCCCCTACACGGTCACCATGCACAAATCGAGTTTGCTCATCGCCGGAATGTTTTCTTTCCTGAACGCAGGCAGCGGGTCGAACCAAAGCAACCACATGTACAAACTCGGCCCTATCCATCAAGGAGTCGTCGAACGGGGCTCGAAAACGACCAGCGACTCGTATATCCTGTGGCCGGCCAAAGTAGGTGCATTTTCCCTCATCATGGGACGCCATGTCAATCACCCCGATACTTCGGGCATGCCGTTTTCCTACCTGATAGAACACGGAAATCGCTCTTATCTCGTTCCCGGTGCGAATCTCAAAAGCGTGGGAACGATACGCGACGCACAAAAGTGGCCCAAGCGAGACAAGCGCACCGACCCCGACAAGCTCGATTGTATCAACTTCAATCTGCTCAGTCCCTACACCATACAAAAGATGCTGCAAGGCATCGACACATTACAGGGATTGAAACAGACATCGGGTGAAACGTCGGAATGTTACTCCTTCCAAAGCACTACGATCAAGAACAGTTCCCTCAACAAAGGAATAGACCTGTACACCCTCGCTGTCCATAAATTCATGGGTAACTCGATCATCAAACGACTTGAAGGAGCTCCGTTCTCCGATCTGAACGATTTGCACGACCGGTTGAAACCGACCGACCTCCTCGGAGATGGCGAATGGATAGATCTGTCGGGATTGATTGTACCCAAGCAGGCTGTTAAAGACGAAATAGACCGTATCGTCGGTAATCCCGATTCCACGTTAGAAGAAACCGAATCTTTCTTCCAAGCCATGCATCGGCGTTACTACGACATGGAATGGACATGGGTTTGTTCGATAATGCCCCGTTGGTATGGAAAAACAGTCGACCGTCTGTCCCCCGGAGATATTATCCGAATCGTACGGCAATGGAACGAAGCCGTTGTGTCGCTCGACCGAATGCTCTATGACGATGCCCGCAAAGAATTTTCAATGATTTCCCGTATCGGATTCGGTGTGGACGGTTCTACCCGGCAGCGGGATTTCGATTTTGAACAGGTTCGGGGCGAATTTGAGAACGATGCCTTCGTCAAGATGGTCTGCAAGCACATCGAAGATAAAACCGCTTTGGGGAACGAGTTGATAGGCCGCCTCGAAACATTGATGACATCGATGCCTCAGCATTAATATCATTTTACCAATCCATAACCCGAGGACGGAAAAAGTACATTCGTACTTCTCATTTCAAAATTTGCCCGAAAAGTGTAACGATTTTTTGTTGGACGATACCGAGCAAACTGCCGACACGCTCGTTGTCCCACTCTCCCTTCCGACGAGCCTCGTCCAACACGATTCGCCCCTCGGCGTATATTTCTTTTTCGAGCGATAACAATCTTTGGGCATATCCGTTACCTTCGGGATTATAAAGCAAAGCCATATGCAAATAATGCGGGCCGCTACCCCTTTCCAAAGAAAACACTTTATTTTTCAATCGGTTCGACCACTCGCACAACGGAGAGCGCACAGAATCTTCCGACCCTTGCAGCAGGGTCGGAACACCATACTCGCAGCCGATCCACACCGGCAACACGACCGAACAGGGAGGATACCCCAACATCGTCCACATGGTAGTGAATACAGGAGACTCTCCCGATTTCACACCTTCGATGACAACAGAAGCCGATGTACTGCGACGAGGTATGAAATCCTGATCGACTACCCATGTATCGGTCGTAAAATCCCTTCCCAACAAAGTGTGATAAAACGAGCGGGAACAAATGCCTGTAATCCATTCGGGCGTAATACTGCGCTCGGAGGTAGCACGTGAAAACAACCGGGCGGCATTATCGTAACGGACATAACCATAACCTTCGTTCGGCCTCCCAGATACAGAATAATTGGTACGAAGCAGATAACCGTCGGGACTATCTTTTACGTCATAACGGAATACCTCGTAACTATTCACTTCGAAATAGGCTGCTCCACCCAAAGCATCGACCACACCGAAGTTAGCCTCCACCCCTATCGGACGAGGAAGAGAATCGAGTAACCGGGCGAAATCCTCTACCGTACGGCACTCGCCCAACACTTGTTTCATCACAACCCCTTCTCGGTCGGACAACGATGAAGTATCGTTTTTAAGATTATATGAAGCCGTATTCATGATAGCGAATCCAGAAGTATTATACCCGGCCCACACTTCGTTGGCCATCGTATCGACCCCGTTCACAAGTCCGACAAATTCCAACTTTCCTCCTTCTGCTTCGAAATGAACGATACGATTATTCAAATCCGATGCATCGCGATGTTTCCACAACAACGGACGCCCGTCGGGTGTTACCCGCCCCGAAACCACGGCCGAAGTACACGGGAACATAGGTATCCAGCCCACCAAATAGACAATAATAACACTCAACAATTTACGCATAACATCATCTTCACATCAATGCGTAAAAATAATATAAGAAATATTAGAATCAAACATACTCGTACAAAAACGTACAAACTCTGACAGAAATCCCAATTTTTAGGTATTGATACTCCTTTAACGGAAATCTAACTTTGCTTCACAAAATAAGTACTAAAACATTTATGCAAATAGCCAAAGAACATATCCGACAAAACATTCTAAATGCTGCTTTGCCCCTATTCTATGCCAAAGGCTATTCCAAAGTCACCATTCGTGAAATCGCCGACGACTCCCATGTAGGGTTAAGTAATATTTACAACTACTATAACAGCAAAGAAGATATCTTTCGCGAACTCGTACAACCCGTGATCAATGATTTTGAAATCATGTTAGACAAACATCATGGAAAAAGCGGATCTGACATCATGGAAATGTATACCGAACACTATCTCCGGGCTGTCATAGCCGAATACATATCGTTAATCAAAAAATATCGTAATCTGTTATTCCTGCTTTTATTTCGTTCGCAAGGGACTTCCTTAGAAAATTATAAAAGAGATTTTGCCGACCGTTCGACCGAAGTCGTCAAAGAATATTTTCGAAACATGAAAATAAAACACCCTGAACTAAATATAAACATATCGGAATTCACGATTCACCTGCATACCGTTTGGATGTTCACCATGCTGGAAGAATTAATCATGCATAAAAAGGTCTCCGATGAAATAGAACAAATAATAACAGAATACATGATTTTCAGTACAACCGGGTGGAGAGAGCTTATGAAAGGATAGGTTCTCTCTTTTCTTGAATGATTTTGAATATTGTTCGTTTTTGAAAATAACAAATAAGAATATGAAAAGAAAATACGAGTTCAAAAACATTGTAGCCGAAACACTGCTTATTCCACTTTATATGCGGGCAAAAGAAAGTAGGCGAAAAGATGCGATTCTAAAAGACAAAATGGCGGAACAATTAATCGCCTGCATCGAATACGATTATTCCAAATTCGACGGAGCAAAACTGAGCGAAGTAGGTTGTGTCGTAAGAGGTAGGTATTTCGACGATGCTGTCCGCCGATTTATCGATAACCATTCCCGACCGATTGTAGTCAACGTCGGTTGTGGATTAGATACACGTTGCCAACGCATTCATCGGGAAAACGATCCGACAAAATATTACGAACTGGATTTACCCGAAGTAATCTCTTTGAGACGAGAATTGATTCCCGAACCGGAATACGATACCTATATATCTTCTTCTTTATTAGAAACAAAATGGTTAGAGTGTTTGAAAACACAACACCCCGATTGTGATTTCATTTTTATCATCGAGGGCGTACTCATGTATTTCTATGAAGAACAAGTGAAGGCAGTTCTCCATAACATAGCTTCCCATTTTTCCGGCAGGGAAGTACAAAAGAGATCAACCATTAACTCAAAAACTCGATTCACATGACACCAAATAAAAAGAAAGAAGGACTTGCCCGTCTATTTCAAATAGCAGGTGAGCGAAAAGGCTTACTGATATTATCCGGTATATTGTCGGCAATCAGTGCTTTGTGTATGCTCGTACCTTATTGGTCGATATATGAAATTCTCAACGAACTCCTATCGAAAGCAGGAAATCTAGGTTCAATCGACAGCGATTTACTCATATACTGGGGGTGGATAGCTTTTGGAGGATTAATCATCGGATTGATACTACTCTATGCATCACTCATGGCATCACACGTAGCTGCTTTTCGCATCTTATACGGACTGCGTGTAAAACTATCCGAACATATCGGGAAATTATCCCTGGGATTTCTCAGCGATACCTCCACAGGTGCTATCAAAAAGACAATAGAACAAAATATCGAGAAAATAGAATCCTTCATAGCCCATACGATTCCCGACATGGTAAACGTCGCGGTAACCGTAATTTTCATGTTTGTTATTTTCTTTTCACTCAACGGTTGGTTAGCTGCAATTTGTCTTGCTTGTATCGTATTAAGCATTGGATTACAATACATCAACTTCATGGGCAAAACTGCAAAAACATTTACCGCCAACTATTTTGACACACAGGAGCGTATGAGCGCATCGGCTGTACAATACGTACGAGGTATACCCGTCGTGAAAATATTCGGACAGAGCGTAAAATCCTTCCGACAATTCCACGACGAAATTCAAGGATATAAAAAATGGGCATTGAAAGTTTGCGATACATACGAACCAGGCATGATCACTTTCACCGTGTTGTTAAACTCCATCGTCTCGCTTATTATCCCCGTCGGTCTGCTACTCATCAGTAACCAACCACACAATATCGCACTGGCCGCCGTATGGCTATTTTTCATCATCATGGGACCCGGTGTAACTTCACCGGTATATAAATTAATGTTTCTAGGAGGAGGTACTCGCGAAATCGACGAAGGAGTAAAACGCATAGACCGAATACTCGACGAAAAACCCGTTCCAGAAACAACCTTACCCCAAACTCCCCAAAGTTATGACATCGAATTCAGAGATGTCAGTTTCTCCTATGAGAGCAAAGAGCAAGCCACTCGCACAGAGGCGTTACGTCATATTTCTTTCAAAGCGTCACAAGGAGAAATCACAGCACTCGTCGGGCCGTCTGGTTCAGGGAAAAGTACAGTCGCCAGCCTCATACCCCGATTTTGGGACGTCGGCGAAGGCGGTATCTACATAGGAGGAGTCGATGTGAGAAACATCAAAACCGAGGAATTAATGAATCTTATATCTTTCGTCTTCCAAGATACATTCCTTTTTTACGATACATTGTATGAAAATATAGCCGTAGGTTCACCCAATGCCACCCGAGAACAAGTAGAAGCCGCCGCTCGTGCCGCCCAATGTCATGAGTTCATTTCAAATCTGCCCGACGGATACGACACCCGCATTGGCGACAAAGGAGTATTTCTATCGGGCGGTGAGGCGCAAAGAATCTGCGTGGCACGGGCCATACTGAAAAATGCACCCATTCTCGTACTCGATGAAGCTACGGCTTTTGCCGACCCCGAAAATGAATACAAGATGCAACAAGCCTTGCAACACCTCATCAAAAACAAAACCGTCATCATCATAGCTCACCGATTATCGTCCATCGTATCGGCTCAACAAATCGTCGTACTCAAAGAGGGCTCGATAGCGCAAATCGGTACACATCAAAAGCTTAGCTCCATACCGGGAGTTTACCGACAGATGTGGGAAGCATACACCGATGCATTCCAATGGGAATTAAAAACCGAATATAAAGCTTAACATAACATTCACAAGAATATGAAAAAGAAAAACATAATCAACTCTATACTACAAAATACCCGTATGCCCGAAGGGTTCTTCGGTAGAATAATTCTACGAGGTATGAACAAGGGACATGCTTCACTCTCCCGCTGGGGGCTCTCCCAAATAGAATGGAAATCCGACTGGACGATACTCGATATCGGGTGCGGAGGTGGAGCGAATCTGAAACGCATGGCAGACTTCTGTCCGCAAGGGAAAATATACGGTATCGATATATCCTCCGAAAGCGTAAAATTCGCTCGAAAGGAAATCAAGAAACTGCTGAATACTCGTTGCTTTATCTCGCAGGGAAACGTAATGAACCTACCCTATGAGAAAGGAACGTTCGATCTGATTACTGCTTTTGAGACCGTCTATTTTTGGGGAAATCTGCAAAAAACTTTCAACGAAGTACACCGGGTTTTGAAAAATGGAGGACTCTTCCTTATCTGCTGCGAAGCTAGCGACCCCTCCGACGAAACATGGACAAGCCGTATCGACGGCATGGTCGTCCATTCTGCCCAAGATTTAGAGTCCTGTCTTGCCCGGTGCGGATTCTCAAATATCACCACACACCGTAGAAATAAAGAAAATATCTGTGTAATCGCACAAAAAATTCAGTAAATCATGAACGCTATTCAAAATATAACCATCGGCCAACCGGATCGTTTGAAAAAGCCCGTTGGCTATACCATATTATCCAATTTGGTAAATATCATACCCTTTTGCCTCTCTATCGAAGCTATCGACGTTATTTTCCGAGCTTTCGACGGGAACGGTACACCACTCGATACCACTCGATTATGGACAATTTCCGGTATACTCGTCATATATGTAGCCGTCATGGTAGCGGCCGAAAGAGCCTCCTACCGGGCGAACTTCCGTGAAGCCTATGCCATGAGTGCCGACGGACGCATCGCTCTGGCAGAACACTTGCGCAAATTATCACTCGGATTTCTATCTCGCCGTGATCCGGGCGACCTGTCCTCTATGATTATCACCGACTTCACCATGGCCGAAACCGGCATATCCCATCATCTGCCTCAACTAATGGGTGCTCTTGTCATGCCTGTACTGGCTTTCCTGTCTCTCCTCTGGATAAATTGGCGCATGTCGGTAGCTATGTTCATAGCTCTTCCCGTAGCCATTCTGATCTTATGGCTCAGTACAAAATTACAACAACGGCTCAGCAGTAAACAGATAGAAGCGAAAATAAACGCAGGCAACCGCATGGAAGAATATCTACAAGGTATTCGGGTCATGAAAGCTTATAATCTTTTAGGCGATCGCTTCGTCAGATTACGCAAAGCGTTCTCCGATTTACGAAAAGCCTGCATACGACAAGAAGCCTTGTTGGGCCCGTTCATCATGCTCTCTATCACAATCGTCCGAGCCGGACTAACCTTAATGATCCTGTGCGGAACCTACCTTCTTATTGGAGGAGAACTCTTGCTAACCACTTTCGTCCTTTTTCTGGTCGTCGGCTCACGGGTATTCGACCCACTGACTTCTGCCTTGACAAACTTCGCCGAATTTCGTTATTTTTCCATTGCCGGAGGACGCATATTAAATTTAATGAAAGAACCCGAAATGAAAGGAGATAGACCCGCTCCCAACGGCGGTGACATTGAATTTCATAATGTATCTTTTGCTTACCAAGATAAAAAGGTTCTGCACCATATTAACCTCACTTTGAAACAAGGTTCCCTAACCGCACTCGTGGGACCGTCGGGCAGTGGAAAAAGCACCTTGATGAAACTCTGTGCCCGATTCTATGATCCTGGGGAAGGTACTGTTTCAATGGGTGGGCAAGACTTATCTACATTAGAGCCCGAATCCCTTATGAAAAATATATCTATGGTTTTCCAAGATGTTTATCTATTCCAAGATACGATTCGCAACAATATCCGATTCGGGAAAAATGATGCTACCGACGAAGAAATTATCGAAGCTGCCAAGAAAGCACAATGTCACGAATTTATCACGAAGCTTTCCAAAGGTTACGATACGATGGTAGGTGAAGGAGGTTGTACTTTGTCAGGAGGAGAAAAACAACGCCTCAGTATCGCTCGTGCCATCTTGAAGGATGCTCCCGTCGTATTGCTCGACGAGGCGACTGCCTCGCTCGACCCAGAGAATGAAGTGGAAGTACAACGAGCCATTAACACCCTGATAGCTGGTCGTACTGTCATTGTTATCGCTCACCGTCTCAAAACAATCCGTAACGCCGACACGATAGTCGTTCTCGATGAAGGTCGCATTGTAGAAAAAGGCAGACACGAAGACCTTCTGAATAACCACGGATTGTATGCTCATCTCTGGGATATACAAACTCAAATTGCCGGTTGGAAATTATAAGGTATCGCACCGAAACACCGTTCGAGAAGATAAAGGATACAAAGGGTGAACCAATTAATTGGTTTCACCCTTTGTTTATATTATCTTTGCATCGGGAGGTGAAAATAAACTTTCGGTACGATCGAGAGTGTCTGCTTTCGCTCCCTGCTTGCACGGTATTTACATAAACCATCAATGGAAAACTAGTTATGGAATATATTTTTGAATTGGAGATGCAAGTGCGCGACTACGAATGCGACATGGAAGGAATCGTTAACAATGCCATCTACCAACACTACCTCGAACATACCCGTCATGAATTTTTAGCATCATCTGGAATCTCATTTATCGAAATGCACGAGAGAGGTGTAGATCCGGTAGTCAATCGCATCGAAATAAACTATAAAACACCGCTCCGCAGCCGCGACAAATTCATCAGCAAATTATACATGCGCAGGGCAGGCATCAAATATGTCTTTTATCAAGATATTTACAAGACTTCGGGAGAAACATGCATCAAAGCTGTCGTGGAAACAGTCTGTACCGTAAACGGACGAATAAGCCGAGGTGAAGAATTTCTCCCTTATTTCGAGAAGTATCTGCAATAACCCTTTTTCTCATTCAAGCCGTTATGGAACAAGAGGTGATATATCGTATTGCATTATCCCGATTAAAAGGAATAAACAAAGCCCTCGCCCAGCACATTCATGAAACGGTCGAAAGCCTCGAAACTTTCTTTGAATTACCGGAATCCCAACTACAAAAAATTACCGGGATAAAGGGAAGGATTCTTCACGAAGACAACCGGCAAACAGCCTTACAGGAAGCCCGCAAGGAAATGGAATTTATCCGAAAAGGGAACATCGAACCTCTCTATTTCACAGAGCCGAATTATCCCCAACGGTTACTCGATTGTATCGATGCCCCACCCTTGCTCTATTATCGGGGTAATGCCGATTTAAACTCTTCTAAAATAATCAGTATCGTGGGAACGCGCCGGGCGACCGAATACGGTAAAGATTTCTGTGAAACCCTGATTCGGGATTTATCGGAATATTTTCCTCAACTGGTTATCGTCAGCGGATTGGCGTATGGAATCGACATTTGCGCCCACCGTTGTGCCCTGCGACATGGCTTAAACACGATCGCAGTCCTTGCACATGGATTGGATCACATCTATCCGGCGAACCACCGTTCCACAGCCGTAGAAATGGTATCGCACGGAGGGTTGCTCACCGAATATACCGGCTACCACCGTATGCATCCGGCATTTTTTGTCGCCCGCAACCGCATTGTCGCCGGACTCGCCGATGCCGTTGTCATCGTGGAATCGAGGGAAAAAGGCGGGGCACTCATCACTGCCGGTATAGCCGAAAGCTACCACCGTGATGTATTCGCTCTACCGGGAAGCATACAATCCGAATCGTCAGCCGGGTGTAACCACCTGATACGCCGGAATCGGGCAGCCTTAATAACCTCGGCCGACGACCTCGTCGAAGCCATGTGCTGGAACGCCCCACGGAAACAAGCCGTGCAACGCTCGTTTTTTCCGGAGCTCACCGACGAAGAGCAAGTTGTTACGAACTACCTGACGCAAAAGGGAGAAGGACAGATAAACCGTATGACCGTCGACCTGAACCAACCCTTGTCACAACTGCTTTCCATACTGCTGGAACTGGAATTTAAAGGTGTAGTAAAAGCCTTACCGGGAGGCATCTATAAATTATAGGCCATAAAACGAAAGTGGAGAAAAGCCGTATATCGACAACAACTTTTCTCCACCTATACGTTCTTCGTGCAAATCTTTATAGATAAGGTTGTGTATCGCTATCGCATCCTTGCTGCTCTTCGCAACAGTCGCAATGTCCGTCACAATGTTCTTCTTTCAGTTCCAATTCGAGAGTAGCATGCTCGATACCCAAATCCTGTAAATCGTGTTTCAATCGGTGTTTTACCTCGTGCATGTGCGTAATATCTTTCACAACGATATGTGCTGTCAATGCCGTTTGAGTCGTACTGATAGCCCAAATATGCAGATGATGTACATTAAGGACATCTGGATCGGACGATAGAACGGTTTCCACTTTCTGTATATCGATTCCTTCGGGCACTCCATCGAGAGCGAGTCGTAAACTCTCTTGTAACAAATGCCATGTGGAATAAAGAATCACAAGCCCCACCACGATACCTATTATCGGGTCAATGACATTCCACCCCGTATATTTGATAACAATCCCCGAAACCAACACTCCAACCGATACCAAAGTATCTGCCGCCATGTGTAAGTAAGCTCCTTTGACATTCAAATCTTTCGACTTGTCGGCAAAGAAAAGATAGGCCGTAAAAGCATTGATAACGATGCCTATCGCTGCTACCCATGCGATCGCACCACCGTCGAGGGGAGTAGGATTACTGAACTTCTCGATACTTTCATACAAAATAACGGCAACGGCAACAAACAGAATGGCAGCATTCAATAGCGAAACCAATACGGTACTTTTCTTATATCCATAGGTATATTGCAAAGAAGGTTTAGCCATCGATAACCGCAAAGCGAACATCGCCAACACAAGGCTCACGACATCGCTCAGGTTATGACCCGCATCGGATAACAAGGCCAACGAATCATAATAAAACCCTGCACCGGCTTCGGCCAACACGAAAACAATATTCAATACGATACCGACGATAAACGACCGATTCAATTTCTGCATATCGGGTGTCGGGTGAACATGATGATGGTGGTGATGTTCCATAACCGCTAATTTAGAAAGGTTTGAATCCCATGATTTCACGAACCTCTCGCAATGTTTTCGATGCGCTTTCGCGAGCTTTCTCGGCTCCCATCTTCACAACCCGAGCCAAATAGGCCTCATCGTTTTGTATCTCCAAAAAACGTTCCCGAATCGGCAAAGTGACTTTAAGAATATCCTCGGCCAGCTGCTTCTTCAAATCGCCGTAACGAATTTCACAGGTATTGTATTTCTCTTCGAAATAAGCTACCGTGTCGGGAGCAGATACGATTTTAAGAAGAGTGAACAGATTTTCCACAGGTTCAGCTTTGGGGGAATTGGGTACTTGCGGACCTTCGTCGGTTACCGCCCGCATAATCTTTTTCCTCAAAGTCTTTTCATCGTCCACCAAATAAACGCAATTGCCTTCCGACTTACCCATTTTTCCCGATCCATCGAGTCCCGGAACTTTTATAGGGTCGCTGCCGAAATTGAAATTCTGAGGTTCGGTAAAATACTCGACACCATAAGTAGAATTAAATCGACGAGCAAAACGGCGTGTCAACTCCAAATGCTGTTCTTGGTCTTTCCCCACCGGCACATAATTAGCATGCTGAATAAGAATATCCACAGCCATTAAAGTAGGATAAGTAAGCAGACCGGCATTCACCCGTTTGTTAGAATTACCTCCTATAATCTCGTGCTCTATATCCTCATCGTTATTGGTCTTTATTCCCAACTGTTTACGAGCCTTATCTTTAAATGAAGCCGTCCGCATCAACTCTCCGATACCTACGTGCATATTCATTAACAAATACATTTCGGAAATTTCAGGTACATCGCTCTGTACGAACAAGGTCGATTTCTCAGGATCAAGACCGGCAGCCAAATATTCGCAAAGGATATTCCGAACATTCTCATGCAGAGTTTTCGGATCGGGATGCGTAGTGAGGGCATGTAAGTCGGCAATAAAAAAATAACTATTGTATTTCGACTCTTCCTGCATTTTGACAAAATTACGCAATGCTCCGTAATAATTTCCCAAATGCAAATTTCCCGTGGAACGGATTCCACTGACAACAATTTCTTTCATATATATAGTTCTAACATTTCAACGGCTCATCAAAATACGCTTGCTTTCGTATTATCTATTGCAAAAATACAAAAATAGCCGCAAAATAGTGCCCGGAATAATGAAAAAGCGCAGCAGTAATTCATTTAAAGACATATCTTCCCCGGCTTGTCGGACAATCGAGAATATAATTGCTCGACGATAGCAGGAGTCCCCGCCACAATAGAAACATTACGATCCTCCCGGAATGAACGAACCGTACCCCCGGCCTCGGTTACAATCAATATACCGGCACAAACGTCCCACAAATGCAAATTGAATTCCCAATATCCATCCAAGATTCCGGCAGCGACACAACATAAATCAAATGCTGCCGATCCTTGACGACGCACCCCGCGAACCATTGGTAAAATACGGGCCAGATTGTCGAGATTATTATCGGGATTACGATCCTTATCTATGGGAAATCCGGTAGAAACAACAGACTCCTGAGTGTCATTCTTTCCTGAAACATGAATAGAACGCCCGTTCAACATAGCTCCTTTGCTTTTACAAGCCTCGTACAGCTCGTTCAAATACGGAGCATAGACCACCCCTAAAACAGTTTCACCTTTACATTGGAGACCAATAGAGACTGTAAATATAGGCAGACCTTGACTATAATTGGTTGTTCCGTCCAAAGGATCGATCACCCAACAATACTCCGAATCTCCCGCATGCATACCACTCTCTTCTCCCAATATAGCATGTTCAGGATAAGCCCTCTTTATTTCGCCTATGATATAACGTTCACTTTCTTTATCTGCGACCGTAACCACATCGTGCATATTGAACTTGGTCTCGATATGCAAGTGATTACCTCTAAAATAAGAAAGTTGTATTTTACCGGCTTCCTTCGCACAGTTTCGGGCAAAAGCAAGCATCTGCTCCATTCTATCCATACCCGTTAAAATTAATCCCAGCTTTCTTCCAGAAGGAAAGAAAGCCGGGTAATCTCTTATCCAATCTCTATTTTAATCCAGATCTTCTACCTCTTCGATAGGAAGCTGACGTCTAAAAATTTCTCGAAACGAAATCAACGTCTCGGTGCGAGATAAACCGATAGGCTGTAATTTCGTATGAATAATTTCAAGTAAATGCTGATTATTACGTGCGAACAATTTAATAAACATATCATACTGTCCTGTCGTAAAATGGCATTCCACTACCTCGGGAATCTTACGCAACTCTTCCACTACATGGGAAAAATCACCCGGATTTTTCAAATAAAAGCCCATGTAGGCACACGTTTCAAATCCTATTTTATTTGAATCTATTATGTATTCCGATCCTTTAAGAATCCCCAAATTCGTCAATTTTTGTACCCGTTGATGAATAGCGGCCCCCGATACATTGCATTCCCTTGCAACTTCGAGAAATGGTATCCGAGCGTTCGAGGCTACAAGTTTAAGAATTTTGTAATCCAACTCGTCCAATTGATGATGTCCCATGGTCTGTTTACGATTTTTTACAACTGTTTTATTATTTATTTTGCAAAGATAGTAATAAATTTACACTATTCATCTAATGAACATGTTAATTTTGTATGAATTTACTCTAACAATTATTTTTCGGCAACATCTTCAAATAAAAGGAATTACAATTTGTAAGCATGCGCCGGGACTTTTACAAATTACACTCTCTATATATCGAGCGAAACCTCAGGTGGTTCGGTAAAAAACTGACTCGTCTTTTTCTCTACTTACCCTTTGCTCATACTTACAGAACATAGGATACGATCCGAATAAAAAATGGACAGATTCATTTTATCCTACTCTTATCTTTTTGTATATTTGTACTATGAAGGTTCGGCATAGCCAAGCCGGAAATACGATTTTCGTTTGCCTCTGCTCCCACCTTTCGCTATATTTGTATAAAATTTAATCAAATCGATATATGATACAAATTTCACAAGTTTACGCAAACGATAGCAACTCTTTAAAATTCATAGAACGTATTTATACAGAATCTTTTCCCCTAGACGAAAGGAGAGATTTTTCCGAGGTGATACGGCTGCTCGAAGAAAACGACAATTTTTTCATCGTTCTTCTATCTGATGAAAACAAAGCAGTCGGATTTATCTCTTATTGGGAATGGAATGACTTTTCCTATGTCGAACACTTCGCCGTAGACAGCAGTTGCAGAGGATCGGGCTATGGAGCGACTGCCATGACCGAATTGCTAAAACGCATTAACAATCCGGCAGTTCTCGAAGTAGAAAAACCATTAGACAATATCAGTCAACGGAGAATACGCTTTTACGAACGATTAGGTTTCGTTTTATGTACACGTTCATATACCCAACCGCCATATTCTCCTGAAAAACAACCGTTAGAACTATACCTTATGTCTTTTGGAAAGATAGATCTAAATCAAGTTTTCGATACTGTCGCATCTCGAATCCATCAAAAGGTTTACGGTGTCGAATAACATATTCTCCAATCTGAAAAAAGTTTGATATGTAAAATGTTAAAAATGAAATTTAATATATTAAAATCCAACGAAAAGATGGTTTCTTAACAACATTATATTATTTTTGTACAAAAATATGCCGTGAGGCAAAACGTTTTATTATGAAAAATCATTCTTTTCTGAAATATTGCACGAGTATACTGCTAATATTTATTGCAGTAGCATGTACTACTGGAAACAAAGAGCAGAAAATTGTCACGGTAACTATACAACCTCAGAAATATTTTGCTGAAAAAATTGCAGGAGACCGGTTCAATATTAACTGTATCGTTCCTCCCGGCAGTAACCCCGAGGCCTACGATCCCTCTCCGTCTCATCTGGTTCATTTGGGCAAAAGTATCGCCTATTTCAAAATCGGGCACATAGGCTTCGAACTTGCTTGGATGGATAAATTGGAACAGAACAATCCGAATATGAAAATATTCGATACTTCCGAAGGTATCGATATACTTTCAGGTACGCACGAGCACAACGATGCCGATGTACACCACCATCATTTCGATGCCGATCCGCACACATGGAGTTCACCCAAGAATGTGCGCATCATCGCCCGAAACATGTACGAAGCGTTTGTTAGTATCGATCCCGACGGAGAAAAAGTATTTCGCAAGAACTACGAAGAACTGCTCGACGAAATAAATCAAGTAGATTCCGTCATGACCGAACGGCTCTCACCGGTCAGCGGAACTATGTTCGCCATATATCATCCGTCTCTCAGCTATTTGGCCAAAGACTACAACCTGCACCAGCTCAGTTTGGAATACAACGGAAAAGAACCGTCTGCTTTTTATTTGAAAAAAGCCATAGACATAGCACGCGAAAACAACGTGAAAGTTATATTTATCCAACAAGAATTCGATGCCAAACAAGCCGAATCATTCGCATCTGAAATAAATGCGAAGGTAGTTCCTATTAACCCGCTTAGCTATAATTGGAGCGAAGAACTTTTACATATAACCGATGCCATTGCTGGAAAATAAAATAATAGCCATAGAAAACGTATGGCTCTCTTATACAGACAAGAATATCCTCGAAGATATAAATCTGGATATTTATCAAGGCGATTTTCTTTTGATTACCGGCCCTAACGGCGGGGGAAAAACGTCATTGCTGCGTACGATTCTCAGATTACAGAGTCCGACTAAGGGACAAATAACCTTTTTCAGACAAGGAGAGCCCGTATCTTCATTAGATATGGGTTACCTGCCTCAAAAAAACAGCATAGACAGCCGATTTCCCATTACCGTAGAAGAAGTAGTAGCTTCGGGCCTTATGGGTAACACCCAAAAGGGAAATACAAAATTTGACTCTAAAAAAGAAATAGACGAAATGCTCGACCTCATGGGTATAACCGCTTTGCGCAATAAACCCATCGGGGTGTTATCGGGAGGACAACTCCAACGATCTTTGTTCGGGAGAGCTCTTATTTCTAAGCCGGAAATGTTAATATTGGACGAACCGGCATCTTATATAGATCGTCAATTCGGGAACCGTATGTTCGAGATTCTACGGGATTTATCGAGTAACGGAACAACCATCATGATGGTATCCCATGAAATAGAACCATTCATAACATTGTCCAATCGCAATCTATATATTAACCACATTTTGGGAGACCGCTAAACCCACACAGCCATCGGCAACCTACCGCTATCTCCAACCGGTATACCGCAAAAAATTGCAATGTGGCACAAATCTCCTATTATAGAATAATGAAGGGATTTTAAGGATTCCATTAAAAAGTTTTCCACCAAGCAAGACGATCAACTATCAAACAAAAAAAGACACTCAAACTCTCACAAACAGACCTTCTCATTCCATCATTCTTTTCAAAAAAAAGCAAAAAAAGAACATAATTTTCAAATATTTGTAGCAAATTACTATATTTGCAGCAAATATACAAACAAGAAAGAGCCTAATGAATATCTAAACCAACAGGGGAGGCAGACTCTTTTTTTTTAATTTTTATTTAATATCTTTTATAACCTGTCTTAGAAGAAATATTCAAAAAGAATGAAAAAGTATTTACTTTTAGCAATCAGTGTTTTACTTTGGGGTATAAACACAGTATCGGCCACGACCAGCGGTTCAACAGCCTACGGTTGGGTACCACTTAGCTCCGGAGAAGGAGAGTTTAGTTCAAAATTGGTCAAATTCAAGACCTCCGACCCTACCAATGTCAGCGAAGAGTTTGAAATCGACCGTTTCATCAGGGCGGCAGTCTGCATTGACGGCACCTACTATATGATAGCAGCCGATGACGGATTGGTATGCTACTCATTGTTGAAAATGGACATCTCCACCAAAAATGTCTCTACGATCGCAGACTACTCCATGTCCGACCGTGCAAGCGCACATGGTCATGGATATGACCTATGATGCCACCACCCAAAACATCTATGCGCTGGCTTTCGACATTACCGCTGCCGAAGAAGGTGAAGATGGAGAAATAGACATTCCATTCGGATTGTTCACCCTCGATAAAGCCACCGGTGAGGCTACACTAATCGGTTATCAGGACTATGAAATGCTTTATACATTAGCCGCCAGTCCAGAAGGGCAACTCGTGGCTTTAAGCAGTGGTGGCACATTGTGGAATCTATCAAAACTTTCCGGAGAACTTGCAGAAGAAACGGGGTATGCCGAACAACTGCCTACCGCCTTGCAATCGATGACTTTCGACAAAGACGGATTACTATGGTGGGCCGGATTTAATGAAATACAAACAAATGGTCTTACCTCTCCCAATGGATTCCTTGCAAACTTCACATTTTATGAAGAAGAATATTTCTATGGCTACAATTTCGTTGGGAAATTAGGTAACAATTTAGAAGTCGTAGGGCTATACATCGACCCCCAAAATATCGCAAACGGGGCTCCGTCCGCAGTAACCTCATTCTCGGCAATACCGGGCGAGGCAGGTGCGACAACATGCCTCTTACAATGGACAAACCCCTCTCAAACATTCGGAGGCAGCACTCTGCCCGATGGATTCAGCGTGAATATCTATCGTAATGATAACCTTATCAAAACATTCACCAATTGTACCAATAATGAGACAATGACCTATCAAGATTCTGGAATGGAAGCGGGTACTTACGTTTATAAAGCCGTTGTATCGAACAACGAGGGTGAAGGTCCGGCCGCATATACCGACAGCCATTTTGTGGGAGCCGACATTCCGGGAGCGGTAAACGAGGCGAAAGCCGAGAAATCGGGCAATGGTTATGAAATCAATGTCAGTTGGACGAAACCGGCCGTTGGAGCGAACGGAGGTTGGTTCGACAGTGAAAACTTGACTTACAAAGTTGTTCGCTACCCAGACTCTGTCACTTTGCACGAAAACTTGAACAACACCTATTTCACAGATAAAACGATTACCGAGCTCCATGGATATTACTATAAAATTACGGCTGTAACATCGGCCGGAGAAGGCATACCCACCAATACAAACGCCGTAGTATCCGGCCCGGCAATCGATACTCTACCCTATAACGGAGATTTCAGTTCGACCAACGGCTTGAACTTATGGACAACCTCCGACAACGATAAAGACGGATTTACATTCGCTCATCAAATCTATGGAAACGGAACCCACGCTTGGCGTTATTTCCCCTCTCAAATTCTAAATCCATCAACAAAGGCCGATGATTGGATAGCTTCCGTGCCTATCCGGCTGACCTCCGGAAAGCATTATGCCATCGACTATAAAATCAACGGGCAAGGCGAAATCTTTCCTATCAACTACACTGTAACCATCGGCAAAAGCACGGAACCGTCCAGCCAAACCGTCATATTGGAAGAATACTCAAACGCAGCGGTTCAAGGTGTTACAGAAAAGAGCTTGATTTTCTCGGTTCAAGAAACAGGCGATTATTACATAGCTTTCCATGTTTGTAATGCGGTAATGTTTGAGCTTCACGGATTCAGTGTATTGGAAAAACCGCTTGTCGACCTTATGGCAGTTTCCATTTCGGGAACCGAGACCCCTCAAATCGGCTCAGAATCCATTTACAGTGTAGTTGTTCGAAACAACGGTGTCGAAACGGCCGATAATTTCAAAGTTGCACTGATCGACAAAGAAGGAAAAGAATTGGCTGCCGCTATACAAACCGATCCCCTCGAAGCATTGCAAAAATCTGTTTGCCAAATAGTTTGGACACCCCAAAATGCTATATCGACCGATCTATCCGCAAAAGTCTCGATCGAAAATGATGCAAACCCTGAAAATGACCAAACCGAGCCTATCCACGTATTGGTTCTAGGCAGTGGCAGCTGGATAGACATCACCGATGGGAAATCGGTATCGCCAAGCTATCCGTTCAACGTGAGAAAAACCCACGGTACCGCACAAACCATCTACACCCAACAAGAAATAGGAGGCAAAGCCGGCTCTATTTCGGCAATCAAATACTATCCTTCGGTATTTGGAACAAACGAAGTGGAAGGTTTCCATAGTAAAATCTATATGGCTAACACCGAAAAGGCTACATTCGACGGCATAGATCCTATTGCGTTATCAGAATTCAAACTTGTATTTGATGGAGAACTGAAAGTAGACAACGGTGATAAAGAATTGCCTATTATGCTCGATACAGAATTTGACTATACCGGTGGAAATATATGTATAATGACTGTTTCCGAGACCCAAGCACCGTCCTACTTCCTCAGTTGGTATGGAAGAAAAGGAGAAGGAAGACAACTCGCTTACAGTGACGACATGACAGCCTTTGATTTCTCACAAGCACTAAAAATGGATGCCTATTTACCCAATATCTCATTACACTCCTCTGTATCGTCTGGTGTAGAATCGGTAAAAAAAGAAAATGAAATGGCTATCTACCCCAGTCCTGCTCACACGACGATTACTATCGAATCGGCCGAGCCTCTCGGTACAATAAGCATCTATGCCGTCAGTGGCGCACTCGTTATGCAAACCGAATCATTCTGCGACCAAAACGTAGCGACAGTCGATGTATCACAATTGGCCAATGGCTACTATATCGTAAAAATAGCCCAAGAAACACGCATGATTATCAAACAATAATCATTGCGATATACTTCAATAAACCCGTCTAACCGATTCTTCACACTCGGTTAGACGGGTTTATTATTACAAAAAAACAGTATCGGTATTTGCATTCTCTTTTAAGCATTTTAGATACACTATTCTCCTTCCTAGCTTATAAAAAGCGACACTACTATGTAAAAAATGGATATATAGGATATTTACAAAGGCGTTCATAGAAATATCATACTCCTATATCAATATTTAATGGAAATTACTCTTTTATACACCATTCCTCTCCTCAGGAATTACTGTTTCTTCCAGTATCTTCCCCATACCGATAATGCAGAGCACCATATAATACTGCGGGACACGGCAGGGGGAAGAAGGAGCAAGAACGGCAAAGAAATATAGAGGAAGTGTCCTCAGGACAAGGGATTAACTCTACAAACAAAATACCATGTCATCTTTCGCCGAAAAGATCGGGATACGTTTATCGATAAAAAAGCATCGCTAAAATGCACGTTTACTTCCACGGATTTTCTAATAAACCATATGTAAAGTAATAGGACGGCCGTCAGCGAAATAAAAAAAGCAGGGGAGCGACCACAAAATCGCTCCCCTGCTTAAAGTATTCTTCTTCTCTCTTATTAATTAGAAAAATCAGTTACATTCTTACGATTGGCAAAAACACGATCGAATTCCTCTTTGGATCCGACAATGAGTTTGTCAAACTCACGTTGCCCCGTACCGGCAGGAATCAAGTGTCCGCAGATAACGTTTTCTTTCATACCTTCCAACGTATCTACCTTACCATTGATAGCAGCCTCGTTGAGCACTTTTGTCGTCTCTTGGAAAGAAGCGGCCGACATAAAGCTCGATGTTTGCAGGGCTGCACGGGTAATACCTTGCAGAATCTGTTCGGAAGTAGCAGGAATTGCATCGCGCACCTGTATCAACTTCAAGTCTTTCCGTTTCAAAGCCGAATTTTCATCGCGCAATTTACGCGCCGTAACGATCTGTCCGGCTTTCAACGTTTGAGAATCGCCCGGATCGGTAACGACTTTTTTACCCCAAATACGGTCATTTTCGTCCATGAAGTCTCGCTTGTCGACAATCTGTTGTTCCAAGAATCGAGTATCGCCCGGATCGAGAATTTGAACCTTACGCATCATTTGACGAACAATCACCTCGAAGTGCTTATCGTTAATCTTCACACCCTGCATACGGTACACATCTTGAACTTCGTTCACGATATATTCCTGTACAGCCGTAGGACCTTTGATGGCCAAGATATCGGAAGGAGTAACGGCTCCATCGGAAAGCGGAGTTCCGGCACGCACGTAATCGTTCTCTTGTACCAATATTTGTTTGGAAAGAGGAACCAAATATTTCTTCGTCTCACCCGTCTTGGAAACCACAGAGATTTCACGATTACCACGTTTCACTTTCCCGAAGATCACCTCACCGTCGATTTCAGAAACGACAGCCGGATTAGACGGGTTACGTGCTTCGAACAACTCGGTTACACGAGGAAGACCACCGGTAATGTCACCGGCTTTACCGACCGCACGAGGTATCTTAACGAATACATCTCCCGTTTTAATCCTATCGCCGTCTTCAATCATCAAGTGAGCTCCCACAGGCAAAGCATAACTCTTGATTACCTGCCCGGCTTCATCGAGAATTTGTGCCGACGGTACACGGGTACGGTCTTTCGATTCGATAATGATCTTTTCTTTCAAACCAGATTGTTCGTCCGATTCTACACGATAAGTAACACCTTCTTCCACGGCTTCGAAGTTGACTCTACCGCCCACCTCCGAAACAATTACCGCATTGAAGGGGTCCCATTCGCAAATCATATCGCCTTTCTTAACGGTATCGCCGTTATTGAAGAAAAGTTTTGATCCATAGGGAATATTGGCAGTCATGAGCACCATTTTCGTATTCGGGTCGATAATACGCATTTCGGCCAATCGACCTACGACAATCTGTACTCTTGTACCGCTATCGGATACATTTTCTACCGTACGAAGTTCGTCTATCTCCAAAATACCCTCGTAACGAGATGTAACGCTCGATACAGCCGCAATATTCGAAGCGATACCACCGACGTGGAACGTACGCAATGTCAGCTGTGTACCCGGCTCACCGATCGACTGCGCGGCAATTACACCCACAGCCTCGCCTTTTTGAACCATGCGGTTATTAGAAAGGTTACGTCCGTAACATTTAGCACAAACACCTTTCTTCGATTCGCACGTCAGAACCGAACGAATCTCCACCTGTTCGATAGGAGAATCCTCTATCTTCTTGGCAATAACTTCGGTAATTTCTTCACCGGCGTGAACCAATATCTCGTTAGTCAACGGATTCACTACATCGTGAACAGACACACGTCCTAATATTCTTTCACCCAAAGAAGCTACGACCTCCTCGTTATTCTTAATCTCGGTACAAACCAAACCGCGCAATGTACCGCAATCCTCTTCATGGATAATGACATCGTGAGCTACATCGACCAAACGACGGGTCAAATAACCGGCGTCGGCTGTCTTCAATGCCGTATCGGCAAGACCTTTACGAGCACCGTGCGTAGAGATAAAGTATTCCAACACGGAAAGTCCCTCTTTGAAGTTTGCCAAAATAGGGTTCTCGATGATCTGACCGCCTTCTGCTCCCGACTTTTGGGGTTTGGCCATCAAACCACGCATACCCGACAACTGACGAATCTGGTCCTTAGAACCACGAGCTCCCGAATCCAACATCATGAATACCGAATTGAATCCTTGATTGTCGGCAGAAAGTTGCTTCATCAAAATATCGGACAGACGAGAATTTACGTGAGTCCATGTATCGATAATCTGATTATAACGCTCGTTATAAGTGATGAAACCCATGTTGTAGTTGTTCATGATCTGTTCCACCTCGGCGTTACCTTCGGCAACCAAAGTCTCTTTTTCGGGCGGAACGAGCACATCACCCAAATTGAAGGACAAACCTCCCTTGAATGCCATGTAGTAACCCAAGTTCTTGATATCGTCAAGGAACTGAGCCGAACGTGTCACACCGCAAACTTTAATCACCTTACCGATAATATCGCGCAACGATTTCTTAGAAAGGATTTCATTGACATAGCCGATCTCCTGAGGCACATACTGATTAACCAATACACGACCCACCGAAGTATTCTCGACCATGTGCTCGATGATATTACCGTCCTTATCGACATCTTTCACAACGACCGATACCGGAGCGTGCAACGAAACTTTACCTTCGTTGTAAGCGATTTCGGCTTCTTCGGGACCATAGAATTTCAGTCCTTCACCCAACGAACCCGGACGAAGTTTGGTAATATAATACAATCCCAAAACCATATCTTGCGAAGGCACAGTGATAGGTGCGCCATTGGCGGGATTCAAGATATTATGAGCACCCAACATCAACAGTTGAGCTTCAAGAATTGCCTCGTTTCCGAGAGGCAAGTGAACAGCCATCTGGTCACCGTCGAAGTCGGCGTTAAATGCCGTACAAGCGAGCGGATGCAACTGGATAGCCTTACCTTCGATCATTTTGGGCTGGAACGCCTGAATACCCAAACGGTGCAACGTCGGGGCACGGTTCAACAGCACGGGGTGTCCTTTCATCACATGTTCGAGGATATCCCATACCACAGGCTCTTTGCGATCGACGATTTTCTTAGCCGATTTTACCGTCTTAACGATACCACGCTCGATAAGTTTACGGATAATAAACGGTTTATACAATTCGGCCGCCATATTTTTGGGCAGACCGCATTCGTGCATTTTCAATTCGGGACCTACGACGATAACCGAACGCGCAGAATAATCGACACGTTTACCCAACAGGTTTTGGCGGAAACGTCCTTGCTTACCTTTCAAACTATCGGAAAGAGACTTTAACGGACGATTAGCCTCGGTTTTCACTGCGCTAGACTTGCGAGAGTTGTCGAGCAAAGAATCCACAGCCTCCTGCAACATACGTTTTTCATTTCGAAGAATAACCTCAGGAGCCTTGATCTCCATCAATCGTTTCAAACGATTGTTACGGATAATCACCCGACGGTACAAATCGTTCAAATCGGAAGTCGCGAAACGACCGCCATCGAGAGGAACCAACGGACGCAATTCGGGCGGGATAACCGGTATGACTTTCAAAATCATCCATTCGGGCCGGTTCCTACCCTTCGAAGCCCGGAACGACTCAACGACTTGGAGCCGTTTCAAAGCCTCGGTTTTGCGTTGCTGAGAGCCATCGGTGCTGGCACGATGACGCAAATCGTAAGACAGCTCATCGAGATCCAAACGAGAAAGCAGATCGTAGATAGCTTCTGCTCCCATCTTAGCGATAAACTTATTCGGATCGGTATCTTCGAGCATCTGATTTTCACGAGGAAGTGAATCCATGATGTTCAAATATTCCTCTTCGGAAAGCAAATCGTAAGTAGCCAAGTCCGATTGAGGTCCCGGCTGTATGACAATATAACGCTCATAATAGATAACAGCGTCCAATTTCTTGCTGGGCAATCCCAACAAATACCCAATCTTATTGGGTAACGAACGGAAATACCAGATATGAGCTACCGGAACAACGAGCTGTATATGCCCCATGCGTTCGCGGCGCACCTTTTTCTCTGTTACTTCCACACCACATCGGTCGCACACGATACCTTTGTAGCGAATACGTTTATATTTTCCGCAATGACACTCGTAATCTTTTACAGGTCCGAATATACGTTCGCAGAAAAGACCGTCCCGCTCAGGTTTATAGGTACGGTAATTGATGGTTTCGGGTTTCAAGACCTCACCGCTCGAATTTTCCAGAATCTCTTCGGGCGAAGCCAAACCGATCGAAATCTTCGAAAAGTTACTCTTTATTTTGTTATCTTTTCTAAAAGCCATATGTTTTTAATGTATAAAGAGTTATTGGCCGACTGTCACATTTCTGCGACAGTCTGGCCATTGGATTTTATTTATTCTAAGTTGACGCTAAGACCAAGACCTCTCAATTCATGCAATAACACATTCAGAGACTCGGGAATACCGGGTGTCGGCATGGGTTCGCCCTTAACGATTGCCTCATAGGCTTTCGAACGTCCAACCACGTCGTCCGACTTGATCGTCAGGATTTCCTGCAAAACATGAGAAGCACCGAAGGCTTCGAGAGCCCAAACCTCCATTTCTCCGAAACGCTGACCACCGAACTGTGCTTTACCACCCAAAGGCTGTTGCGTAATCAAAGAGTACGGACCGATGGAACGGGCATGCATCTTGTCTTCGACCATGTGACCCAGTTTCAGCATATAGATTACCCCCACCGTAGCCGGCTGGTCGAAACGCTCGCCTGTGCCACCGTCATACAAATAGGTCTTACCATAACGAGGAAGCCCGGCTTTATCGGTCCAAGTATTCAAATCATCAAGGCTCGCCCCGTCGAAAATCGGAGTCGCAAATTTTTCTCCCAACTCGGCTCCAGCCCAACCTAAAACGGTCTCGAAAATCTGTCCCAAGTTCATACGAGAAGGCACACCCAACGGGTTCAAAACGATATCGACCGGAGTTCCGTCGGCCAAGAAAGGCATGTCTTCCTGACGAACGATACGCGAAACGATACCCTTGTTACCGTGACGTCCGGCCATCTTATCGCCCACGCTTATCTTACGCTTCTTGGCAATATACACTTTGGCCATTTGCACGATACCAGAAGGAAGTTCATCTCCGATAGAAATATCGAATTTCTTACGACGCAACTCGGCATCATATTCTTTATACTTCTTCAAATAATTGATGATAGTAGCGCGTATCAATTCGTTCTTAGCGGCATCGGTCGTCCACTTGCTTACCTGTACCGTCGTATAATCGATTTTATTCAGAACAGCCTGAGTGAATTTCGTTCCCTTCGACACGACATCGGTTCCCATGAAATCTTTCACACCCTGAGAAACCTTACCTTGTGTCAAAACAAGCAACTTATCGATGAGAATGGCTTTCAAACCGTTCATCTTTTCTTCATATTCCTCGTCGAGTTTCGGAAGAATGGCTTTGTCGCTGAGTTTCGATTTTTTCTTTTTAATGGCACGAGAGAATAGATTCGTACCGATAACGACACCTTTCAACGAAGGAGTAGCTTTCAAGGAAGCATCTTTCACATCGCCGGCCTTATCACCGAAAATCGCACGAAGCAATTTTTCTTCGGGAGAAGGATCGGATTCTCCTTTCGGAGTAATCTTACCGATCATAATATCTCCGGGATTAACCTGAGCTCCGATACGAATAATACCACGTTCATCGAGGTCTTTCGTAGCATCCTCGCTTACATTGGGAATATCGGAAGTAAGTTCCTCCATACCGCGCTTGGTTTCACGCACTTCCAACGAATATTCATCAACGTGAACCGAAGTAAGAATGTCTTCACGAACGACACGCTCGTTCAACACGATAGCATCCTCGTAGTTATATCCTTTCCACGGCATGAATGCGACTTTGAGGTTACGTCCCAAAGCCAACTCGCCATTCTCGGTGGAATAACCTTCAGTAAGAATATCTCCGGCTTTAACCCGGTCTCCCTTGTGGCAGATAGGACGCAAATCGATAGTCGTACTCTGGTTCGTCTTACGGAACTTGGGTATGATATATTCTTTTACGGAATCTTCAAAACTTACAAATTCTTCATCTTCCGTACGATCGTAGCGAATACGAATCGTAGTGGCATCGACAAACTCGATAACACCATCGCCCTCGGCCGTAATCTGCGTACGAGAATCGCGAATCAACTGCCCCTCGATACCTGTTCCCACAATAGGAGCTTCGGGACGCAATAAAGGAACTGCCTGACGCATCATGTTCGACCCCATCAACGCACGGTTCGCATCATCGTGTTCGAGGAACGGAATCAACGATGCCGCGATAGAAGCTATCTGAGTAGGCGACACGTCCATCAAATTCACCTGATCGGGCGAAACGACGGGGAAATCGGCCTCCAAACGAGATTTTACCCGATTGCGAACAAATGTGCCGTCGTCATTCAACGGAGCATTACCCTGCGCTACCACCAAGTTTTCCTCGGCTTCGGCGGTCAAATACACCACACCCTCGGGCGACAAATCCACTTTCCCATTTTCTACTTTCCGATACGGAGTTTCGATGAAGCCCAGATCGTTAATCTTAGCATATACACAAAGAGACGAGATCAAACCGATATTAGGTCCTTCGGGAGTCTCGATAGGACAAAGACGTCCATAGTGCGTATAGTGCACGTCACGGACCTCGAAACCGGCGCGTTCGCGAGACAAACCGCCGGGACCCAAGGCCGACATACGACGCTTGTGAGTAATTTCGGCCAACGGATTCGTCTGATCCATGAACTGCGACAAAGCGTTCGTCCCGAAGAATGTATTGATAACAGACGATATCGTCTTTGCATTAATCAAGTCGATGGGAGTAAACACCTCGTTATCCCGCACATTCATTCTCTCACGAATGGTACGCGCCATACGAGCCAACCCCACTCCAAACTGATTATATAATTGTTCTCCTACCGTGCGCACACGACGGTTGCTCAAATGGTCTATATCATCGACATCGGTCTTCGAGTTAATCAACTCGATGAGATATTTGATAATTTCGATGATATCCTCTTTCGTAAGCACCTTCACATCGGGCGAGGTAGAAAGATTTAATTTCTTGTTTATTCTATAACGTCCTACTTCTCCCAAATCGTAACGTTTCTCCGAGAAGAAAAGGTTGGTAATCACCTCGCGGGCACTGGCATCATCGGCAGGCTCGGCGTTACGTAATTGGCGATAAATATACAACACGGCTTCTTTTTCCGAGTTGCTGGAATCCTTTTGCAACGTATTGAATATAATCGAGTAATCCGACGTGTTGCTATCCTCTTTATGCAACAAGATATTTTGGACACCCGATTCGATAATATCGGCAATATGCGATTCTTCAAGGACAGTTTCACGAGGAATGACAATCTCGGTACGTTCGATAGAAACGACCTCACCGGTATCCTCGTCTACAAAGTCTTCCACCCAAGCCTTAACGACATTACCCGCCAATCTGCGGCCAATGGCTTTTTTCAAACTTGCTTTGGAGACTTTCAAGTCTTCTGCCAAACCGAATATTTCGAGAATATCCTTATCGGTCTCGAAACCAATCGCACGCAACAAAGTAGTAACGGGCAACTTTTTCTTCCGGTCGATATAGGCATACATCACGTTGTTTATATCAGTGGCAAATTCAATCCAAGAGCCCCTGAACGGAATAATACGTGCCGAATAAAGTTTTGTACCGTTAGCGTGTATACTTTGTCCGAAGAACACGCCCGGAGAACGGTGCAACTGTGAAACGACAACACGTTCGGCCCCATTGATAACAAACGTACCCTTAGCAGTCATATAAGGGATAGGACCTAAATAAACGTCTTGAATTACCGTAGCGAAATCCTCATGATCGGGATCGGTACAATATAATTTCAATTTGGCCTTTAACGGTACGCTGTAAGTCAACCCTCTTTCGAGACATTCTTCAATCGTATATCTCGGCGGATCGATATAATAGTCCAAAAATTCGAGGACAAAGTTATTGCGTGTATCAGCAATGGGGAAATTCTCGGCAAATACCTTGAAAAGTCCTTCGTTTTTTCTTTTTTCAGGCGGGGTGTCGAGTTGCAAAAAGTCTTGAAATGACTTCAACTGAACTTCAAGGAAATCCGGATAAGGAAGCGGATTCTTAATTGAAGCGAAATTTACGCGTGGTTTACCTATTGTAGAAGACATTTATAAAAGGGATTAAGTGAACTTAATTAAAAATATATACACAAAAAGGTTAAGAATCACCGAGTGAGATGATTCTTAACCAAACTCTCTGATTAACAGATGTATTATTTAAGTTCAACTTCTGCTCCAGCTTCTTCCAATTGTTTTTTCAAAGCCTCAGCATCAGCCTTAGCAAGACCTTCTTTGATGTTGTTAGGAGCACCGTCTACAAGGTCTTTTGCTTCTTTCAAGCCAAGTCCGGTGAGTTCTTTCACCAATTTAACGATAGCAAGTTTATTTGCACCAGCAGCTTTCAAAACAACATCGAAAGATGTTTTTTCTTCAGCAGCAGCTCCACCAGCGGCAGGAGCAGCAGCAACAGCAACAGCTGCAGCAGCAGGTTCAATACCATATTCGTCTTTCAAAATTTGAGCAAGTTCGTTTACTTCCTTTACGGTCAAGTTAACTAATTGTTCTGCAAAAGCTTTCAAATCTGCCATTTTTGTATGAATTAAATGTTATTATTCGTAATAATGTTTTTTGTATAAATTTTATCTTTCTGATAGAGTCTGCAATACTCCATGTAAGGTAGAACCACTTGACTGAAGAGCCGATACAACATTCTTTGCAGGAGATTGTAAGAGGGCGATAACCTCAGCAATAAGTTCGTTTTTGCTCTTGATAGCAACAAGTGCATCAAGCTGATCGGCTCCGATATAAAACCCTTCTTCTACATAAGCGGCTTTTAGAACCAAATCTTCAGAAGTCTTTCTAAACTCCTTAATCAGCTTTGCAGGTGCATTGCCAACATTTGCAAAGAACATCGTTGTAGAACCCTTCAAAGAACCATACAAGGGCGAATAATCGGTATCAAGCCCTTCCAGTGCCTTGTGTAACAAAGCGTTCTTAACAACCATCATTTTGATACCTTCTTTGAAACATGCACGACGTAAATTGCTTGTTTTTTCAGCATTCAACGTTGCAGTTTCTGCAAGGTAGAAGCAGCTGTACTCCTTTACAGTTTCTGCTATTTGCGCAATAATAGTGCCTTTATCTTCCTTTCTCATAATTCCTTGTTTTAGATCTCGTCAACTGATTTAGGATCAATCTTGATACCCGGGCTCATTGTACTCGAAAGATAAATACTCTTGATATAAGTACCCTTAGCAGCAGTAGGTTTCAGTTTTATCAATGTCGAAACAAATTCTTTCGCATTATCGCGAATCTGATCGGCAGTAAACGAAATCTTACCTATAGAGGCATGTACTATACCATTCTTATCGACTTTGAAATCGATTTTTCCTTGTTTTACTTCTTTTACAGCTTTAGCGACATCGGGAGTCACAGTTCCGCTCTTAGGATTAGGCATCAAACCACGAGGGCCTAATACACGTCCCAAAGCACCGATCTTACCCATGATAGCAGGCATCGTAATGATTACGTCGATATCGGTCCAACCGCCTTTGATCTTCTCGATATATTCGTCCAATCCTACGTAATCGGCTCCGGCTTCCTTTGCGGCAGCTTCGGCATCGGGAGTACAAAGTACCAACACACGCACTTGTTTACCCGTTCCATGAGGCAACGATACGACACCTCTTACCATTTGATTGGCTTTACGAGGATCAACGCCTAAGCGTACATCAATATCAAGCGATGCATCGAATTTGGTATAAGTAATATCTTTTACCAATTGAGATGCCTCGCCGAGTGAGTAGGCCTTCCCTGCTTCAATCTTTGCTAAAGCTAACTTTTGATTTTTTGTCAGTTTACCCATTTCAATTGAAGTTTATTAGTTATTTACCGGGAATTCCCCTTTTACGGTGATACCCATACTTCTCGCTGTACCAGCAACCATTTTCATCGCCGATTCTACCGTAAAACAGTTCAAATCGACCAATTTGTCCTCGGCGATTACTTTTACCTGTTCCCAAGTAATCTCTCCCACTTTTTTACGGTTAGGCTCCGCAGAACCGCCTTTTACTTTGGCAGCTTCCATAACTTGAATAGCTACGGGAGGAGTCTTAACGACAAAATCGAAAGATTTATCGCTATAATAGGTAATTACGACCGGCAATACTTTACCAGCTTTGTCTTGGGTACGGGCATTGAATTGCTTGCAAAACTCCATGATGTTTATACCCTTAGAACCCAATGCAGGTCCTACGGGAGGAGAGGGGTTTGCTGCACCACCTTTAATCTGTAATTTGATCTGTCCAGCAATTTCTTTAGCCATTGTTTTTAATTTTGATATTATTAAAATACCGAGGGTTCATACAAGCGCGTAACCTCTTGTATTACTCCCGCTCTACTTGCGAATTTTCCAACTCCAACGGAGTCTTGCGACCAAAAATTTTAACCATTACTTTCAGTTTCTTTTTCTCGTTGTTCACCTCCTCGATAATTCCACTAAATCCGTTAAACGGACCATAGTTTACTTTTACCGTTTCACCGACATGATATACAACGGCCGGTTCGTCACCCACCTCCTGCATCTCGTCGACTGCGCCCAACATACGATTAACTTCCGAAGGCCGTAAAGGCTCCGGCTGATTGGATTTTCCGCCCAAAAAGTCAATCACATTCGTTGTATTACGCAAATGATGAACAACCTCACCTACTAAAATGGCTTCGACAAAAACATAACCCGAGTAAAGATTTTTCTCCTTTACCACCTTTTTCCCGTTACGTACGGTGTAAACTTTTTCGGTAGGTATCAAGACCTGAAATACATAATTGCCAAGATCAGTATTCTTGATTTCTGCATCAAGAACTTCTTTGACCTTGTTCTCTTTTCCGCTTATGGCACGCAAAACGTACCAGCCTTTTTTTTCTTCAGACATTGATTTACCTCCCTAATTAAAGACCTCCGTAAATAAGGTGCATGATTTTGTCAATACATTGATCCATTGCAAATATGACTATAGCGATAATAAGGGAAGCAAACATAACCACCACAGCACTATTTGCCAACTCCGACTTGGTAGGCCAAGAAACCTTATGTACCAATTCGTTATAAGAATCTTGGATATCGGCAAGTATTTTCAATTTCTTCATTGTTTCACTAAATTTTGCACGGGTCGAGAGACTCGAACTCCCGACACCTGGTTTTGGAGACCAGTGCTCTACCAACTGAGCTAGACCCGTATAAAATCAGCCCCACAAAGAGGCTGATTTTGTAGTTTCATCAAAACTAACCCTTTATAGAATTAGTCCAAAATATCTGTGATCTGACCAGAACCTACCGTACGGCCACCTTCACGGATTGCAAAGCGCAAACCTTTGTCGCAAGCAACCGGGTTGATAAGTTTCACATTGATAGTAACGTGGTCACCCGGCATTACCATTTCTACACCTTCGGGGAGAGTGATTTCACCCGTTACGTCGAGCGTACGAATGTAGAACTGAGGACGGTAGTGGTTGTGGAAAGGAGTGTGACGACCACCTTCTTCTTTCTTCAAGATATAAACCTGAGCTTTGAATTCAGAGTGAGGTTTAACCTGTCCCGGGTGGCAGATAACCATACCACGTTTGATTTCATTCTTGTCGATACCACGGAGCAACAAACCAACGTTATCACCAGCTTCGCCTTCGTCAAGAATCTTACGGAACATTTCAACACCGGTTACAACCGATTTCTTATCTGCTCCCAAACCGAGGATTTGAACTTCATCACCCACTTTTACGCGACCTGCCTCGATACGACCAGTAGCAACAGTACCACGACCCGTAATAGAGAAGACGTCTTCAACAGGCATCAAGAAAGGTTTATCAACATCGCGCGGAGGCAGAGGAATCCAATTATCGACAGCATCCATCAACTCCATCACTTTCTCTTCCCATTGAGCTTCGCCATTCAATGCGCCCAATGCAGATCCGCGAATAATAGGAGTATTGTCACCGTCATATTCATATGCTGAAAGCAATTCTCTCATTTCCATTTCAACGAGTTCGAGCATCTCTTCATCGTCAACCATATCGCATTTGTTCAAGAACACAACGATACGAGGAACGTTCACCTGACGAGCCAACAAAATATGCTCACGAGTCTGAGGCATAGGACCATCGGTAGCTGCAACTACGATAATAGCACCGTCCATCTGCGCAGCACCAGTTACCATGTTCTTCACATAGTCGGCGTGACCCGGACAGTCTACGTGTGCGTAGTGACGATTTGCAGTTTCATATTCTACGTGAGAGGTATTGATGGTAATACCACGTTCTTTTTCTTCAGGAGCGTTATCGATAGAATCGAAAGAACGCAATTCTGAAAGACCTTTTTTTGCAAGAACCGTAGTGATAGCGGCGGTCAAGGTCGTTTTACCGTGGTCTACGTGACCGATAGTACCAATATTTACGTGTGGTTTGGTACGTTGAAACTGTTCTTTTGCCATAGCTTTGTATTATTTTATAAATGATTAGCTTTCTAAAAACTTGAGCCGATGACGGGACTTGAACCCGTGACCTCTTCCTTACCAAGGAAGTGCTCTACCGCTGAGCTACATTGGCATTCATTCTTGGAGCGGAAGACGAGGCTCAAACTCGCGACCCTCAGCTTGGAAGGCTGATGCTCTATCAACTGAGCTACTTCCGCATTTTTTTGTGGGCAAAGATGGATTCGAACCACCGAAGGCGTAAGCCAGCAGATTTACAGTCTGCCCCATTTGGCCACTCTGGTATTTGCCCTTATATTAGCCTTTACAAGACCTTAAATTTACATCTCACCCCTCTACCACACACATCTTTCCTTTTCAGAAGAATGCACCCGTTTATCAAAGATTGAGTCGGTGAGAAACGGGTGCAAATTTAGGCATTAATTTTAAATTACAAAAATATCAGTACATTTTTTTTACTTTTCACGCATCTTTTCTTTGGTTTTCAGAAGCTGCTTAACGAGAGCCTCGACGGCCATATCGACCGCCTCTTCAAAGGTATCGGCAACCTTGCAGGAAAACATATCCTCATTTCTCGGAACAAGAACCTTAATTCCAGCCTCTTTGTTCTGTGCCGTTTCCGGTTTTACCACTTTCAAAGAAACTTCGACGGCTATAATTCCATCGTAATATTGTTCTAATTTAGAAACTTTTTTCTGAATAAATTTTTCCAACTTTTCTGATGCATCGAAATGAATCGCTTGAATACGGATTTCCATATTTCCTCCTTTTTTATGACTTTCTTTTCGGGAAAGCCTGGTTATAACTTTGTTTTAGTTCTTCAAACGTTATATGTGTATATACCTCGGTTGAAGCTAATGAATGATGTCCGAGCAGTTCCTTGACACTATTGAGAGTTGCCCCGTTATTCAGCATGGCCGACGCGAATGTATGACGCAATACATGCGGACTTCTTTTATCGAGCGAACAAACTTTCGACAAAGACCCATTGACTACCCGATAAACTAACTGCGGATATAACGGTTCCCCATTTTCCCGAACGAAAAAGAAGCCACAATCATCTCCACACGACTCTTTACGAGCCTGCCGATAACCGGCAATCATCTGCGACAATTCCTCTCCGTACGGAATCAGCCTCTGTTTATTCCTTTTTCCCGTCACCTTTATCTCTCCTTCACGCACATCGGTATCCCTCAACCCTATCAATTCGGCTCGGCGCATACCCGTATGATAAAGCATAGCGATAATAAGTTTGTTACGGACCGCCTCGAAACCTTCGCCATACGACACATCGTCGAAAAGCTCATTCATGGAGTCCTGCCGAAGATAAACCGGCATTTTCTTATGTACCTTAGGCAAAGGAATATTTTTCACAGGGCTTTCCTGAATATCCGATTGCACCACAAGATAGCGGTAAAAAGCCCTCAAAGAAGAAATCTTACGGCAAATACTACGAGCCGACATTCCTCCTTCCGACAAAAGAGCCACCCATTCGCGAATACAATCGGAGGTTACCTTTTGCATCTCAATACCATCACACTCGGTTTCAAGGAACTTTTTAAACTGAAACAAATCGTTTCTATATGACAATACGGTATGAGTAGAAAGATTCTTCTCATACCGGATATATTCTAAAAACGATTCGATCGGCATATTCTCGTAGCTTTTAACTTACGCTACGAATATAAAGGAAATTCTTGAAAAATCCAATATTTGCCAACAACAAAAAAATTAATCTTCTATCTGTTGAAGTTTCTGAATGTAGATAGCACGCATCATTTTTTTGCGGTTCGTAACAGATGGTTTTTCAAATGCCTGACGGTTACGCAATTCCTTAACTACACCTGTTTTTTCAAATTTCCGTTTGAATTTTTTCAAAGCCTTCTCGATGTTTTCGCCTTCTTTTACTGGAACTATAATCATAATTATTTAGAAATTAGTTTATTTGTTTCTTTTGAATAAATTGCGGTGCAAAATTATAGATTGTTTTGTGATTAACAAAACTTTCGACCGCTAAAATATACTCGAAAATAAATTTTACACAAAATCGGCACGATTATATCCATCTTTCTATTCCAATATTTTCACAGCCTTTTATCTTCTTATTTTACTAAATATCGTTACCTTTACACACGGTTGATAAATATTTATCGACAATAACTCTAAACATTCAGATTATGAGTAAATCGACATTACCCCGACTCAAAGCCCTGCGTGACGAAATGGGCAAAGCCGGTATTACAGCTTTCATCATACCGGGAACCGACCCGCATCAAAGCGAATACTATGCCAGCCATTGGGCGGCACGAACTTGGATTTCCGGATTCGACGGATCGGCTGGAACTGCGGTCGTCACAACCAATCAAGCCGGATTATGGACCGACTCGCGGTACTTCCTCCAAGCCGCTCAACAACTGGAAGATTCCGGGTTCGAACTTTTTAAAGAAGGACTGCCCGACACTCCCACCATCGAGCAATGGCTACTGACCACTCTACCGCAAGGTGCGACCATTGCCATCGACGGCACACTGTTCGGGGCATCGAAAGCCGCTGCGATGAAACAAAACTTCGAGAGCCACGGCTTCCGATTCGTATCCGATTTCACTCCGTTCGACTCCATTTGGGAAAAACGCCCATCGATTCCCAAAAACGAAGCCTTTATTCACGATGAAAAGTACAGCGGAGAATCCATCTCGGATAAAATGGCCCGAATTATGGAGCAAGTACGCCAAGCAGGAACCGATGCTCTGTTACTGGCAGCATTGGACGAAATTGCTTGGGCATTTAACATACGGGGAACCGACGTAGAATGCAACCCGGTCGTCATTTGCTATGCATACATAGACGACTCCCGGCGTATTCTTTTTATCGACAAAGCCAAAATCAACGATACGGTCTGCCAATACCTGCAAAAAAATAGCGTAGAAATAATGCCCTATGAAAACATTTTCGACTTCGTAGCAGCTCTACCGGCAGAGAAAAAAGTATTCGTAGACACCAACAAAATCAATTACACCTTATTAAATAAGCTGCATGCCATACCCGTATCGGGCCAATCGCCTATCGCTCTACTGAAAAGTATCAAAAACGAGACTCAGCTCGCCGGAACACGCGAGGCAATGATACGCGACGGTGTAGCATTGGTTAGATTCTTCCGTTGGTTAGAAAAAAATATCGACAGCGGCAAAGTAACCGAAATAACAGTTGCCGAGAAACTGCGAGAGTTCCGTTCGCAACAAAGTCTTTATGTAGGAGAAAGTTTCGCCACTATCGCCGGATTCAACGAGCATGGGGCCATTGTCCATTACTCGGCGACACCCGAAAGCAATGCGATCATTTCTCGCAAGGGATTCCTGCTCATCGACTCAGGGGCGCAATATCTCGACGGGACTACCGACATCACTCGCACCGTATCGTTAGGCAATCTGTCCCCTCGCCAAAAGCGGGACTTCACACTGGTAATGAAAGGGCATATCGCTCTCGCCACTTGTCATTATCCACAAGGTACGCGCGGAGCCCAACTCGATGCCCTCGCCCGCCATTTCCTATGGGACGATCACCTCAACTACTTGCACGGGACTGGTCATGGAGTCGGGCATTTCCTCAATGTCCACGAGGGACCGCAAAACATACGCCTCGAAGAAAATCCCACGCCTCTCATGCCGGGCATGATTACCTCTAACGAACCGGGATTATACCGTACCGGCGAATATGGCATACGTTGTGAAAATTTAGTCTTGACAGTGCCCGATTACGAAAATGAATTCGGCATGTTTTACCGGTTCGAGACTCTTACCCTTTTCCCCTTCGATACCGAGGCTCTCGATATTTCTATCATGACCGAGAAAGAAATCGAGTGGCTCAACAGCTATCACGAAATGGTCTATGACCGATTAAGTCCGATGCTCGACGAGGAAGAACAACAATGGTTACACCGCAAAACAACAGCAATTTAATTCAAGATAAAATTATAAACTAATCATGGCACTTATAAAATCAGTACGGGGATTTACCCCGAAAGTCGGTAAAGACTGTTTCCTCGCCGATAATGCAACACTCATCGGCGATACCGTTATCGGCGACGAATGTAGTATCTGGTTCGGAGCCATCTTGCGAGGCGATGTCAATTCTATTCGTATCGGCAACCGGGTTAACATTCAAGACGGATCGGTATTACATACCCTATACGAAAAATCCACCATCGAAATCGGCGACGACGTATCCATCGGACACAATGTTACCATACACGGAGCTACCATACACGACGGAGCCCTCGTAGGCATGGGCTCGGTAATTCTCGACCATGCCGTCGTAGGCGAAGGAGCCATCGTCGCCGCCGGATCGGTCGTGTTGAGCAAGACAGTCATCAAACCGGGTGAGCTTTGGGGCGGAACACCGGCCAAATTCATCAAAATGGTAGACCCCGAACAATCGAAAGAGATCAATCAAAAAATCGCCAAAAACTACCTGATGTATTCCAAGTGGTACGAGGAAGAATAGTCTTTCCGTAATCATCATGCAAAGGGACTGCCGATTAGCAGTCCCTTTGTCTTTTGATAACACGGTACAATGATCGAAATAACCTATGGTTATAACCGATAACCACAAAGAAATCCCATATTCGAAATGAAATCTCTACCTTTGCGTCCGAAAAGGGAAACGACACCCGGAATGAACATATATCGCATTCCGCATTAACTGTGTCAAACGGCAAATTTTCCCCGACTCGATTATAAAAAACAATTTAATTCATTTTGATATGTTCAGCGAAAAACAAGGAAATGTCCTCCACGGTATTCTGTTGATTGTACTTTTTTCATTCTCCGCCTTTTACATTGCAGAATTCCAGTTTATAAAAAATCTATCACTCAGCCCCCTCATTGTAGGCATCATACTGGGTATGCTCTACGCCAACAGCCTGCGTAACCGATTGCCCGAGACATGGGTTCCGGGCATAAAATTCTGCTCGAAACAAGTACTTCGTGCCGGTATCGTCCTCTACGGATTCCGGTTGACCTTCCAAAGCGTTATCGCCATAGGAGCCTCGGCCATACTCATCGACGTGATTATCGTCACCTGCACCATTCTATTGGGGATCTTGGTGGGGAAACTGTTGAAGATGGACAATGACCTCGCCCTGCTCACCGCCACAGGTAGCGCCATCTGTGGAGCCGCTGCTGTTTTGGGTGCAGAACCGGTAGTAAAAAGCGAACCCCATAAAACAGCAGTTGCTGTCTCGACGGTTGTCATTTTCGGCACGCTCTCGATGTTCATTTATCCCATTCTTTACCGAGCCGGAGTATTCGACCTCACACCCGAGCAAATGGGACTCTACACCGGCTCTACCTTACACGAAGTAGCCCACGTGGTAGGGGCGGGTAACGCGATGGGGAAAGAGATTTCCGACTCGGCAATCATCGTAAAAATGATTCGAGTCATGCTCCTTGCCCCGGTTTTACTCATCATGAGTTTTGCCTTAGCCCGCCGAGCCGTAAAAGCAGTCAAAGGAGACAAAAATACAACTGCCACTCAACGAGGAAAAATCACCATTCCCTGGTTCGCATTCGGTTTCCTTGCCATTATCGGATTCAATTCGTTCGATTGGCTTCCCGTTCCAGTAGTAGACGGAATCAATAGCCTCGACACCTTTATGCTCACAATGGCTATGACAGCTTTGGGAGCCGAAACCAATTTCGAAAAATTCAAACAAGCAGGAGCCAAACCATTTCTTTTAGCGGCTATATTGTATATATGGCTGTTGGGAGGAGGTTATCTGCTCGTCAAATGGTTAGCATAAATCATAATCATTTCAAACGACAACGGGCTGAATCATAGATTTACCTCCTCTCCCTGCGGGCATTCCCGGATCTCATCTATGATGAGCAGAAAGAGAGGAGTCTCGACTATGTCATCTCCACCACCAGTATTTTCTAACCCCTCCGTCCTGCGGACACCTCCCCTATATTTTGCGTTGCAAAACACAGAGGAGGGGGTTAACACCGATAGTGTCATACTAAACCCAATTCAATAGAAAATTCGAGGGAGTAGATTTGAATTTTAACGATGAATCTTTTATCGAATACTTCGTTCCTGTTCTCTTTGGAGAGAGGTTAAAAAAGATTTCATAAGATTTTCGATTGAGGGTTTAACCCCTTCGCCCGGCGGGCATTCCCCCTATTCACTTCGCAGCACAAGGGAGAAGGAGAATACCCTCAAAGTTCCAAAGAGATAAAAGGCTGTTCAAAGCGACACTTTCAATCCCCTCCCCCCTACTCTCACAACATCTTAGGACATTTCACATTCCACCTTTATTCTTTGAAAAGTGAGAATATCGATATTTAGAACAACAAATGATTACATATCGCTTTGGAGTGGGAATCTGAAACTCCTCCCCTGCCGTGCCCAGTAGCATTACGGGGTGTTTTGCAACGCAAAATATAGGGGAGGTGGCACGTAGTGACGGAGGGGTTGAAAACGACATCTCATCAGCCGGTTTATATCGGACATATCCCTGCACCCACCGTATTCCACAGCATTACAGGGTGCTGTGTAAGCAGCTGTATAAGTGAGAGACCAAAGGAAAAGAAGTTTCGAGGAAAGAGGTCAAAAAAAGATACATCTACGATTCAGCCCATTGTCGTTTAATATCTCCCCCCAAAAAACATTCTCAACTACTTAATTTTCTTTTTCACATTACCAGAAGAGGCTTTTCCCGGAACCAACTTGGTTCGGGTTCTATTCTTACTCTTTTCCTCTCCTTCCTTCACGACTTTTTTCGGAGCATAAGTCTTCGACTTTCTTCCTTGATGCGGAGCCTCATCGGATTTCTTCACCATCGAATTTTTAGAACGACGATTCGGACGAAGTTCCTCCTGTCCACTGGCAAATCTCTCTCGGCCCCCTCGTTGCTTCTTTTCAGCCTCGGGATTTTCAGCTCCCGATAGTTTCTCTTTACGAGAAGAACCGTAACGGCGCAATTTATACTCCCGCTGTTCCATAGGGATAAAATGCAACGGTTCCCCGTCTATTTTCACTTTATCGCCTTCGGCCACCCGACTACCTAATGTAGCTAACTCTCCGTTGATAGTCACCCGCTCGTCGGCAATCATTTTATCGGCTTCCCGACGGGAACAAAATCCCGAATCACTAATGTACTTATTGACCCGAATATCCGATCGTATCACTTTCTTTGCCATAATCAAAACTCTATATTTTATCCCAACACTATATGCTCAGCCTCTACCGGCTCATTCAAAAACAGGGTCGCTGCCTCAGAAAACTTTCGAGGCGATTCCGTCGTCAGATAGCGGCAACCTCCCCCTTTCGAACAACGACTCTCTATCTCGGGATGCCGTTTCAAGTAATCGTCCAACCTGTCGGTCACCAAAGGACCTTGCAAGACTACCGAAATAGACGAAGGAAGATAGGCCCTAATTTTGTCGAGTAACAACGGATAATGGGTACACCCCAATACTATCGTATCAATTTCATCGGACTGCGACAAAAGTTCGTCGATATATTTCTTAACAAAATAATCGGCTCCCCTCCCTTGTGCTTCGTTGTTCTCCACCAACGGAACCCACATGGGACATGACTGTCCGTATACCACGAATTCGGGATACATCTTCTTTATCTCCAACTCATAGGAGCCCGACTGTATCGTACCCGGTGTAGCCAAAATCCCGATATGCCCCGTACGCGACAGTTCGGAAAGCGACTCGACCGTCGGACGAATAACCCCCAAAACCCGTTTATCGGGAGCGAGACGAGGCAAATCTTTTTGCTGGATACTACGAAGTGCCTTTGCCGAAGCCGTATTGCAAGCCAAAATAACCAAAGAGCATCCCTCGTCGAAAAGATGAAATACAGCCTGCTTAGTAAATTCATATACGATCTCGAACGACCTCGTACCATAAGGAGCCCGCGCATTATCCCCCAAATAGAGATAATCATATCGAGGCAGGCCTTTGCGCACCTGTTCGAGAATAGTAAGACCTCCGTATCCCGAATCGAAAATTCCGATGGGACCTACATTCGTAGGTATTTTTGTCGCATCCATTATTAGAAGTATAAATATGGAAAAAGGATGATAACGTTCTTATCATCCTTTTCGCAACCCCTCGACGAGGGAATAATTATTTCAATCCCAATTTCGCTTTCACCAACGGAGTCACATCTTCACTAGGTGCTCCCTGATAAATAACGATAGGATAAGCCAAATCAAAAATATAAGTAAATTTACCCTCTGCCCCTACCGACTTAATGGCATCCATCAACTTCTGTTGAATAGGAGCAAAAAGAGCTTCTTGTTGTTTTTGAATATCCTGAGATGCCATTTCCCGGAAACTCTCGATACGAGATTGGGAATCTTGAACCTCCTGCATACGACGAGCACGTATCGTCTCGGGAATCGTATCGCCCAATGCCATATACTCTTTATACTTCTTCGTAAACTCTTCTTGAATTTTTACAAACTCATCTTCATATTTCTTATTAATATCTTGAAGAGTTTGCTCGGCGGTTGCCTTCTCTGGCATCAACATAAAAATCTCCTGAGAGTTAACGGTTCCGAATTTAAGGGCTTGTTGCGCTTGTGATACAAAACTCAAAGAGCAAATGCACACTGCGGCGAAAAGAAATTTCTTAATCATACTATAATTTTTTTGTTTCTATACTGTAAGTTATGAATAATGGCACAAAAGTAAGCATTTATTTTGAATATCCTAACTTTGTGAGCACTTCATTACTAATATCTATCTTCGGCGACGCAAAAATAATATTCGGAGAAGAAGCTCTATCGATAACCATCATGTAGCCTTTGTCTTCCGAAATCTTCTTAATGGCATTATAAATATCGTCTTGAATAGGCTTCATAAGACTTTCGCGCTTTTTGAACAACTCGCCCTCAGGGCCGAAATACTTACGGCGCAATTCAACGACCTCCGTCTCCTTATCACGGATTTCCTCTTCTCGTTTTACCTTCATTTCCTCGGTAAGAAATACCAAATCCGATTGATAGTTTTTATACATTGTTTTAGCTTCGGCCGCCTTGTCGTCACACTCTTTTTGCCAACGTTGAGACACTTGGTTCAACTGTTCGTTGGCCATTTCGTACGAAGGAATATTTTTGAGTATATATTCCATATCGACCAAAGCATACTTCTGAGCTACCGACAACGCAGTAAAACCTAATACCGCCATCGCAAAAAGAACTATTCTTTTCATATCGTTATTCTATTTAATTAAACATTCCCGTTTCAATAAACCATATAACATAAAACACTTTCTAAAAAATAAAGATAGCGCGATTCTGCCAAATCGCGCTATCCTTTTAGAGCATTTAACACAAACGTATCTGTTTTTTCACAAATTAAAATTCCTGACCTAAGATAAAGTGGAAATGGCCACCCCCTTTCTCTCCTTGTACTTTATCGAAACCATAAGCCCAGTCGATACCCATCAATCCGATCATCGGCAAGAAGATACGAACGCCCACTCCGGCCGAACGTTTCAACGAGAAAGGATTGAAGTTTTCGAGCGATGTCCACGCATTACCGCCCTCGACAAAAGCCAAACCATATATCGTAGACGAAGGCTGCAACAAGAACGGGAAGTGCAACTCCATCGAGAACCGGGTATAAGCCCGACCGTCGGAATAGGGCGTAAGAGCACCGTTATCATAGCCCCTCAACCCGATTGTTTCCGTAGCATATGTATAAGACCCGGTCATACCGTCGCCACCCACATGGAATGTTTCGAAAGGCGTTTGCTTATACTTGTTATACGACCCCAACAATCCGAAATCGGCACGTCCCATAAGCACGAGTGTATATTTTTCGGAGTTATTCAACGGGGTATATACACGGCTCTTGAATTTTATTTTATAATATTCTATCCAGCGATATAACTCTTCTCGGTCGGCTCTCGACGAACTCTCATAGAGGCTCTTGTAATCTTTCTTAGAGAATAATGAATAAGGAGGAGTAAATTGAGCCGATAACGTAAATTGAGAACCTCGACGTGTATAAATGGGATTATCTATCGAACTTCTACCCAGCGTCAATCCCAACGTAAAACTGTGAGAAGTACCGTTCTGCATATAGTACAGATACTCCCAATTTTTAAGAATATATGCCTGATAGCCCAATTCTGCCATAAAAGTAAAATAGTCATCGGGCCACTCCAAACGTTTCCCGAATCCGAAGGAAACCCCGATCATCTGCAAAGACTTGTTCGGGTCTAAGGCATTTTCATAAGCATTTTGATAATAATCGTCATAATAGGAGTTACCCAAGTAGCTGTTTCCCCAGTAACCTCCATACAAAGAATTATTGTATAAACTGTTGTAGCTTCGGCTCAAAAAAGAACTTTCGATACCGGTCTGACGGCTATAATAAGCCGAGAACTGGAACGAGTTCGGACGTTTCCCTCCGAACCACGGATCATAAAACGAAATACTATACTGCTGATAATAACGTGCATTCGTTTGCGCACTGATCGTAAACGTTTGCCCGTCGCCCTGCGGAATGATACCTTTAAACGATTTAGGGTTGAGCAAATTCTTGATGGAGAAATTCGTAAACTTCAAACTAAGTTTTCCGATAACACCCGTCTGCCCCCAACCGGCCGAAAATTCGATTTGGTCGTTGGCTTTCGATTCGAGATTATAAACCAAATCGACAGTACCATTTTCTTCGTTCGGTTCCGGTTTTATATCCATTGTCTCAGGATCGAAATGTCCGGTTTGAGCTATTTCACGAGCAGAACGCATCAAGTCCGATTTACTGAACAGCTCTCCCGGTTTCGTACGTAATTCCCGACGGATAACATGCTCATACAAACGGTCGTTACCATTGATGACGACCTTATTGATACGGGCCTGCGGACCTTCGAACAAACGTATCTCCAAATCGATGGAGTCGTTCAGCACATTGCCCTCGATAGGAACCAACTGGAAGAAAAGGTATCCTCTGTCCATATATAAATTGGCAACCGCATCTTCATCTTCCATCGTTCGCTTGTTCAGCATTTTCTGATTATAAACATCGCCCGGCTTCATACCCAATACAGCCGAAAGATAATCCGACGGATAAATCGTATTGCCTACCCAGTCTATATTTCGGATATAATATTTCTTTCCCTCATCGATTGTCAGGTAAACATCTACCGTTTTATCGTTATACCGCACCACACTGTCGTTTACGATAGCGGCATCCCTGTATCCCAACTCGTTATATTTCTCGATAATCAGATTTTTATCGTTCTTATAATTCTCTTCGACAAACTTTTTCGTTCGGAACAAATGAAGCAAATTACCCTTTTCATTGGTTTTTTTCATAGCCCATTTTATTTTCCTATCCGACAAAACCTCGTTCCCGTCTATATATATCTTATGGACCTTAACTTTCTCTTTCTTATCCACATAAATATCGACGATCACCTCGTTCTCATGGGTCAGGTCATCGGTCTGTTTTATGTTCACCTCTGCATTCTTAAAACCCTTTTCCTCGAAATGTTTTTTGATAATCGTCGTGGCACGATCCACTATATTGGGAGTTATCTGGTTTCCCTTGACCAACCCCAAGCGCATTTCCAAATCTTCCCGCTCACTTTTCTTAATCCCGTGGTAATTTATTTCCGAAATACGCGGTTGTTGTTTCAATTGTATTTCGAGCCATGCCTTATTGCCATAAGCCTTCGTCCACTTAATCACGACATCGGAAAACAAACCTTGCCTCCAAAATTTTTTGGCAGCCTCGGTAATGGCATTACCGGGTATTTCGATAACCTGTCCTACTTCCAACCCAGAGTAACCTATCAATACATAATCCTCATAATTGGGAGCCCCGGTAACCGTGATACCGGCAATCTCATATTTCTGCGGAATGGCCGAATAAACGACCTTCGGATTATATATCGTATCGAGTTTCTCTTCATTCTGTGCGGTCACAGCCTGCACACAAAAAGACAAAAACAAAAAAACAGCCAAACTTTTCAAAGGCATATAATATCGCATTTTCAATCTCTTTTTCTTCATTTATAGTTGTTCGCTCGTTTTTCCGAAACGACGTTCTCTGGCTTGATATTCGACAATGGCTCTATAAAGGCTTTCGCCGGTAAAATCGGGCCAGTATTCTTCTGTAAAATAAAATTCGGCATACGAGAGTTGCCACAACAAAAAGTTACTGAGTCGTATTTCTCCTCCCGTCCTAATTAACAAATCGGGATTAGGCATATTCACAGTTGTCATAAACTCATCGACAGTCGTTTCCGTAATGTCGTCCACCGACAATCTACCCTTTTGAACCTCCTGTGCGATACACCGGGCCGCGCGAGCGATTTCCCATCGGGAAGAATAGCTCAACGCCAAGTTCAAAACAATACGCTCACCTCCCGACGTATCACGAATACATTTCAATAACCGTGCTTTCACATCAGATGGCAAGCGGTCCAAATCGCCGATGACCGACAAACGGACTCCCTTCTCTACCATTCCGGGAGTTTCCCGCTCTATACCAAAAACGACCAAAGCCATAAGAGCATCGACTTCCGCTTGCGGACGATTCCAATTTTCCGTCGAAAAAGCATATAAAGTAAGGTATTGCACCCCTACTTCGGCAGCTGCATCCGTTATCTCATGAACGACATCAAGACCTTTGCGATGCCCCTCCGAACGGTCCAGCCCACGCTCCTTAGCCCAACGCCCGTTGCCGTCCATAATAATGGCAATGTGTTTGGGCACACGAGTTAGATTTATCTGCTCTACGTAAGTCATTCCTCTTTCAACGATTATCGTTGTTACAAATTTCTTTTTTACGGCCGAATTCATACGTGATTGAAAACAAAGTCGTCGAAAACCAATCCGTATTTTTCAGCACACTGCTTTCTATATGGTAAGGATCTGCGAGTGCCTTTCCGTCGAAACTGTCTCCCAACGTTTTGTGCATGGCAAACTCCAAACTTATATTCCATCTCGGAGCTATTTTATATTTAACCCCGGCTCCCAAAGAGGCATCGAAACTCACATAACCGCCTCCGACAGTCGAATATCCTACTCCCACCCCCGCCAACAAATATGGAGAAAGCCGTTTCGTTCCCAGATAAGAATATCCCATTCCATAATTAAAGAAATTGAATTCTATCTGTCCTCCCAACCGATATTGCCAACTCTCAAACGAGTAATCACTTCCGTTTGGGAAACGATTGTCAAAATCACGGGTATCGCCTGAAAACTGCATGGCTGAAATATCGGTCTTTACAGCCCACCGATAATTCAACAAAAAACGGAACACTCCGCTTATCGCAGCACCCGGCCGATGCCACGGCGAAACCTGATTGGCATCGCCCATATAACAACTTATTCCACCCGCTATCCCCGCATCATAACGGAAATCCTGTGCAGATAAAACAGCTGTACTACTCATTATTATCACTATAATCGGAATTATTTTTTTCATGCGTGTGCCATTTTTACGAGCCTACATACATAAAACGAAATAAACCGATGAAAAGTATCTTTTTTCTTCAAAACACTCATTATGGTATCGGCGGATATCTCAACCTACCGATTGCTCCTCGCCATATTTCATTATAAATATCACCGGAGTTATTTTCCCCTCCAAATATATAAATATAAGGAATCTGGTAATCGCTCGTACGAGTAACCGACATAGCCGGGACCCTCCGAATAGGCATAAACTTCCACAACGAAGCCGCGCTCCGAGAGGTAAAGTCCGCATCGACAACCATCACCGAAGCAAAAGCCCGCGGATTGATATAGGTAGGCATAGCCAACGACTGAGGAGCCTTGCTCCACGTATTGCCGTTATTTACCGAAACATATACCGAATCGGCTACCCCGGCAGCCTCGCGCCCCCCGATCACAATCCACGATGTGTATTGCGTCGTTATCCAGTACTCACTGGTCGTAAAAGTGAAATACGGAAACAGAATGGCCCCCTCGCACGGTTTTATCGAGCCTTGTAATTGAGCCCAAGCCTCACCGTCATATCCCCATGTCGCACCGGTCAGATTATCGTCGGCCATTCGTCCGCCCACCATAATGGACTGGGGAGAATCCAAATCATACTCCGACACGAATGTCACCATAGGGCTACTGCCCGTAATGGGGAAATTAGCAGCTGTCGGATAAGGCACAAATCCGGCAGGACGAGGATAGCAATCGTGTTTATAAACACCGTTCTCCGACACGACACCCAACAGTCTCGACTTCCACGTTCCTACCAACGAATAAAACGTTTGCCCGGTCGAAGCCCAATCGACGCCATTTTCCGACCGATATAGCTCGCCGGTTTGCGAAAGCATATACAAAGCCTCATCGGTAGCTTGTAAAGATTTCAAATCAGGAGTAAACGATAATGACAAAGGCTGCGGTGTCCAGTCGTCGGCATAAGGGTCTTCCGCCGTATATAATGTACAAGTCGAATTAGAGACTATGAAAGATTGAACTTTCCCTTTATAATAAACGGCTTTTTGCGCATCGACCGTTGCCTGACTGCCACACGGTAAAGGCCGAACGCCGAACATGGTATTCCAATACAATGAGTCGGGGTCGATTTGATGGACATTTACCTTAACGGAATACCACTTCACGGTCGTACCGTTTTGAGCCGTCACCTCCAACGAAACTTTCGACGTAAAATCAATAGAATCGGTAGGATTGGCAATGTAGTCTATCGTATCGTTCTTGGCAGGATCGCCTTTGTCCATATAAATCTTAGCCTGTGCGACGTTATCGAACGAGATATTCGCAATCAATGCGGAAACATCGGTTCCGACAGGTAAAGAATCGGCATTATAAATCTGGCCTTTATTCAGGTCTATCGTAAAGAATATCGTATCTAAATGAGCTAACACCGAGTCATTGGCCGCCAAAGAAAAACCGGAAACCCGTACGCTCTCCGATACAGTATATGATATAACATCATCTTCGGTCGAATTACACGAAATGCCGGATAAAAATAAAGCCGCTATACACAGAAAAAAATATATTTTTTGCTTCTTCATTAACTGATATGAGTTACAGGTTTGCAGTTACAATCGGCAAATTTAGCAACATTTTTTTCTTTGTACACTACAAACACCGATAATTATAATTATTTATGGATAAACCGATTCACATACATCGATTTCCCAGTTCAAAAATAAATAAAAAAAGAGAGATAGCCGTTTCATTTTAGACGAACCGAATAATTGACACGGCAAATAATCCGTTTTTACCTATTTTCATACCAGTCTATTTTTGCTTTGCCACAATATTCAGAGCACACAAGCATACCCTTTACGACTGGTGCGGCAACTCCATTCCCCAGAAACATCGGCCCGGTTTCTACTCTCGTTTCGTCCCAATATTCCGAATCTAAAAACGACTGTAACAATACAGCCCCCCCCTCTACCAAAAGATGTTGTATGCGTCGACGGTATAGTTCGTTCAACAAACCGGGTATTAAATCTTTCCCGAAAGGGAGGCGAATAACTTCGACAGAATCGGGTAAAGCCGGATAAACAGTATCCTTCGCCGTAATGACGAGCGAAGGCAATCCATCTGTAAACACGTGCGAACCAGACGGAACGCGGGCATGTTCGTCGAGAACGATTCGCAAAGGTGAACGCCCGTACCACAAACGGGTAGTCAGCGACGGATTATCGGCAACTGCCGTGTTCGTCCCCACCAATATGGCATCTGCTTCGGCCCGCAAACGATGCACCCATACAGACGAAACATCGTCCGAAATCCGAATGGCAGGTTCTCCCGGTTTCCGAATCCGGTCGATATAACCGTCCCGACTCTGCGCCCACTTCAAAGTAACGAAAGGACGCTCATCGATTTGGCAGGTCATAAAAGTTCGGTTCAATGCCTTACATTCTTCTTCCAATACCCCAGTGACAACTTCTATACCGGCCTCCCGCAACCGGGCGACACCTTGCCCCGACACCTTCGGGAACGGATCGAGGCAGCCGACAACGACCCTCGGTATCTTCTTTTGGACAATCAAGTCGGCACAAGGAGGAGTTTTCCCGTAATGAGAACAAGGCTCCAAAGAAACATACAATGTACATTCCGGCAACAGTCCTGCATCCCGCACCGAATTTATGGCATTCACCTCGGCATGCGGTTGACCGTAACACCGATGATACCCCTCTCCTATAATTCGCCCCCGATGTACGACGACCGCACCCACCATCGGATTGGGTGACACGCGTCCTCGACCCAGAGAAGCCAACTGCAAACAACGGCGCATGAAAACGGCATCCATATCTGTTTTATCCATATTCCGATTTTTTTAATTAAAGCCCGATTTGATCGGTGTAGTTTTTCTGCACGAAATATCTATTCCCAAAAATCAAAACAGTTTCTTAACTTTGCATGGATTTACAAATATCGACCGACCCATGCAACAAAGTATCGATCTGTTACGGCGCAAACTGGGAGAAATCTATCCACCCGGAGAAATCATCGGATTCACCCGAATGATTTTCGAATCCCTGTGCGGCTATACCCCCACCGATATTCTGCTGCACAAAGATACGATTTTATCCGAGGATATACACCGTAAAATCGAACGTATAACCGACAGGCTCTCGCAGCAAGAACCCATTCAATACATTTTGGGATATACCGATTTTTGCGGGCGGCGTTTCGATATTGCCCCCGGAGCCCTCATTCCCCGCCCCGAAACAGAAGAATTGACAAGACTCGTTATAACGGAAAACTCCGGTCAGCCCTTGCGCATAGCCGATTTGGGAACCGGAAGCGGTTGTATTGCCGTTACTCTTGCGTTCTCGTTGCCCGACAGCAAGGTCGAGGCATGGGACATCTCGACAGAGGCTTTGGAAATTGCACAGTGTAACGCCCGAAAACACAATGCCCATGTAAACTTCTTTCAACGGGATATTCTCCGTTACGATGTATCAGAACTACCAGAGGAATCATTAGACATCATCGTCAGTAACCCGCCCTATATCCGCCGATGCGAGAGCCGGTCCATGAGTGCCAATGTGCTGGAATACGAACCTCATATAGCCCTGTTCGTCCCGAACGAAAGCCCTCTTCTGTTCTATGAAAAAATAGCTATGGACAGCGTTCGGCTTTTATCCCCCGGAGGCAAGCTCTACTTCGAAATCAACGAGGCACAAGGCGAAGCATGCGCCCGTATGTTGGAAGCAGCGGGATATAAGCACATCAGAGTCATCAAAGACCTGTATGAGAAAAATCGATTCGTTTCTGCTATAAAACCCATACGACATGGCTAAAACACTAACTCCGCCCGAAGCCCTCCACCGAGCGGCCGCCCTCTGCTCTTCATCGGAACACTGTATAGCCGACATACGGGAAAAGCTCTCCCGATGGGGTATCGGAGAGCCGGATGCCCGAACAATCGTCGAACGACTCGTGCAAGAAAGATTCATCGATGAAGAAAGATACGCCATTGCTTTAGCCAAAGACAAATTCCGTTTTTCCGGGTGGGGACGAATAAAAATCCGTTATGCCCTGCAACAGAAACGAATCGGGAATAGTGACATCGTCAATGCCTTATCTCTCATCGACGAGGAAGCATACACGACCCACCTCGCCGACCTGCTCGAAAAGAAATCTCGTTCGATTAACGACGAAGATGTCGAGGTTCGACGCTCCAAATTACTTCGTTTCGCCGCATCCCGAGGGTTCGAAACCGAATTAGTTTTTCGCATCCTTAAAGAAATCGAATCATGAAAACGCCCCCGCTCCTCAAAGATTTCATCGATTTGTTCTTTCCCCGGCTCTGCCCGGTCTGTCAACGGGCGTTGAACAGGAATGAAGAAAACATTTGCACCACCTGTTTGCATCGATTACCGCGCACCGGTTATCACCTCGACCCGCTCAGCCCGATGGCACAACTTTTTCTCGGAAAAGTTCCCATTGAAAAATGTGCGGCATTTTTCTTTTTCTCCACGCCGAGCAACGCCCGGCAACTCATACACCACATCAAATACCACGGAGGAAAACAATGCGGTTTCACCTTAGGGAAAATTTACGCGAACGAATTGCTGCACAGCGGATTTTTCGACGACATAAACGCGTTGGTTCCCGTCCCCTTGCATCCGGCGAAATTACGCCGCAGAGGATACAATCAAAGCGAATGGATTGCTCGGGGAATCGAACAAGTCACCGGAATCGAAGTCTGTACAGAATGGTTATACCACTCCCAAAACACTAAATCGCAAACCGGGAAAAATATTTACGAACGTTGGCTGGACACCCGCACCGCTTACGAAACGGACTCAGAGCTCGATTTATCCGACAAGCATATCCTGTTAGTCGACGACGTTGTAACCACAGGTGCGACTCTTCTGGCTTGCGCACAGGCACTCTATCTCCACGGGAAGCCCCGAATCAGCTGTCTCACACTCGCTGCGGTACTATAAGACGCTGTTTTAAATTTATTCCGAGACAGATTGAGATCTATGTTGAAGCAGATTGGAGTCCGAGATACGCAGTCAATAGCGGGCTATTGACAAAAATCAAGGGATTCTAGATGCGAGACAGGGGCTCAATATGGCCGGAACATACCTGCTTGCAATGATAATATTATTTCTCTATAAATTTAAAACAGTGTCTAAATATTTTCATATTTTTCACCTGCCATTCGACCGTTTATCTGCCATTTTTCTTACCTTTGTATTTTAAAATTCTAAACATTATTCGTCATGAAAACGGTAGAACGATTACTTGCTGAAAAACTATTAAAAATCAGTGCTATCAAACTACAACCCGAAAATCCTTTCGTTTGGGCATCGGGCTGGAACTCGCCCATATATACCGACAATCGCAGAACACTCTCCTACCCCGAAGTCAGGACGTTTATTAAAGTAGAGCTCTGCCGGGTAATTATGGAAAACTTCGGTGAAGTAGATGCCATTGCAGGTGTAGCCACCGGAGCAATCGCACAAGGGGCGCTTGTCGCCGAAACCTTAGGATTACCTTATGTTTATGTACGCTCCGCACCGAAAGACCACGGTTTGGAAAACCTCATCGAAGGAAATTTAAAACCCGGTCAAAAAGTAGTTGTCATCGAAGACCTCATCTCTACCGGAGGCAGTAGCTTAAAAGCAGTCGAAGCCATACGAAACGCAGGCTGCGAAGTAATCGGTATGGCCGCCATCTTCACCTATGGATTCCCCGTAGCGGCCCGCAAATTCAAATCGGCACAAGTCGAATTGATTACATTGAGCAACTATAATGCAATGCTCGAAACCGCATTGGAAACCAACTATATCAAACCCGAAGACCTTGAAACATTGCAGGAATGGCGTAAAGACCCGGCAAGCTGGCAAGGTCCCAATAACAACACGCCTTCGGTATGACAAGTTTCGAAAGTAAAACGGTACGAATAGCCCACTCCTCCGAGCGGGTCTTTGAATTGCTTTCCGACCTCTCCAACCTCGAAAGGTTCAAAGGAGCCTTGAATGCTCCCGGAAACGAAAAGCTGAAAATTACAGGTTACGACAAGGACAGCCTCTCTATCGAAGTGAGCCCCATAGGATCTATCACTTTCAGAATCATAGATCGGGAACCCAATAAAACGATAAAGTTCGAAGCCGAAAACTCCCCGCTTCCTCTCAATCTGTGGATACAGCTGGTCTCAACCGGAGAAAACGAAACGGCATCGCGTATCACGGTCAAAGCAGAACTTAACCCTTTCATTAAGCCGATGGTCTCCAAGCCATTGCAGGAAGGTGTTGATAAAATGGCCGATATGCTTGTCATATTGCCCTACGAATAAAAAGTTATTTTAATTTTTTCATCTGACAGTAAAAACGTAACTCGAATGGCGCAAAAACTTTGGGAAAAATCGGTACAAGTCGATCGGGACGTCGAACGGTTCACAGTCGGGAAAGACCGGGAAATGGATTTATATTTGGCTCCTTTCGATATACTGGGATCGCTGGCTCATATCTCCATGTTGCAATCCATCGGGTTGCTTACCGCCGAGGAACTGAAACAACTCACCGAAGAGTTACGAAACATCTATCGAGATACCGAAACCGGTAAATTCTTAATCGAAGAAGGTGTCGAAGACGTGCACTCGCAAGTCGAACTCTTATTAACCCGCAAATTGGGCGACATCGGAAAAAAAATCCATAGCGGACGCTCCCGTAACGATCAAGTATTGGTCGACCTCAAACTCTTCACCCGTTCTCGCTTGCAGAATATCGTAAAAAAGACAGAGAAACTATTCGATACCCTCATCGCCCAAAGCGAGAAATACAAACAAGTACTCATGCCGGGGTACACCCATTTGCAAGTCGCTATGCCCTCCTCTTTCGGACTATGGTTCGCCGCCTATGCCGAAAGTCTGGTAGACGACCTCATCGTCATGCAAGCCGCCTACCGGGTGTGCAACCGCAATCCGTTAGGGTCGGCCGCAGGATACGGCTCTTCATTCCCGCTGAATCGTACGCAAACCACCGATAGCCTCGGGTTCGAAACGATGGATTACAACGTCGTGTACGCTCAAATGGGACGAGGGAAAACCGAGCGTATCGTAGCCTCCGCTATCGCATCTATTGCTGCGACTCTCGCTAAACTGGCATTCGACGCCTGTCTGTACAATTCGCAAAACTTCGCCTTCATTAAATTACCCGATACCTTCACGACCGGTTCGAGTATCATGCCCCATAAGAAAAACCCCGATGTTTTTGAATTGACACGAGCCAAATGCAACAAGTTACAAGCATTACCCTATCAAATCACACTCATCGCCAATAACTTGCCATCGGGTTATTTCAGAGACCTACAAATCATTAAAGAACTGTTCCTACCCTCGTTCGACGAATTGGAAGAGTGCTTGGACATGGTCGACCTCATGATTTCTCAAATTGCCGTCAATGAGCATATTCTCGACGACAAACGATATGATTATATGTTCAGCGTGGAAGAAGTAAACCGGCGAGTACAAACAGGTACACCTTTCCGAGATGCCTATAAACAAGTGGGATTGGAAATCGAAGCCGGGAAATTCTCCCCCGACAAGCATATCCATCATACCCACGAAGGCAGCATCGGTAATCTGTGTAACGACCGCATCACGGAACTCATGCGAAAAACGATCGACTCTTTCGACTTCGCTCGTACCGAAGCGGCAGAAGCTCGACTCTTGGGTCGCTAATAAATTATCGTAGACGAGCTTTTCATAGCAGTAAATCGAACTGCTTCTAAACATACGACAATTATGGAATATAAACCTCAACCGGACCGCTATACCAACGGAATGCTTTATCGCCGATGTGGAGACAGCGGCATACAACTACCCGTCATATCCCTCGGATTTTGGCACAACTTCGGGAACACCGACTGTTATGCCACCGGATTGGAATTGGTCGAATATGCATTCGACCACGGAGTATGCCACTTCGATTTAGCCAACAACTACGGCCCCCCGGCAGGCAGTGCCGAAGAAAACTTCGGGCGCATGATGAAACAAAGTTTCACCGCACATCGCGACGAAATGTTCATTACGTCGAAAGCCGGGCACGAAATGTGGCCCGGCCCCTACGGAGGATGCAGCTCCCGCAAAAATCTCATGGCAAGTATCGACCAAAGCCTGAAAAGAATGAACCTCGACTATGTCGATCTCTTTTACAGCCACCGATACGACGGAATTACCCCCATCGATGAAACCATGCAAGCCCTCGTCGATATCGTCCGGCAAGGCAAAGCCTTATACATAGGACTATCCAAATATCCGGTCGACAAGCTATTGTATGCTTTGAACTACTTGCACGATGCCGGCGTTCCGTGTTTGGCCTATCAAGATCGCTACAACATGTTCGACCGTCACATAGAAAAAGAACACCTGCAAATTTGTATGGAAAAAGGCATCGGGGTAGTGGCATTCTCCCCGTTGGCACAAGGCATACTCAGTTCCAAATATCTGAACGGCATACCGGCCGATTCACGAGCAGCCCGTCCCGAAGGTTACTTGAAACAATCCGATGTCACTCCGGATAAAATCGCTAAGGTAGCCCGCCTTCGGCCAATCGCAGAACAAAGAGGACAAAGCATATCGCAATTGGCGATCGCTTGGATACTACGCCGCAAAGAAATCGGTAGTGTAATTATCGGAGCCCGTAACCTCGACCAGTTGAAAGACAGTTTGCATGCAGTGGACAATTTGTCCCTCTCACCGTCCGAAATAGAACTCATAGAAAACATATTGAAATGAAACGAACAGGCAGCATTCTCATTCTCCTCCTTATCACAATCATCGCTACAAGCTGCGACGGAGGCGACCGCGACCGCATCCCAGCTGCCGCCGTCCGGGTAGAATTTGCCAACCAAGCCATGTGGGACCAATACGGTGTAAGCGGTAGTTTCATACACCGCCGGTTCATTCTCAACCAGAAAATTCCGGCAGGATTTCCCTACACCCTATCTTCGGCCACAGGATACGGAGGGCTCATGCTTATTACTAACGAACATGGTGTGCCCTACGTCTACGACCTCTGTTGTCCCGTAGAAATCAACTCCAACATAAGAATCGAATTCGACGAGAACAATCTTTGCCTAAGATGCCCCAAATGCGGTTCCACCTACGACATCACCACAGGAGGTCCCATGACAGGGACGGCAAAAGACGGTCGTTATTTCTTGCAAAGTTACAATATAGCTCCCTATGGCTCAGCCGGAGGCCAGTTAATATACCGTTGATATCGACTTTTAGCTAAGAACTCCACCCCTGCTTTAATGTAAACAAGAGGAGAAAAGTTAAGAAATACAGCAAAAACACGACTTAAAATTCCCCTCCATCGGGCGGGAAAGTCTCAAATAAAACTTTCCATTAGATTTTCGAGCCGTAATTTTGCAAAAACAAAAAAGCATTTTATCTTTGCACTCGCAATTGCGAAAATAGCTCAGTTGGTAGAGCACAACCTTGCCAAGGTTGGGGTCGCGGGTTCGAGTCCCGTTTTTCGCTCTAAGGCTGCCCGAATGGTGGAATGGTAGACACGAAGGACTTAAAATCCTTTGGCTATTGCAGCTGTGGGGGTTCAAGTCCCCCTTCGGGTACTGTATAGAGCTGTTAATCATTTGATTTTCAGCTCTATTTATTTTTACAGGTAGCCAAAGGGTAGCCAAAATCGACACATTATCCCCCTGTTTTATCTCCATTCTTATATACGTATGCAGAAGATTATCATACAGGTAATACCCCTATGAAGATCATATAATAATAGGGGAAATTCCCCCTATTTAGATTTGCATAATAGTGCATGAAGTTCTGCGCTATTCAGTATTATTTGTATATTTGTATGTCCTTATTAGTTATCCTTTTTTTGTCTGGTATTAGAAAGAGGGGGTATGTCCAAATTTGGCTACCCCCTTCTTTTATGCCTCATCGATGAGGGGCAAATCTAAGGGCAAAATTAGGGCAGATATGGTGCAGGGAGGTCAAGGGCAAAGCCATTTATATATGTACAAAATAAAAGGGCATATTGAAAATATCCTTTTCTCTCAAAATTGAGCACAAATTGATAACCAGTATTTTAGTTAAGGCGAAAAATTCCGCTCAAACTGATAATCAATAAATTATGTTTTTACATTGGCGATTGAAAAGAGTTGTATTTGGCTATCTCTGTTTTTATCCATTCCCACAGCTCCGGCGAGACTATTAGCCTATCCGGGCTTATGCCACATGAGGCGTATTTAATTACATCTATCACCGTTTGCAATAGCTGTTCGGGGTCTTGCAACTCCATAGAGAGCCGATATATTATAAACATCGGTATCTCTATGTTAATATTAAAAATATTATGCTCCATATCATCGCTGTGTATTGTGCCCGCCGCCCGGATTGACGACGGGGTCACCATTGACTGAACATTTTACTGAATAATAGATTCTCTGCACTGGGTTGTTACCAAAAACTGAATATCAAAGGATTTTGGTGTATATTTTTTATCCATGCTTAAAAAGGCATCATATAGTATTTTAAGAGTGTAAAATGCCCCTGCATAGTCCGGCGGATATATATATTCCTCATCATCGTTTTCAAGAGCCTTACGGGTAATAAGGTCGGATATTATCATGGAAATTTTTGCTATCCCTTCGCACCAACCTTGCGGATTGTCAATTTCAACAAACAGCTCTAACAGCTTTTGAATATTGTACTTGTTTATGTTTTTACATAGATGTTGCAAACTCTTTACCTCATCATCATCTACAATTTTCCTTTTAATCTTATCGTCTGCCACAGATTGACGATATAGCCTATCTTCAAGCATATTTGCCCTTTCCCGTTCCTTTTCTGCTTCCTTGCGGAATTGTTCAGCTCCTATAAGAGCATCTCTTAAAGACTGTGTTAATTGTTCATTTGTGTTTAGTAAATCCTCTACGGTGGTGGTCTGTTTTAATTCATTTGTTTCCATATAATAAAAAGTTTATTGTTTAACCTATGTTTGAAATAGCGGGAATCCTCCCGGACACGTCCGCTATCGACGGACTGGGTTACTTTTGCAAGCAAAACAATCCCTACATAAAAATAAAAAAAGGGTAAACCCTATTTTAGGGGATAGGGAACCCCGGAGCGAATAAACCGCCCCTTTTAGCTGCATACTTCTACCAAGTTCGCCCGCTTAAAAGAGCGATATTCCTGTCTCTCGGTGTCATAGTACGTTTGCAACGTCTCATTTGCCTTTCTTCCTGTGCCCTGTGTCGGCGGTAGTATAGACTCTTTCAGTGTCCCGTATGCCTCTCTAATCGTCCCGTCTACCTTGCGGAAATAAAACCGAACGATCCGATGTTTCATTTGTACTTTTAACTTCATATTTGCCCATGCCGTTTTGAGAGCCTCCGACATCGTATATCCGTTGCGTTTTACAAACTGCCATGCAAGGCTCATAATCTCGCTTAATTGTGTTCTGTTCCGTGTACTCATATCTTTATTTATTTTGTTGGTCTCTATTAAAGTGGACCGGTTTTTGTTTCCCCAGTGACCGGTCCACCGTCTCATGCTGTTTTGGAAGAGCACGTGTATTTGGTGTATCAATCTCCGCAATAACGCCCGCTTTGGCTTCTGTAATACTCCGTTATCCCTCTTTCCATTGTTGCGTCAAATACAACCGATTCGGGCTTTTGTGCGGGTTCCGACTTTTTCATTAACCGGCGAGCCTCTTTTTCGGCTTTGCGGGCTTCCGCTTTCATCTTAAACCATGCATTCCTCAAACAAGCACTGAACGATTGGCAGAACTCACGGCCGAGAACCGAGATAGAGCGTTTATACATTACCCATGCCATTTTGAAAAGTTGCGATTTGTCGATTTTCGTTTTCATATCCTTGTTTGTTTTTGTTTGACTTTGTTGGTACAAATGTATAGTTAAAACTAACGACCGACAAACGATTCGTTAGCTTTAACTAATATTTAATACAAAACAAGCATTTAGTTAAACCATGTCAAATTATAATTATTGAGTAGTTATTTCTAAATTATATATTATTTATACTTATCTTTGCCGTTAGTAATAACTAAACATTATTTTTATGGATATTAAATCAGTAATTAAAATGCATGGCTATACTATTGAACGTATAGCGAACGAATGGGAGAGTAAACACGGCAAGTCAATAACTCGTGGCGCATTATCTCAATCTATTAACAATAATCCAACTATCGACACGCTACAAAGGATTGCCGATGTAATAGGATGCAGTGTCGGGGATTTTTTTGCGGACGAGCTAAGTAATACAATAGTTTGCCCTAAATGTGGAACCAAGTTAAAGGTAACCGAGTCAAAAGATTAAGCCATGAACGAGGAAATAACAAAGTTATTGCTTCAATGCGACACGTTGAAAGCCCGTTTGTTGGGGCTGCGCCCATTACCACCGGATGCCCTGCAAAAGATAGAGAATGCGTTTGCCATTGAATACACCTATGAAAGCAACCGGATCGAGGGAAATACGCTCACACTGCAAGAAACGGAGTTAGTAGTGAACGAGGGAGTTACTATCGCCGGAAAGTCAATGCGGGAACACCTTGAAGCGATTAACCACGTTGAGGCGATAGACTACATAAAAGACTTTGCAAAGGGAGGTATGGAAATATCGGAGCGCACAATAAAGGAAATACACGCTATTGTGCTACATGGAATAGACAGAGAGAATGCCGGACGTTATCGGGGCGTGCCTGTTATGATTTCGGGAAGTACACATGTCCCTCCACAGCCGTATTTGATACAACCACAAATGGAGGCTTTTATGACAAGGTTTGCCGAAATGGAGGAGCAAAGCATTCACCCGGTACTCATTGCGGCTTACCTTCATGATGAGTTGGTACGCATACACCCGTTTATAGACGGGAACGGGCGCACATCTCGGCTTCTGATGAATCTATACTTACTCCGCAACGGTTATACGCTGGTAAATCTCAAAGGCAGCAACGAGGGCAAAATAAGCTATTACAAGGCATTGGAAGCCTCTCATACGGAGAACAACCCGGTAGAGTTCCAAAAGGTCGTTATACGGGCTGAAATAGAATCTTTAAGCCGGTATCTCTCGATTGTAGGATAGTATTGTCTGAATTTGAATTAAAGAGAATTAAGATTTTTATTACATTTGAGCATTCATTTCAACTAAAAAAATCGTATCATGAAAAAATTATGCTTCTTGTTGGTGCTTGCTTCATTTATAAGCTGTACATCAACCCCGCAAACGGACAAACAGGAACAAAAACAAGCCGATTCCCCCAAAAACGAACTCCCCAAAATAAACAAGGACAAAGGCGAGTATGGCATTTGGAAAGTCTCATATTACGTTGACGACTTTGGAGAACCGACAAAAGAGGGATATGTATTTACCCGTTGCACCGGAAAATTTAGCAATTCAGCAACTACAAATTCAGAGTTAGGTGTTGAGTTTATAATCGATGAATCAAATATTCACATACCTTTGTATGAATACAACAGGAACCACCCCGTAAAAGGCTATTTAGACACATTCCAGTTCAAAGCAAAGAGAAGCGACGGGGAAATTTTGGAATTTGAAACTATTAACGACGAGTATGGATATAATTCTGTACGCACAAAATATATACAAAAACTAAAAGCCTTCTTACAACAGGGTAAGGGAGAAGTTAAATTTATCGCTGAATGTAGGGAGTCTAATTTGTTAAGTCAGTATGAATTTACATTGAAGGATATATCGTATTTGTCAGAGGCTCTTGCAGCCATAAAAAAGACAGAATAGGGTATATAACACAGAGGTATTTTAGGGGGTATGTCCAATTTTGGTGAGACCCTTTTTTTTATACCTCATCAATGAGCGTAAAATAGTGTGGAAGATTTTCCGCACTTTGCCCATATCCATAAATTTACCCCTCATCGATCGACCGTTATAAACACGCAATTTCATGCGTATTATTTAGCCCGATTGCATTTCTATTAGACAGGTAAATATGTTTTATAACATGTTTTAGATTGAATCGATGTGTCCGCAAAATATCCTTTACATTGATTTTCAGCCATTTTACAAACTTGCGGAGCCTTAAATACCCATTTCCCCGGTATTATGTTTTTACATATACCATTTTTGGGGTATGTAAAATACATCTTTGATGAGGTATATAATTAAACATTTGATTCATAGTTTTTTCGGATTTCCGACAGGGTATTTATAAACTCTACCGCTTGCCGGTAACAAAGGTGTAAAAAATATTCCGTTTTCCGGCAACATTTTATATTAAAATATTCCATTTGTTAGAAAGGAAAAATCCCCGCAAACTAATAATCAACATGTTACAATCTTAATGTTAAATCCGTAGATTTTACGGAATTAAAAAAACGCCCTTTTAAATCCCCCAAAAAGGGGTATTAAAAAACAGCACAAATATTTGCGTTATAAGAGCGTTTCTATATTTATTTGATAACTATATCGGAAAAGAGGTAAAAACGCCATAGAAGCGACAGAAACGGCAAAAACATAGGGTTAGCTGAATTTTCAGCACACCCCATTAGATCACATTCGAGTCACTCTATAACGGACTCCATTTTTTTTACAATGTAGTAAAATTGCCTCGGCTTTATATTATATTCCTCGCTCAATTTCTCGGCGATATACGTTACTTTCAAACAATCCCTTTTCATCGATAAGAAACGTTTGTACATGTCAAGGTATCGAACATCGTCCAGCCTAACCCCGACACGCCTCATCGCCTCCAACACAGGACGGCTTATTTCCATACATTCGTGGACTTTCATTACATTCTCAAAAAAAAGCCCCCTATTGCTTGGCGTACATGGCAGGAGAAAAAAACGCCGATCTCGTGTTTCCACTTACACCACCATACAAAAGGGGGGTCTTGGTTTAGCAAAAAGAGATTACAATTAAATACAAATATACAAATTTCACAACAAACCGACTAATCGGCGATGTCATCTTCACTGTTGGCTATCGGTGGCGTACCGTCTCTGTGTACAACAGATATTTTAAATCCGCCTACACTCTCATCGACAGAAAGCCTATTATCCTGTTTGTTTTTCCAATTTTCAGGGTCTAAGTTCGTCAAAGCAAATATAAGTGCGCCTGTATCTGGTGGGAAGTGCTTCGTTATTTCGCTTGACTTTACAAGCACTTTACTCCCGTCCTTTAAAGTCCTATACTCGTTTTTAACCTCCTCAACCTCATAACCGGCAGCACGCTTCCAAAGTGATTGCTCCAACGTTTGAACGATAGTTTCACGAAACTCTTTTCTGGCTTTCTTCAAAGCCTCGTCAAATTCCGGCTTATCCCTTTGCCAACGATAAAACGTATCTCGAATAATACCGGCTTTCTTACAGGCCATTTTTACGGTATCGCCTTCCCGAATATAACTTATCACCTCATCTTTAACTTCATTGTATTTTCCTCTTTCCATACCCCTATTTTTTTATAAAGATACACATTATTCTAATTATTTCCAATCGTTTACGATAACAACTTCAACAATTCACATTCTGAATAATCGCCCTGCGACCTTATAGAGATAATAGCGAAAAATGCCGCATATCGCTCTATATACACAGGTATCGTGTAATCGATGTTTTTCAAATCTATCTCCGTAAGTCTGAATGTGTCCTTAATCACAAACGGCGACTTGATGAGGTCTTGATAAGAAGACAAGCCGAAACGTGATACCCGGTTTTGAAATTTAAGGTCTGAAAAGTCTAAACGGGCATCCTCCTTGCCTTGACTATCAAAAGAGATTACAAGCTGCATAATCCTGTCTCCACAATCAACAAGCTCCACGATCGTACCGTCGTCGCTCCATTTGAAATATGGAACGGCTCTCATGTCCCCATTGTCACCCCCGGCAGTATAAGGAAGTTTCAATAAGTCTTTTTCATAGTCGAGAGTCTTATTTTGCACAACCATATAGCCGTCGGCACTCTTGGCGTTCTCGTTCTCCTCGTAACGGAAATAGTTCTTCTGTGCAAAGTCCCCAAACGTGTATGAGGTCTCTTTGGCCGTCCACCCTGTCGGTACTAATTTCTTACTCCAATCGACTGCATTTCCCTTGTTATCTATTATCGTTTCTACCGGTATGAAAGATACTCCCATATCGCTTTTTATGGCAAAAAGACCGAACAACCAACATATTTGCTTTATAAAATCGACTACCGATATATCCGGCAGGTTAGAGCCGATCGGGTAAACACCTCCATAAGCAACATCTTCGGTTATATCCGGGTCGGTTATCTTCACATAGCTTTTGATTGTCCCTAATCTATAAATCGAAGTTATTTGTATCGTAATATCGCTATATCCTTCCAATCTGAAAGGCATACTGCCTTTATGTCTGCAAACGCCCAGTTCATCGGCTTTAAGGTAATATATACCCAAAACATGAGTTGAATTAAAAATCATGACTTCAACCGCATTTTTACCGGCAGGGGCGGTCGTCGATATACACAAATCCATCTCCCAATCTTTCCAGTTACTCGTATTGCGAATAAATATATCATTCCAATCGTTACCCGTGATAATCCGTATATTCTGAATCGCATTTACTTGCCTCAACTGAACCCCTTGTGTATCTTCGTCAATTCCTGTTATTTCCGCTTCAAACCAATTGTATTTGGGGTTTGCTTTCTGGGAGATGAGGGGCAAGTACAACAGTTCTATATATTGCTTATAGCTTCCCCAATCCATTGCGATACCGTAATATGAGGCTATTTCTTCCAACAGCCTCATGCAATTTACGGACGGGTGTATAAATATCTTGTCTCGGTTGGAATCCACATCTATACCCGCATTATGACGGATATAACCGTGTGACAGTTGACCGTCAACCAGTCCGTTGTCGTAGGTCGTAGAGCTGTTCCACGGCAAAGCCATATCGGCAAACTCCTGTATGCTCTTATCATCGTTCATGAGCTGAATAAATTTCTCACTCATTCCCCAAGTCAAGGCCACATTAAAGCCGGATTCGCTACACGATATAAGAACGGCTTTTGCGTCGAACAGTTTGAGTCCATTCCTGTAATACTCCGCATTGAAATAGTCCCTCATCATGTAACTCTCATGCCCAGCAACATCGGGAAAATCAAATAGCCGTATATTCTTATTCGTCCTCGGTAGCTTTATCGTATAGCTGTTCGAGGCTGTTATTTTGGAAATGTCCCCCAACAAATTGCTCTTGAAATTGAGTGTTATCTCATCGTCGCTCAAATCGACTCTTTCGCCCTTGATATACAATTCCTCTTTCATATCCTTGTTATTAAATTTAACATTGCCTTATATGCCTTTTAGCCCGTTTGAGAGCATTTCTTTGTTCTCGTGTAGATTTACCAAGACAAAGAAACACCCTAAAACGGCTTATTTTCACTCTCTACCTGTCACCCAAATTCTCTACCACATTAACCAGTGAGCCAACCTTGTTAATCTCCGTTACGGAAACGACCGGTTGAATCCCTTTTATTCCTTTGGCGACAGCCCTCGCAATCATATCTTCGCCCATTGCTTGGCTACCCTTTTCCACCACAATAGGCGCACCTCCGCCCGCTTGATTTATGTACGACAATATCGGGGAAAACATGGAGGTCGCTCTCGCCGTTATCACGCTCTCACCGTTAGACAACATAGCGGGTATGCTGTCGCTCGTCCCTGTTCCGGGGCCTTCTACAAGACCGCCTTTGGCGAACTTGGCCGAGTTGATTATGCCGATAGCGGTTGTCATATTGGAGATAATTTGAACAATTCCGGCGGCTGACTCTGCTATACCGGCTATTCCTTTCCATGCGTTTGCCGATGTCAGTTTGGCGATTGCCTTTCCTGTTTCTATGGCTATCTCGGCGAGGGCTAATGTCTTTGACAATATCAAAAACGCCTTGTTGCTCTCTCCGAGCTGCTCGAATAAACCCGATAGAGCTCCCGTAATCTGTGAAGCCGCATCCAGTTTCGCCTGTTCTATCTCTATTTCCCTCTGGGCGAGTTCCTCTTTGGCATCCAAATATTCCTGCTGGGCTTCAAGTTGTCGGGCTTTGAACTCGGCATCGCTTTCTCCCTCTAACTGCTGTAAGGAATCAAGCCGTTTCTTGGCATTTTCAAGCTCGACTTGCAGCTCATCTTCTCCGGCTATCTTGGCTTCCGCCAACCTGTTGGACAATTCGAGCTCAAATGCTTTCATGGCTTTCTCCTGTTTTTCCCGCTCATGCTCCGATGTCATTTCGTCGAGCTTCTTTTGATAACGTTCCTCGATTAGCTTTTTCTGCTCGGTCGTAAGCTCGGTATTGGATAGCTCTATCTCCATTTCCTTTTTGAGCAACTTGGCTTTCAAATCATACTCTTGATAATCGCCTTCCGTGGAAAGTTCGAGTTTCTGCCGTATGTAGTCGGCCTCTTGCTGCAACTGGTTCCTCATCTCCTTTTCATTCACCTTAGCGAGGTCGGCGGTACGCTTTTTATTCAGTCGGTCGATAGTCTCGTTTACGGCGGCTTTGGCTTTGGGGGTCAAATTGCCCTCGGTTTCAAGGTATCTTTTCAAGTCCTCGATTTGGTCGTCATAGCTTGCGTTTATGGTGGCTCGCTGCTTTTCCGCACTGTCCTCGATGAGCGAGTTTTCTGCGTCTCTGAGGGCTCGCAAGGCGGCTATCTCTTTCTTTTGGCGTTCCTGTAACATCTTCATTCTTTTCTCGTTTTCTTCCCTCTCCTGACGGTTTAGGTTTTCCTGTTGCTTCTTCTTCCATTTATTTTGAGAATTCAGAGCCGCCTGTTGTGAAGGTGTTAACCTGTTCGGATCGGTATCGTTGAGGACTTCCTCCTTTGGCTCTTGAATGGTAAATGTCGGCTCACCTTTAAGTCCGTCTATGAGCCCCCCGACAAAATCGAACATTCCCTTTACCCTTTTTATCTGTGAGTTAATTGTTTTAACTATGTCCGTCATAGTCGCATTCCAACCTGTTTTTATCTTGGATTGCAGCGCCTCAAACGTGCCGCCGGTTATGTCTGCAAACTCCGATATGGCGTTTTGAAGCTCTATTTCAGAGTCTATTCGTGCCCTCTGCAATTCTCCGAGCTCGCCGGAGCTTTTCATCACGGTTTGCATGCTCGTATCTATGTCCTTCAAGGTTTTCAGATATTGAAGCCCGGCATCCTCTCCCGGACTTCCGAATATGTCGGCTATTGCGGCTCCAACGGCGGCGGAGTTTTCCGGCAGCTCTCCAAGTCTGGCCGATATTTCCCGGATAACATCGAATATCGTTTTGCTTCCGCTTACAAGATCCTTTTGTACCTGCTTCGAGTCTAAGCCTATATTTTCCAACGCCGTGGACGTGGCGGTCGTCATTTCCCGCAAACGGATCGTTGCCTCCTTGATTGCGTCGATACCCTTGTCGGAAAACAGGCCGTCTTTGTTCGTCTGGCTGACTATGGCTATAAATTCATCGGCATTCAATCCGGCCTCTTTGAAGAATGTCGAGTATTCACGGACGTTTTGTAAAAACTCTCCCGATACGTCCGCACCGGAGATAAGCCCTTCTTTCAGCAAGGAAACAGCCTCATCGGTAGATATGCCGAACTGTCTCGTCAAGGCGTTGGCCGTGTTCAGTGTCTCCCGGAAATCTTTCCCGAATGTGTCCGATATGGCTTGCACCTCGTTTCTGAACTGTTTTAGCTCGTTCCCCGACAAACCTGTCAGCTGCTTTGTCAATCGGGTTGCCTCCACAAGTCCGGCGTTATAATCATACCACCATTTGAAGGCAGAGCCTACACCGACAATGCCGGCGACAGCCATAAATGAGGGGCTCTTGATGAGGGATAAAAGGGTCTTGCCAAAGGCTTTTATCTTCGTCGTCGCCCCCGTGCCGCCTTCCGCTATCTCAAACAGGGTTTTGGCAAAATCGGAATTTAAGCCGATAGCCTCCTTTATGGCATTGTCATAATTGCCGACGTTCCTGTAATACCGACCGGTTTCCTCCTCCGCTCCTTTCAACGCTTTGGTTACCCCGTTTATCTTATCTTCAAGCCTCTTGCCTTTGGTGGCTTCCCGCTCGGCTTGGCTCAATCGGTCGTACTCGGCCGTAAGGTTCGAGAGTGCCGCACGCAGTTGTTTCAACGACCCTTTTTGTTCTTCCTCGATTCGGAGGTTGTTTTGTATCTCTTTCCGTAGGGCTCGCACTTTGAATGCGCTTTGCTCGATTTGGGTACGGTATTCCTCCATTCCCTTTCTATATTCCTCCTCGCTAATCGCTCCCTCCTTGAAAGCCTCGGTTAATTCCGTCTGCTTTTTTTTGAGCTCGTCGATTTGTTTCTGACTCTCGACAATCTTCCGTATTGCCTTCTCGTTGTTCACTTGGATTTTTACTCCGATAAGAATTTCTTTTTCTCTCATTTTTTTATTTTTTTGGTTAGTTAATTTAACATGCTTATGTCTCTAAAATAAAATTCCCCTTTCGGGCTTATTATAACCCATTCCGGGACTCGGCCTATTCGGGTTAAATATTCCTTGAAACATTGTATATTTTCAAGGAAATGTGTAGCGGATTGATAACCGTTTGCTTTGGCAAAATTGTCGTCAACCTTAATTTCAACCACATCGCCCCGTTTCCAATGACGGAACGTTATCGGATAGCCGCACAAACGCTTAACGACAATCCGGTAATTGCAATCTTCTTTTATTACTTCCATAGCTTGAATGTTTAATTGTATCACAAATGCGTCTTATTGCCTATTCTTTTTAGATTTGCGGAGGTTTCTCCTTGAAAACGATAAATTATACCAAACAGGAAAGAAACGCTCTTAAATCGCCTTATTTCGCTTCATCTAATTACCACGGCATATTATCCTCTTTGCCGTCTGCCAACATCGGCATTTCCGACAAAGGATAAAATTTTGTGGTTTGACTGTCAAAACCGACTATAAATTTGATTATTCCCGTGTTCCTACCCTTGCAAACGTCTATCATCGCCGTGCCTTTGGGGTCTATATCGGAAAAAGGTTCCGGGTATATCTTTTTGGTCGTTTCGTTTAGCTCCGGCCGGTAAACAAGTATAACGGAATCCGCCGCCTCTGCTATTTGCCCGCTATCTCTCAAACGGTGTATTGTCGGTATAGGGTTTGCCCTGTCCCGGCTCAACTGCGATAAGGCTATTATCCAAATCCCTAAATCCTTTGCCAGATTTTTAAGCCTTCTTGACACATCGCCCATTTGCTGCTCCTTGTTGGCTCCTTTCATGTTGACGTTAAGAATCTGGATATAATCTATTACGGCTCCGGTAATGTTGTATTTACGCCTCATCGACCGTATAGAGTTGATTATGGCGTCTATGTTGCTGTTGCTTCTGTCGTCAAAATATAATTCTGCGTTCATGAATTTAGATACCCCTCGATCGACATCGGTTATTTGGTCGCTTGCCAACTTCCTGTATAATATCTGGGTCGAGGGAACTCCGCTTTCCATTGCTGCGAGGCGGGCGGTTAGTTGCAACTTTGTCATTTCAAGGGAATAAAAAGCGACTCTACCACCCGAAACAGAAGCATGTAAGGCTATCGAGGTTGCAAGAGAGGTTTTACCTTGCGAGGTCTCGCCCGCTATTATGATGAGGTCGGAACCTTGAAGCCCTCCTTTATCGTCGAGCTGATAGAACCCCGTCTTATCTCCCGTTATCCCGTGGTTGTTGCTGCTGTTCTTGTTAATTTGCTCGTAAAGCTGTCTTATGGTATCTCGGACTTTGTATATTTCCACGGTTGAATCTTCAAAAACAGAATCCAATTTGTTTTTTGCATGATTCAGTACGTCGGCTATATCCTCGCTTTCCTCCGTCCCGGCCTTGATGAGGTACTGCCCGATTTTCCAGAACATTCTACGCCGGGAAAGGTCGTATAAACGTGCTGCGTATTGGTACAGGTTATCCACGGATATATGGCCGGATATTTCCGACAACTCAAAAGGGCTTATTTCCGATCCGGATTTTTGAAGCTCCGGCAATACGGAAATCATGCTTACTTCTTCGCCTCTGTCGCATACCGACAAAATAGCTTTGTAAATATCCCTATGGCGGCTATTATAAAAACAATCCGCCGTTAATATTTCCCGGACTTCTTCAAGCTCTCCGGGCTTTGACAGGATAGTACCCAATACCAACTTCTCGCATTCGGTATCATACAGCATTCTTGAATCCTCGTGCAGTCCCATTATTTCCTCCTTTCTTTTTCAGTTCGTCGATAACACTGATATATACCGATGTTCTCTTTTTGGGAAAATCTTTCCAGTTGTTTAGGTTTTGAAGCACCTCGCAAAGGTCTTTTTTACTGTATTGTCCCAAAATTTGGTTATACTGTTTCTCCGTCATTTGAGTTGCCACCTTCAAAACAAAGGGGCAATTTTCCTTTAACCAGTTATTGAATTTCAAAAAATCTTCCGAGACGGTGGTTGAAAGAAAATTTTTTCTTTCATCTATGTCTATACATAGATTTTCTTTTAAATCCTTATTCTTATCCTTATTCTTATCCTTATTCTTATCCTTATTCTTATTAAGGGGTTTCTTAGGGGTTTCCTTTGGGGTTTCCTCTGGGGTTTCCTTTGGGGTTTCCTCTGGGGTTTCTTTTTTCTTCTTTGGCCTACCCCCCAAAGAACCATATTCCGCTCCCTTTTTGCCGTTATTTACACAGGCATCATAACGTTTAATCGATGAGTCGATATTTGGTTTTACCAACTTCCAAATAATTTTACATATCGGGGTTAAATCGGTAGGCTCAATACCTAGAAAGGCGTAATCGGTCAAAGCCTCATAAATGGCGAGTTTTTCATTTTCATCTTCAAGTCCCATTATAGCATCCTTGAAACTCCAAAAGAACGAAAAAGCATCTCGTTTCGGGTTTTCCTTGTCTGAATTATTATTCATAATATCCTTTTTTTAAGTGTCCGATTTGTCCGGTTTGTTGCTCTAATTCAATCCTATGTTATTAAGTGGATCCGCTTCCTCTAAAATCGTCCATTCAGGGAAATATCCAATAGATTTTATAATGCTCTCACCCACCTTATCCTTCATATCTTCCAGTGAGTTAAACCCGACAGCCCTCGCAAATCCGTCGTCTATTTTCAGCTCTTTCAGATTCTTATTTTTCCATATCTTAAAGGTGAGCGGTATGTTATCAAATCTGTTCTCGACAACTATTTTGTATTTGCTCGTTTCTTCTATTGTTTTTGCATTTCTTTTCATCGCCTTGTATAATTATAATACATTTGATTGTTTCCTTAAATAACTAAGAATCTCATTAAAACCACCCATACATAACTGCTTGCAATACGAGGGTATGAGCACTTTTGCACCCTCCAACACTATAAGCTCTATTTCCGACGGTATGATTTTCTCGGCTTCCGATGTGGCGGTCTCATCTTGGTGGATTATGAACAGAAAGCCGTCGTTTTCATGCCCATATAGCGGGTTAGGCTTTTCTTTCCCTTTTACAGTGTATGTTCGCACCGTCGGGGCATAGCCATACGCATAACCGCTCATTTTACCGTCCATAAAATAATCCTTCAATCCTGTAAAATTTAGGCTGTCTTTGGCTTGTAGCCTCATCTGTGGCGCACTTGATTTGTAGCTCGTCTTAGGCACGAGGAACATAGATACACGACCGTCACGGCCTTTTAATTTCTCCATTGGCGCATAGTTGCCGGCGGTCGCCGTAATCACATACTTAGGTGTTTTACTGCCGTTTCTCTCCAACGACAAACGGGCATAATAGATAATATTGGGGGTTATCATTTTACACCCCCTTTCATGCAATATTCTTGCGCTTTTTGCCCGACCTCATCGTCGGTAGATACCCGGTTACTCTGCATCCACTCTTCAAGCTCGGATCTATTAAAATAACACATTTTACCGGTTGGGCTTTTGTAGTGAGGAACTTTACGCCCCATTGTCAACTTATACAAATAACTCATCGATATACCCATGTACCGGGCTGCTTCTTCACTTGTCAATACTGTTTTTGTAGTACTGATAATGTTTGCCGCAATATAATCGGCAACCTCCTTTGTATTCTCTTTCATATTTTTTTGATTTGAGAATTAAGGCTTTCAGGGTATAGGTGTAAGACTATCCCGTCTTTGCCAATCGTATTCATCAAAATAGGCTTACACTCACTATTCAATGAATACACAGGCAAAGATATAGGGTATAAGAAATAAAAAAACACACCGGTAACACACCGGTGTGTTTAGTCATTTTGAACCAAAATCACACAAAAAAAACAGAAAACTTACTTATTACTACCAGTATATAAGAGTATTTTTAACGTTTATTCTGTGGAAGTATAACACAATTCATTGAAAATATCATCTACCACATCATGTCCTTGTGGTAAAAAATTATTATCTCCATCTCTACCATGTGCATCCATTCCCTTGATTTGTAACCAGCTTTTTCTTGCATTCCCTAAATTTTTCCACCCAAATTTTAATTTAAAAAAGTTCCAATTTGTAGTCGGACTCCCGTTTGAATATTTTTTTGAAAGATTCAATTTTGATGATACCTCTTGGCAAAAGTAATCTTGTAATTGTTTTGTGGCTAACCAATTGTTATTTTTGTCAATAAGCCCCTTATCAAATGCGATGTCAATTATATCCTTTAATTCTTCGTTCTCAATAAGCATAATATCCTTATCCTTATCAACCGTTATTTTAGTTGAATTGCTATACTCATTTATTATGCTTATTTGGCACATTGTTTTCCGCAAACATTTATAAATTTTCGTATTTATATCCTGTAAATAATGATACAAGTCATTAACAGGATCATGCATTCCAAATTTCATATATGCATAACCCGTATAATCTATATACTTTTCTATATACATCTTTGATTTTGTACTCATAGCAAACAAAATTTCCGCCTTTGTTTTTAAATCTATTGGGCTGTTTTCTATCTGTTCAAATTGATATTCAATGCGAATTTGCCCCAAGATTATATTTTCAAAATCCGAGAATTTTGATCCAATTTTAGACAATCTTCTAACAAAGACTATATTTTCATCTAACCTATAATAACAACGTGTAAAACCTTTTTTTTCTAATAATAGAATCTTTGAATAATACTCTTTGCAAAGCTGCCGCATATCAACTTCTGACTCCCTGTTTTCCATATCGTTCTGTATAAATAAGTTTATTAAATATCAAGTTCCGGCAAGCTGTTTATAGCGTCTTGTTTTAGCTTGTCTATGGCGTGCATATACTTTTCTGTCATTTGTAGGCTACTATGCCCCAGAAGGCTCGATACCGTCTTTATATTAGCTCCGTTATTAAGGATATTGACAGCAAAACTATGTCGTGCACAGTGCCAACTAATATTTTTATTGATACCGGCTCTTTTTACCCAACGTTTTAATGATTTTAAGCACATTTCATAACTCGGCAAAGGAAATATCAAATCGTCCTTGCTATTGGTGTTTGCCGGCATACCTATCAACTTTAACAAACTATCGTTAAGAGGTATAACAACTCCGCTTTTAGTACTATGTCCTTTTGTCTTATTCTGCTCAAACCTCAACAGCTTATTAGAATAGTCCACATCGGCAAATGTAAGCTCTTTAACATCACAAAATCGCAAACCGCAGTAGAGACAAAAAATAAATGCCCTTCTTATATTGGGATTCTCATTTTCCCGTTTTGTGCTTATCAAAAGTTGCATCTCCTCCTGTGATAGTATTTCTTTCCTTAGTTGGCTGTCATCTACTTTTATAGAAATCCCGGAACACGGATTTATCCGCATTACACCATGCTCGACTGCATGTTTTATCACTTTCTTAAAACGTGCATATAGGCTTCTCGCCCCCTCCCCGACACTCCTGCTTTGCAAATACTCTGAAAAGGATAGAATCATATCCTTAGTAATCTGATCTGGCCTAATCATATCCTTATACTTGTTATATTCCGGTGTCTCATTAAGAAAATCGACAAACCGCCCAAATGCAATCCGGACCATTCTAATATCTTTCTTAGTGTAATTATCTATATATGTCTGGAAATAGTCTAAAAAATTTACTTTTCTATTGCTTTTAAGTCTATATCCTTCTGTCATTTCTAACAGTTCCTGCCCCTTCTCAAACCTTATCTTTTTTGCCAATTCCAACGTATCTTTATTCTGTTGCCTCTCTATCGGTGTCCTCGGTGCTTGCCAGAGGTACAAAGACAAATGCTCCCTTTTCCGGTCTTTCCTCGTAACTTCTCTGCCAAGTTTTTCGTTATATATTCTTTGATACCCCAAATAATAATCGAGAAACAAACTTTCTCTACCGTCCGATAATACCTTAGCCCCAAGTTTGGGGTTATCTGTCGTATCTTGACTAATAATATATGTATTATCGCTCCTCAACTTTTTTTTAGTAGCCATTTCTTTTAAATTCCTTTGTTTACAAATATAGGAATTTTTTTATTCTGGGTAGCCAAAGGGTAGCCAAAAACATGAAAATATAATCTTAAATTTGAATACATAAGATAATACAAAATTATTTTCATATCTGATTTTCTTGCACTTATATTCAGATTTTAATATCATTTTTTCACGGTGTTACACCCCCTTCGGGTACTGCATAAGGCTGTTAATCTTACGATTAACAGCCTTTTTTATTTTAAACACCAAAAATGTCCACCCCGCCAAAACGGCTCTGTCGATAATTAACGGGGATTGTTCGTGTTTGTCCTCCTCCCCTGCCGTGTCCCGCAGCATTGCGGGGCTTCGCATATAAAATCGGAACAGAAACGAAAAGGGAATACGTCTCAACCTCTCCCCCTGTGTTTTGCGCAGCAAAATATAGGGGGAGTGCCCGTAGGGCGAGGGGGTTAATATATACAATCAAATATTGCTTTGCGACACAGGGGAGAAGATTGAATACTTTTTATCTTACCGGCAAAAATCACACGACAAAAGAGAGCCGCAATACTCCTTGTCTAACTCTTAGAACAGCGAAAGATTAGTATGACACTATCGGCGTGCTTTTTTAACCTCCTCCCCTGTGTTTTGTTCAGCAAAATATAGGGGAGGTGTCCGCAGGACGGAGGGGTTAAGTCCCATCAATTCCACCTATATCAAGTACCCCCTGATACATTCTTCTCTCTGTTGAAAAGAATTGACAAACAAGAGATCTTTTCAAACTTTGTTCAATCATGCCATAAAATCGTACATACCGTCACATACTTTTGTACCAAAAACAAAGGTATGGAAAATCTCGAAAAACAATTTGAACAAGAACTATCGGCAAGTCGAATGCAAATAGAACTGCTGCGTAATCAAGTGTTGTTACAATATTACACACAACTCCTCGAACTCGATCCCCTTTTGCAACCCCAAGAGGTAAAAGCCCTGATGAGCTGTATCAACACGCTCGAACGTTACGCCCGTAAATATGATTCCAAAAAGAAACATAACGATACGACACAAGCCTCTTCGGCAACACAGCAATCGGCACGCAGCGATAACGAAAACATAGATTCCATACCTGACAACGACCCAAAACAAGACCCTTGTAATCTAACAATAGTCAATCCTCTGACAATTGTCAAAGAAACATCGCCCCATCAAATCCCCCTCGTCCGACCGGTAAAAAATCAATTACCTAAAATGATAAAGGCAACAACGCCCGGCAATCCCAAAGGAAAAAGGAAAAAGAAACGTAAATAAAACCTCGCTCAGAAACAGGTCCAAATTGTTTCGAACCATTCTCAAAATCAATATTTCAAAACCTCCGACCGAATTCCAATAAAAAAGTATCCCGGAAATCAATTCCGCATGCGATACTCATTAGGGGTAACACCCACTTTCTGCTTGAATAAACGACTGAAATGTTGTGGATACTTGAACCCCAAGCTATAAGCAATTTCACTGACCGAAAGACTGGTATCGAAAATACGGTCTTTCGCTACTCCGATCAACTTAGCTTGTATATACTCCTGTGCAGAATTTCCGGTCTCTTTTTTAATCAAGTCACCAAAATAATTAGGCGACAAATGCAAGGAATCGGCACAATATTGAACCGATGGAAGCCCTATGATTTGAGGTTTCTCCGATTGAAAATAATCGTTCAACAAATTCTCGAAGCGAGTCAAAATATCTTTATTCACATGGCTGCGAGTAATAAATTGCCGGTCATAAAACCGAACGCAATAATTCAAGAACAATTCTATATTATTTACAATCAATGTCTTGCTATGCTTATCGATAGCATGTTGCAATTCCGACTCTATATTATGAAAACAATCGAGAATTACTTTTCGTTCCTGTTCCGACAAATGAAGCGCCTCATTCGATTCATAAGAAAAGAAAGTATAATTCTTCATCTCGCGTACAAGCGAAGTACCCCGTATCAAATCAGGGTGGAACAAAAGAGCCCAGCCCTTAGGCTGGAAATATTCTCCATTATTGACAATCCCTACAACTTGTCCCGGAGCCAGAAAAACAAGCGTTCCTTCTTGATAATCATAATAATTCCGACCATAACGAATATCCCCACATTTCACATCTTTCAAAAAAACAGCATAAAAACCAAACCGTTGAAGAGAATGCAACATAGGCTTGCATTTCGAAAAATCGACAACGCTGACTAACGGGTGCAAAGTTTCCTGTCCCATCATATCGTTATATTGGAATATATTGTCAAGTTTCAAAATCTCGTCCATAATCGTTTGTCTTTCAAAATTCCACAAAAAAAGAATACACTCTCAAAAATATTTAGTCATACGAAACGCAGTCATTCTCTGTTTTACGAAAACAAAGTTAATACTTTTCCAAATAGGTTTCATACCTCAACTCCCGAATCCGTAAAAATGGTATATCTATCTGTAATCTATATACAAAGCACTTACGATTTCCCTTCTAATTTTGTCTCACGAATCTAATGGTAAAGAAACATGAACAAAAATGTATTGATACTTTCTTCAAGCCCGCGGCGAGGCGGCAACTCCGACCGCCTATGCGATGCTTTCCTACAAGGCTGTAAAGATGCCGGGCACACGGTCGAAAAAATATTTCTAAAAGACAAACACATAAACTACTGCACAGGTTGCGGTATATGTAGCATGTACGGCAAACCTTGTCCGCAAAAAGACGATGCCGCCGAAGTGATCGAAAAAATGATTGCCGCCGATGTCATAGTCATGGCAACGCCCGTCTATTTCTATACGATGAGTGCACAGATGAAAACCCTCATCGACCGTTGTTGCGCCCGTTACACAGAAATCACAAACAAAAATTTTTATTTTATCGTAACGGCCGCCGAACCGAGTATCCCGGCTATGGAACGCACGATTGACGGATTCCGAGGATTTCTCGACTGTCTCGAAGGAGCTCGTGAAAAAGGGATTATCTATGGAACCGGGGTATGGAAAATCGGAGAGATAGAAGGAAAACCCATTTTGAAAGAAGCCTATGAAATCGGGGAAAAAATTTAGAAGCTGTTTTAAATTTATTCCGAGACAGATTGAGCCTATATTGAAGCAGATTGGAGTTCGAGATATGCAGTCAATAGCGGGCTATTGAAAAAAATCAAGGGATTCAAGATGCGAGACAGGGGCTCAATATGGCCGGAACATACCTGCCTGCAATGATAATATTATTTCTCTATAAATTTAAAACAGCTTCTTAATAAACAATCAAATAATTATGACGAACAAAATAATATTAATCATGATGTTGCTCACATGCCTATCCACTCCCGCTCAGAAAAAGGAGATCGATGAGAAAATACTTGTCGTCTATTTCTCACACAGCGGTAATACCCGTACCGTTGCAGAACAAATTACACGATCGACCGGAGCCGACTTGTTCGAAATACAACCCCAAGAAGCCTATCCCACCGACTACCATTCAGTCGTGGATCAAGCTAAAAAAGAGATAAATACCAACCATCGCCCTGCACTGAAAAACGATGTACAAGATTTCGATAAATACGACATAATATTCGTCGGCTCGCCCAACTGGTGGAGCACCATAGCGCCACCGATGGCTACATTCTTGGAAAGACACGATTTCTCGGGAAAAACCATCGTTCCTTTCATGACCCATGGAGGAGGCCGATTCGGGCATTCTATTTCCGACATGAAGAAATTATGCCCCGATGCATCTTTCTCAGAAGGTTTGGCAATCAGAGACAGTTATGTAAACGACAATCGTCAAGATGTAGTTAAATGGCTGCAAACACTAAAACGCCTTAATTAAATGATTATGTTATGAAACAAAAAATAGTTCTGATAATAGGAATATCTTTAAGCTTAGCATTTGGTGTCGAAGCTGAAAACGATAAAAAAGATACGACGATGGACAGAATAGAAACATGTAAACAAAATTATACCCGATTGTTCGGTGGTGAAGCTCTCACAGGAAAAGGAAGTGACCCCGAGTTGATGGATATACTTCAAAAATTCATTTTCGGCGAAGTATTCGAAACCGGTTCTCTCGACCACAAAACCCGCGAGATGATTACGTGTGTCACCTTAGCCTCCATGCAAACACTCCCCCAGTTGAAATCTCATGCAGCAGCGGCACTCAACGTAGGAGTATCTCCGATAGAATTGCGCGAAGCCATCTATCAATGCGCCCCATTTATCGGATTCCCCAAAACATTGAATGCCATTTCGACAATTAATGAAGTCTTTCAAGAAAAAGGAATACCTTTACCTTTGGAAGCACAAGGAACGGTGAATGAAGACAACCGATACGAAAAAGGGAAAGAGATACAATACCCTCTATACGGCGACGAAATAGCCCGAACATTTAGTAACTTACCCGACGAAATGAATGAAAGTCTCCCTCGGTTTCTCACCGAAGTAGGTTTCGGCGATTTCTATACCCGTTCTGGACTCGACATCAAAACAAGGGAGCTACTTTCTCTTTGTGTATTAGCAGCTATCGGAGCCGAATCTCAAATACATTCGCACAGCAAGGGCAATATCAAGGCTGGAAACGACAAAGCCACCCAAATCGCAGCGATGATACAATGCCTTCCCTACATAGGATTTCCAAATGCGTTGAATGCGATTCGTATTATCGACGCTTTATAATACATTACAAAGAAATAAGATTTGAAGAAAACGATCCAATCTTAATTCTCTCCGAGGCCTATCCGATAAAAAGCGGGAAAAGGGAAAGACATCTAAAAACGAAGTCTCGGGAAACGGATTCCAATCGTTATTCAAATCAGTCAAAAGGAACTACCCAATCGTCAGTTTGCACGGCTTCGAAGCAGAGGACGATTTGCTCGCGAGTAACTTTGTCCTCAGAGAGTGGCGGCAGTTCGTCCAAAGCGAAATAGGCACTACCCTGTGTTTCTATATTGGGACGGAACGAGCCGCCTTTGATTTCGCACAAGACAAAGGCTTTACATACGTTATAGGCATAGGGCGGACGGTTATGGAGATTACGATCTTGCAAAGCAAGCAGACGGACAGCCTCGACTTCGAGCCCGGCTTCTTCGAGCACCTCTTTCTCGGTATTGGATTTGACGGTTTGGTTCACATCGACCCACCCTCCGGGTAACGACCACGTACCGTCCCTCTCCTCGACCAACAGGATTTTTCCGTCTTGAAAAATAGCAGCCCTCGTATCGAGTTTGGGAGTCTGGAATCCGGTCTCACCACAAAAAAGATCCGTCACTCGTTCAAAAGACAATCCGGTCTGCCGACTCACTATCTCCGCCGAAATTTCGCGTATTCGTTGAAACCGCTCCAAATCGAACGGATCTTTTGAATAGGTCAAACCCGCTTGTGCGATAAACTGTAATTCTTTGGCCCAATCGAGCCATACCAAACTCTCTTCCTGTCGTTTTTCCATGATACTCGTTTTGCTATTATACATATATTAAACGGCAAATCCAGCCGAATAGTGTATAGGATAAACAGTCTCTTTCCCAAACCATACCACCGCTAACGACACGTATATGATATTTCTTTTGACTTTAAAGACCTCAATACCTCCCCCCTGCGACCCCTTCCATATCTATTCTACCCAACCCCATGATGCTACGGGAAACGGCAGATAAGGAGTTATCAATGTTATTTTTTCCCTCGCAAAAAGGAGTAGTTTGAGAACCGACACATCGAAAAACCGAGTTAAATTTTACTTTTTATTTTCTTGTTTTCTAAAAAATAAGTATGTTTGCCAACGCAAAAATTCATCAGATGATATTATCATAAGACTTATTATGGATATAAATACAACCATTCAAAAGAAATCGCTCGCAGAGGAAGTCTCCTCCCTAATCAGGGAACAAATAAACGACGGGAAATTGACCAAAGGAGAAAAGCTACCTACCGAACCGGAGCTAATGAAGCTGTTCGGCGTAGGGCGCTCCACTGTACGAGAAGCCATCAAAATGCTTGTAAACATGGGATACCTGAGTGTACAACAGGGACGGGGTACTTTCGTGGAAAGCGTTACAGAAACCAATGAACCATTCCACCAACGATTGAAACGAGCAGACATACAGGAACTGCGGGAGGTACGGGACATCATCGAGGCTCCCATTGCCCGACTGGCCGCACAAAGGAGAACAAAGATCGATCTGGAAAATATGAAACGATATATCCAAGAAAGAGGAGAAGCCGCAAAATCGGGCGACGTCGGACGGTGTATCGCCGCCGACATAAATTTTCATAACTCGATAGCCCGAGCTACGCATAACGAGATATTGTCCGAGCTTTACCACAGCATGACGGTTCACCTTACCTCCGGATACGACTACATTTATGAGGACACCACTTATCTTATGAAATCGCAACCGCTGCATGAAAGGCTGTTGCACCACATCGAAACAGGGAATATAGAGTCGGCCATGCGAGCGGCCAAACTATTATGGAAGGACGTAAACATAGAAAAGGAATCCGATGAAGAGCATTTTAATTAAACTCAAAGGGCATCCCCATGTCCAAAAAGGTACAGCCTATACGATATTGTTCGCCATGGGTTTTTGCCACCTATTGAACGATATGATCCAATCGGTTATCCCTGCCATGTATCCTGTCTTGAAAGATAATTTCGGGTTTACATTCGCACAAATAGGCATCATCACACTGGTATTCCAACTTACCTCTTCCGTTTTCCAACCTTTTGTAGGACAATATGCCGATCGCCGACCGCAGCCCTATTCGTTGTCCGCTGGCATGTGTTTTACCCTAACGGGGTTATTGCTGCTCGCTTTCGCCTCGAACTTTTTCTTGATTCTCCTCGCTGTCGCGATTATCGGTTGCGGTTCTTCGGTATTCCACCCCGAAGCATCCCGAGTGGCGCAAATAGCATCGGGGGGCAGGAAAAGTCTGGCCCAGTCTATTTTTCAAGTCGGCGGAAACGGAGGAAGCGCCATCGGGCCACTACTCGCCGCATTGATTATTATTCCTTACGGTCAACATGCCGTCGGGTGGTTTTCAATCGCAGCATTGCTCGCCTCTGCCATACTGGTACGGGTAGGATATTGGTACAAGCTGACGCTTTCCCAAACCGGAATGTCGCATCGAGCTCAACAAACGACAAGTTGTAATTTGAGTAAGAAAGCAATCCGCAATGCTCTGATTATTCTGGTAATCATGCTATTCTCGAAATACTTTTTTATCTCATGCATGACGAGTTATTTCACTTTCTTTTTAATCGAAAAATTCGGCATCACGGTACAACAATCGCAACTTTGCCTATTCGCTTTTCTCGCGGCACTGGCCATAGGGACTTTGCTCGGAGGGTTCCTCGGCGACCGGTACGGACGAAAATACGTCATTCTCTTTTCTATCCTCGGTGCAGCCCCCTTCACACTCGTACTGCCATACCTCAATCTGTTTTGGACGTTCGTCATAGCCGTTATCATCGGTTTCATCATCGCATCGGCCTTTTCTGCCATACTGGTTTATGCTACCGATTTAAAGCCGGATAAAGTAGGAATGATCTCGGGTATTTTCTTCGGACTTATGTTCGGCCTCGGAGGAATCGGTTCCGCATTCTTCGGCTGGCTTGCCGATGAAACGAGTATAGAATTTATTTTCAAAGTCAGTACACTGCTGCCTCTATTGGGTATCATCGCCGGATTTTTACCTAACATAAAACCCTCAAATCGATAATAAGATGAAAGCAAAAGAAAATGCGCCCCTAACAACCTCTTCGAAAGTCGCTGTATTGTTCGAAGTAACACCTAAAAAAGAATATAAGGAAACCTACTTGCAACTCGGAGCTATGTTAAAATCCGAATTGACAAATATGCCCGGATTCATCAGCGTAGAACGATTTCTAAGTCTGAACGAAGAGGGGAAACTACTCAGCCTCTCTTTTTGGGAAAACGAAGAAGCAGCCTCCAATTGGCGTAATAAGATGAACCATCGTAACTGCCAAAAGAAAGGGCACGACTTGCTATTCGAAAAATACAAAATTTCCGTAGCCGAAGTCATTCGCCAATATACAAAAGACGACCGCCAAGAGGCCCCCGAAGACTCCAACCGTTATTTGACAACAAAATAACAGATATGACAGAATATTTTCAATACGGAGAAAAAGAACTCACTTACTTGAAACAGAGGGACAAACGCCTGTCTGAAATCATAGACAAGGTAGGCTGGGTAAAAAGGAGAGTCATTCCGAACCTTTTTGCAGCATTGGTACATTCCATCGTAGGGCAGCAAATTTCAACAAAGGCTCATGAGACCATTTGGCAGCGAATACAATCTTCATTAGGAGAAATTACACCCCAAAGAGTCATAAGCCTGACCGATGAAGAATTGCAACGCTTTGGCATCTCATTCAAAAAAGTGACCTACATTAAACGCGCAACCACAAAGATATTGAACGGAGAGTTCGACATTCACGGGCTTTACGACAAGACCGACGAAGAGGTCATCGAATGCTTGTCAAAACTCGACGGGATAGGCATATGGAGTGCCGAAATGCTCATGTTATTTTCCATGCAACGTCCAGATATTCTAAGTTATAGCGACCTCGCCATTCAAAGAGGGCTGCGAATGGTATATCACCATCGCGACATAACCCGTAAACTGTTTGAAAAATATCGCCGACGTTATTCGCCTTACAGCAGTGTGGCCAGCCTATACCTGTGGGCGGTAGCCGGTGGAGCCATCGAAGGAATGAAAGATTACGCAACGACTAAGAAGCTGTTTTAAATTTATTGAGAAATCATATTATCATTGCAAGCGGGTATGTTCCGGCCATATTGAGCCCCAGTCTCGCATCTAGAATCCCTTGATTTTTGTCAATGGCCCGCTATTGACTGCATATCTCGGACTCCAATCTGCTTCAACATAGGTCTCAATCTGTCTCGGAATAAATTTTAAACAGCTTCTAAAAAGAAACGATCATGAATACAAAACATGTGATTCTAACACAACACTATCCCTCTCCTTGCGGGGATTTAATACTCGGTTCATACGAAGACCGACTTTGCCTTTGCAACTGGGTGATAGAAAAACATCAGGGCAGAGTGGACAAAAGATTACAAAACCTGTTGAATGCGGACTATAAAGAAGGGAAATCGGATATCATTCAAGAAGCCGCCCGACAATTAGACGAGTATTTCAAAAGAGAGCGGACAACGTTCGATATTCCCATACTATTTACCGGTACAGATTTCCAGAAAAAAGTATGGCACAAATTATTGGAAATCCCTTATGGACAAACTCTTTCTTATGGTGAAATGGCCAAACGACTGGACATACCGAACGCCGTTCGCACCGTAGCGAATGCCAACGGAGCAAACGCCATCTCCATTTTCGTTCCCTGCCATAGAGTGATCGGTAGCGACCGGTCTCTCACCGGTTACGGAGGCGGGCTCACAGCCAAAAAGTATTTGTTGGAATTGGAATCGATAGCTACTGTCGGGATATTCGCCAGCAGCCTGTAACCCAAACTCAAACACTTATCCCCCCTATATTTTCCCACCACGTGGCACTCCCTATCGCGCTAAACGTGAGCAGAGGGGAGGTGTTAAAAGGAACTCTCTATCTCATTTGCGATGAGCAGAAGGAGTGGGCTACATTTTTCTATTTCACCCCCCCTCGCCCTACGGGCACTCCCCCTATATTCCCTAACGGAAACACAGGGGGAGAGGGATATGCATCACTCTGTTCCCGTTATCGAAAGTATTATCCCTTCTCTCCTTGCTATGTCCCGTAGTATTACGGGGGACTCTGCATTAGCAATAAAGGAGTATGTTCGCAAAGGGAAAGGTGCTGCTATGTATCTGTAAAATTGGTACAACTATCCGTAATTTATCTACATATATCACTAATATTCCCATTTATCTTTGTATTCTGAAATGAAGGTGATCTAAGCTCGGAAAAAAGAATGCCTATAAAATCGACATTTACACCATAGGCTGTTACTTTTCGAATCATATCGTCTTATTTCTTCCATTGCAAATGGAAAATCGAGAAGGGAAAAAAGAATATAACAAACTCTTTTTTATTGATTATGAGCAAAAAAGATTAAAAAATCTTTGTGTATTTTCGTAGCGATTTTCTGTACTATGCCCAACAGATTTATCGAAATATGTCATTTAACAGCTAAAAACAAACCTTTATGTTAAGAAAAATCAGGATAGTCGCAGCGACTATCTGTTTCACGCTAATCACCTTATTATTCCTCGATTTCACGGGGACTCTGCATCTGTGGTTCGGGTGGCTCGCTAAAATACAGTTCCTCCCGGCCGTATTAGCTTTGAACGTAGGAGTCGTCGCATTCCTCGTTATCCTCACTTTATTGTTCGGACGTGTCTACTGCTCGGTAATCTGTCCGCTCGGTGTATTCCAAGATATCGTTTCGTGGATATCGGGTAAACGGAAAAAGAACCGATTCCGTTATTCACCGGCTATCTCATGGCTGCGTTACAGCATGTTGGCCTTGTTCATCGTCGCCCTGCTTGCCGGATTCACGGCTATTGCGGCCCTCATCGCTCCATACAGCGCATACGGACGAATCGCATTCAATCTGTTCGCTCCGCTCTATCAATGGGGAAACAATTTACTCGCTTACTTTGCCGAGCATATCGACAGTTACGCGTTCTATTCCACCGACGTGTGGCTGAAAAGCATACCCACTTTTATCATTGCCCTCGTCACATTCGTCTCGTTACTTATATTAGCATGGAAAAACGGACGCGCCTATTGCAACACGATTTGCCCGGTGGGTACGGTTCTGGGGCTATTGTCCCGATTCTCTCTTTTCCGCCCCGTTATCGACACGACAAAATGTAACGGTTGCCAATCGTGTGCCCGCAACTGCAAAGCCTCGTGCATCGATGCCAAAAACCACCTCATCGATTACAGCCGTTGCGTGGCTTGCATGGATTGCATCGAAAAGTGCAGACAGGGAGCGATACGATACATTCCCCGAAAAAAGACTACTTCGGCATCTGTCAAACCAGCACATGAAGACAAAAAGGAAAATCCCAGACGAGAGTTCCTCTCGTTCGCCGGATTGTTGGCCGGTACTGCCTTATTGAAAGCTCAGGAGAAAAAAGTAGACGGAGGTCTAGCGGTCATCGAAGATAAAAAAATTCCCAACCGAATCACTCCCATTACCCCACCGGGTTCGCTAAGCGCATCGAACATAGCCCAGCATTGTACGGCATGCCAGTTGTGCATATCGGCTTGTCCTAATCAAGTCTTGCGGCCATCGGGTAATCTGATGACTTTCATGCAGCCCGAAATGTCGTACGAACGCGGATATTGCCGTCCCGAATGTACCAAGTGCTCGGAGGTGTGCCCGACAGGGGCCATACGCCCCATCACCGTTGCCGAAAAATCGAGCATACAGATAGGCCACGCCGTGTGGGTGAAAAGAAATTGTATACCGTTTACCGACGGAGTAGATTGCGGGAATTGTGCTCGACATTGTCCTGTCGGAGCTATACAAATGGTTCCGTTCCACGGCCGTCACCGACATAGAGGAGGTCGCGAAAACAGCGAACAGGACAAGACCATAATGATCCCGGTCATCAATACGGAACGCTGTATCGGTTGCGGTACTTGCGAAAACCTGTGTCCGGCACGTCCGTTCAGCGCAATCTATGTAGAAGGTCACGAACACCATCGTATCATCTAATCTCCAAAACGAAAAGCAATGAAAAACGAACATAACAAGAATTTAGACAGAAGGGATTTCCTGAAAGTATTGGGTGGTGCGGCTGCCGTCACATCGGCAACCCTTCTTCCCGGCTGCAAAAACAAACAAGAATCGGCATACACGGCGACAACCGATATTCCCACCGACCAGATGACCTACCGGATAAACCCATCGACCCAAGACCGAGTATCTCTACTGGGTTACGGATGCATGCGCTGGCCGACCGTCTCGAACAACAGCGCCAGAGACAGCAGCGACGATATAGACCAAGAAACTGTCAATAAGCTGGTCGATGTCGCCATTGCCCACGGAGTAAATTATTTCGATACATCTCCCGCCTATTGCAAAGGCCGCTCGGAGCGGGCTACCGGAATCGCCCTCAGCCGCTATCCGAGAGACAAATATTTCATCGCCACGAAACTATCGAATTTCGCACCCTCGACTTGGAGCCGGGAGGCTTCGATAGCCATGTATCACAATTCGTTCAAAGAACTACAAGTAAACTACATAGACTATTTGTTGCTGCATGGCGTAGGCATGGGGAACGGATTACAGGAGTTCAACGCCCGTTACATCGACAACGGGGTCCTCGATTTCCTCCTCGCCGAACGACAAGCCGGACGAATACGGAACCTCGGATTTTCTTACCACGGAGACATCAAGGTATTCGACTATCTTCTTTCCCGCCACGATGAATTCAAATGGGACTTCGTACAGATACAACTCAATTATGTCGATTGGAAGCATGCCAAAGAAGTAAACGAACGGAACACCAACGCCGAATATCTCTATGGAGAATTATCGAAACGGGGAATACCCGCCATTATCATGGAACCGTTATTAGGCGGCCGCCTGTCGAATGTCCACGACCACATAACCGCCAAACTGAAACAGAGGAAACCGGAATCGAGCGTGGCATCATGGGCATTCCGTTTTTCCGGCTCTTTTCCCGGTGTATTGACCGTACTGAGCGGCATGACTTACATGGAACACCTGCAAGATAATCTGCGCACGTTTTGTCCGCTCGATCCACTGAGCGATGCCGACAAAGAATTTCTGGAAGAGACGGCACAACAATTATTGCGTTACCCGACCATACCGTGCAACGATTGCAAATATTGCATGCCTTGTCCTTACGGACTGGATATTCCGGGTATTCTGCTGCATTTCAATAAATGCATAAACGAGGGAAACATGCCTTCATCGTCCCGAGATGCCAATTATAGCAAAGCCCGCCGGGCGTTTCTTGTCGGGTATGACCGAAGTGTTCCCAAACTGCGCCAAGCCAACCATTGTATCGGGTGCAACCAATGCGTGCACCATTGTCCGCAAAACATTCATATCCCGGAAGAAATGCAACGCATCGACAAGTTTGTCGAAGACCTGAAACAAGGAAGAGAATTTTAAAGCCTCGTTATGGAATATAGAACATTAGGAAGAACCGGAATCCGGGTAAGTACCATCGCTCTTGGTTGCGAAGGGTTCATGCACAAAACCGCCGAAGAGGTCAAGGCCGATTTCGATTTCGCCATAGAAAACGGAATCAATTTCGTGGATATCTATTCTTCGAATCCCGACCTTAGGAGCCATATCGGATTTGCCTTAGAGGGAAGACGAGAAAATTTCGTCATACAAGGTCACCTATGTACCACATGGGAAAACGACCAATACCTGCGTACCCGCAACCCACAAAAGACCATAGCCTCTTTCGAAGCGCTTTTGAAACAACTGCGCACCGATTATCTCGACATCGGTATGATACATTACGTGGATGCCGAAAAAGATTTTCACACGGTATTCGATCACGAAATCATCGAAATCGCGCAACGGTTGAAAGCCGAGGGAAAGATACGGGCCATCGGCATGAGCAGCCACAATCCGACCGTGGCGAGCATGGCGGTCAAAACGGGGCTGATAGATGTCGTTTTATTTTCCATCAATCCCTGTTACGACCTGCTACCTCCCAACGAAGATGTCGACACGCTGTGGGCAGAAGAAAGTTATACCAACGCTTTGCAGAATATAGACCCGGTTCGGGAACAATTCTATACCTTGTGCGAAAGGGAAGGCGTGGGTATCGACGTAATGAAAGTTTATGGCGGAGGCGACTTATTGAATAAAGAAAATTCCCCCTTCGGCCGGGCCATGACACCCGTGCAGGCCATCGAATATGCACTGACGCGTCCGGGTGTGGCAGCCGTCATGGTAGGCTGCAAAAGTAGGGAAGAAATCGCCGAGGCAGTCGCTTGGAGCCATGCCACTCCACAAGAACGCGACTATACCGCCGTAATGACCGGCTTGGAGAAATTCTCGTGGAAGGGTCATTGCATGTATTGCGGTCATTGCTCACCTTGTACTTCAAAAATAGATATTGCCGCCGTGAACAAATTTTATAACTTAACTGTTGCACAAGGAGAAATACCCGAAACCGTGCGAGAACATTACAAGGCACTCACACACCATGCCTCGGAATGTGTCGAATGCGGCGCATGCGAAGTCCGTTGCCCGTTCGGAGTTAAAATCATAGAGTCCATGCATCAGGCAGCTCAACGGTTCGGGTTCTAAACACAGTAATAAAAATGACTACCGAAAAAAAACAAGAAATCATCAATCGGCTCTTTGCCGAACAATGTTCCTGCATTATTTGCAATAATCACGAAATACGCTTGTTTCACGAACGAGGCGTAAAAGATATTTACCGATTATTGAAAGAAGAACCGGATTTTCTCAACGGATCATTCATTGCCGACAAAGTCATAGGAAAGGCCGCAGCGGCCTTGATGATCTTGGGAGGCGTAAAAGAAGTGTTCGCCGGTGTCATCAGTCGGCCGGCACTCTCCTTATTTCAATCTCACGGCATAGAACCCGAATACAAAATCGAGACAGAATACATTATCAACCGTACCCGAACCGGCTGGTGTCCGTTGGAGAGTCGTTGTAAAAATTTGGAAACTCCGGAAGATTGTCTCGCAGAGATAGACGATTTCATGAACACGATGAAGAATATATAAACGCATGAGGACAAAACTTTTACTTTTATTTTTTGCATTAGGAGAAATAACGGCATCGGCTCAAACCGACTCGTTGCCAAATATAACGAAAACCTCAAATGGAAAACTGATCGACCCGATACAAATCCATGAAGTGGTCGTTACCGGCACTCGCAATGAGACAGATATTCGTCATCTGCCCATGACGATTTCCGTCATAGACCGTAAACAAATCGAGCAGAGCATGCAACCGTCGATTCTCCCTATACTTACCCAACAAGTACCCGGACTATTCATCACAGCCAGAGGTATCATGGGTTACGGTGTATCGGGAGGTGCGGCCGGTGGCATGTCGTTACGGGGAATAGGCAGCGGATCGGGTCGCTTGATGGTTCTCATCGACGGACACCCCCAATACATGGGACTAATGGGACACCCTATCGCCGATGCTTACCAATCGCTAATGGCCGAACGAGTGGAAGTCTTGCGCGGACCGGCCTCGGTATTGTACGGCTCGAACGCCATGGGGGGCGTTATCAACATCGTTACCCGCCAATTACATGAAGAGGGAGTAAAAACCAACCTCAACTTAGGATACGGTTCGTTCAACACTTTACAGAGCGAAGTCACGAACCGCATTCGAAAAGGCGGATTTACCAGCCTGATAAGCGGTTCGTACAACCGAACCGACGGACATCGCCGAAATATGGGATTCGAGCAATACGGGGGATATGCCAAACTGGGTTATGAATTTTCTCCCTATTGGAATATCCGCGGCGACGTAAATGTCACCCACTTCAACGCTTCGCAACCGGGTGAGGTAACCGACCCGATGATCGACGCAGACCAAAGTATCACCCGCGGTATGACCTCGGTTGCCGTAGAAAACCGCTACGAACGCACATCGGGAGCTGTGAGCTTTTTCTACAACTGGGGAGACCATTGGATCAACGACGGTTATACCGCCAACCCCGATGACAAGAATAACCCCAAACCATACCGGTTCGACTCGCACGACGACATGATGGGCATATCGTGGTATCAAAGCGCACAGCTTTTTACCGGCAACCGCCTGACTGCCGGAGTTGACTACTACCGCTTCGGTGGCAAAGCACAAAACCGTTACGTCGAAGGTGAACGAAACGGAGAACGTGAACACATCGTCGATAAGGTACAGCACGAAATAGCCGGTTATATCGATTTTCGGCAAGACATCAGCCATTGGCTCACCCTCGATGCCGGTATCCGTATCGACCACCATTCGCATATCGGTACGGAATGGATTCCACAAGCGGGATTATCGTTCCATTTACCCGGCTCCATCGAATTGAAAGCAAGTGCAGGCAAAGGATTTCGCTATCCTACCATACGGGAAATGTATATGTTCCCTCCCAAAAACCCCGATCTTCGACCAGAGTCCATGTGGAATTACGAACTGGCCTTCGCCCAACGTCTACTCGACGGAAGGCTGTCGTATGGTATCAACGTTTTTTATATCGACGGGAAAAATCTGATCGTCGCCGTGCCTCGTGCGGGAGCGACACCCTTGAACATGAACACCGGGAAAATAGACAACACCGGAGTCGAAGCGGAAGCTGCTTACCGTATTCACCCCCATTGGTCGGTCGAAACCAATTACAGCTATCTGCACATGGACAATCCGGTACTCGGCGCACCCGAACATAAGTTCTACGCCGGAGCCATGTTCTCCAAAAATCGCTGGACTGTCTCCACCGGGCTCCAATATGTAGCCAATCTCTACACAGACGTAGACCATGTTCAAACCGAAGATTTCGTACTATGGAACATCAACGGGTCATTCAAAGTCACCGAATGGTTCGACATTTGGGCACGTGGAGAAAACCTCTTGGCACAACGATACGAAATAAATGCCGGATACCCCATGCCCAAAGCTACAATCATGGCCGGTATAAACGTAAAATTTTAATTTCTTTCATTCACACACATATATGAAAAAGTACATCAATATCGCCCTATGCGCTTTCTTATCCGCCCTTATAGGGATAAGCTGTAACACCCGCGCACAAAATTCGGAAACTCAACTTTCCAAGAAGGACAATGAAAAGCCCAAAGTATACATGTTCAAAGAGATTTCTTCCGAAAACTTGGTGAAAATATACGAAGCGTTGAACCGCAAAGCGACCGGAAAAGTCGCAGTAAAACTATCTACCGGAGAACCGGGTGGTCATAACTTCTTACAACCGGCTCTTATCAAAGACCTCGTACAGAAGGTAAACGGAACGATCGTCGAATGCAACACGGCCTACGGGGGTGGAAGAGCCGACACAGAAAGCCATCTGAAAGCTGCCGCCGACCACGGTTTCACGGCTATCGCCCCTGTCGACATCATGGATTCGGAAGGAGAAACAGCCCTACCCGTACACGGCGGTAAGCACCTTAAAGAGAATTATGTGGGAGCCCATTACCCGAACTACGACTTTACCATAATCCTCTCTCATTTCAAAGGCCATGCTATGGGAGGATTCGGCGGAGCAATAAAAAACATGTCCATCGGCATCGCTTCATCTACCGGAAAAGCATGGATACATTCTGCCGGGAAAACCAAAGGGAACCCGTGGGAAAACCTGCCTGCACAAGACGATTTCTTGGAGTCGATGGCCGAAGCCGCCAAATCGGTGGCTGAACATTGCGGTGAGAAAATCATTTATATAAGTGTAGCCAATAACCTATCTGTGGATTGCGACTGCGATGCCTCCCCCGAAGATCCGAAAATGGGTGACATAGGTATCCTCGCATCACTCGACCCGGTCGCTCTCGACAAGGCCTGTACCGATTTGGTGAGAGCATCGGAAGACCACGGAAAAATCCACCTCATCGAACGTATCGATTCCCGTCACGGCATGCATACGTTGGAATACGGTGAACAAATAGGTTTGGGCAGTCAAAAATACGAACTGGTAAAACTGGATTAACAACAATAAATAATAAACGACTATGCAAACGACCACGGCAAAACTCTATTCCTTAGAGTATAACAATGCGAGAACCTACGGTTTTTCCGCCCTGTTCATAGCGGGGAATATTCTTCTTCCCCAATTGTGTCATACGATTCATCTGGGTGGCCCCATGCTATTGCCCATCTATTTCTTCACGCTTATCGGAGCCTATAAATACGGGTGGCGCGTGGGGTTGCTCACGGCAGTACTCTCGCCCCTCATAAACTCCATGCTGTTCGGGATGCCTTTACCCGAAGTCCTACCCGCGATTCTCTCCAAATCGATATTATTGGCCGCAGCCGCCGGATATGCCGCATATCGATTCGGGAAAGTCTCTCTACTCATCTTAACAGGAGTCGTACTCTCCTATCAAGTAGCAGGGAGCCTTGTAGAATGGGCTATTGCAGGTAATTTTTTCACCGCCATACAAGATTTTCGAATAGGCATTCCCGGCATGCTTCTGCAAATATTCGGGGGCTATATCGTTTTAAAACTAATGACCAAATAATAAAACCAAACCTATTCGCATTTTGCGAGTAAAGGAAGAGGAAGTATGGCGACAATACAGAGAGGAAAGCCCAATAAAGGGCGATTCTGAGAGAGGCAAGCGGTATTCCTATTTCAGAATTTCCCCTGCCGCGCCTCAGCATTACGGGGAATGACTGCGCAGGGGAGGAGAAAATTAAAGATATCAATTCAAATAGCTTCTAACCCTTTTGCTTAGAGTACTTCTGTATGCGTGGTCAGAAACTGTCATTTTTTTAATGGGGCTGTGTCGATGTCTTGACACAGCCCCATTTTCTATATTGGATTCTACCAAACAATAATATTCTGTTACAAAATTGTTCCCGATGATCGTTACGGTTCTGTCGTTTCCTCCGGAGTAATCGTTACCACATCGACACTGTTTTTATGCCCGTAGAAAGGACTCTGAGGTTTATAAGTAGTATTGGGCTCTCCGGTTCTGTCATTGATGTAATAAACGTTTTGAGCCGGGTTGCAATTATTGATTTCTATGGCTGCCGACCAACTGATGTTAATTCCACCGTCGCCAATATTCCCTATAAAACCTGATGATGACGAAATACTCGAATAACGTATATAGACATTTTCCGTCTGACAATCGTCAAACGATACGCCTCGATCGCCTAACACTTGTCCGACAAGACCGCCGGCCTGATATCCCGTGAGATGTACATCTGTCGCAGAACAGTTTTTTAAAGCGGCGACTCTATTCCCGGCACTTCCTCCGCCTGAACCAATCCAACCGACCAGACCTCCGAGATTTTGAGAAGGAGTAGCAGACGACTTAATCTGTATGTGTCTGACGTGTACATTCTCGAACTTGCTGTTCATACTCCACTGATTACCTCCGGTATAACCGATACACCCTGCAAAATAAGAGAACTCTTTGCTGTGATCGACGGGTTCTCCGTCTACATCTTTTACCGGGAACTCCGCATAGGCAAGACCATTGATCGTTATATTTTCGAAAGTAAGGTTCTTCATGATTCCGTCGAATTTACCCCATACGCCGGTATATGCATTATATCTACCCAAAACAAATGAACCCAGCTTATACTCATAGACCGCCCCGAACTTCCCGCTCATGGAAAAATTGCGCAACGTGTGACCTTGTCCGTCGACCGTATATGTCCTACCGCTGGAACCGGGATAAATCGGGCTCCACTCGACACCGCTCATATCTATATCGTTGCAGATACGCAAAGTAAAACCGGGGGTAGCCGCAAGCATATCGTCGATATGAGTAGGCAGCCAAGCAAACTCTTCTCTCGTATAGACCGAATAGGTATTGGTCTGTTCATCGTAAGCCGGTTGAGAAGGTGTGATTTCCTCCGGGTTCCACCATTCTTCGCCCTCGATCCATTCGTTCTTGAAACCTTCTTGGATATCTACATCTATCGTTCCGCCCACAGTCAACAGATTTCCCAAAATCGTAGTGAGATAATTCCTTTGTACGGGTATATTGGTTGTAAAATCTTTTGTAACGACCGAGGCTGTTCCTTTCAACATCTCCAAACTGAAATGTATGGCACGTTGCTCGTCGCCAGTAATGAGATAGTCGACTACCAACGTACGATTATTCGCAGTAGCATCATATCCCCCTTCATAAAATTTATCACCTGTTTCATCTTGCATAATCGATGCGGTATAAACCTTCGAACTTTCGGCATCGGCGCTACCGACAGCCTCGCCGGTAACAGCATTTAAAGCAGAGAAACGTACACAATCGTGATAAGCGACCTTGAAATTATCGGGCATCTCCATGCCTTCGGAGGCCCAATCGGTGGTAATCACACGAAGTTTTGCAAACGGGCGTTTCAAAGTCATGGCTTCACCGAACGTTTGTGTCACCGAGATATTTTTCATAAAGAAATAGGCATCTCTACTCTCGTCGTTCAATTGAGCATCAAGCCCATCTTTTATCGAAATGTCGGTAAAATCGGACGTGTTATAATGCAAATCGGACGTTTCTCCTTGTTTTACAAAATCGGCCCACGCTACAAATTTGTAGGTATTGTTCGGCGTAAGACGAAATTCGAAGGAAACAGGTCCATAGGTATCAACTACCTGAGTCTGAGGTGCAACGAGCAATGTCGCACCATCTTCGGAATAAACAGCCACCTGATAACGAAGATCGTACTTACTCCAATCTACGTTTGTCAATCCTCCTTGTGCACTATTCGTACCGGTCACCGCACGTGTCACCTGCAAGGCTTCGGGAGCTTCGAACATGATACGCACTGCGTCGCCGTTCGGGTTCGCCCCGGGTTCGTCCAATTCATTGGAACAGCCTGTCATCAGTCCCAACAAAGCCATTCCCGCTAAAAAATAATAACTCTTTTTCATGATGAAATAATATAAAATGGTTAAAAATATATTCTCAATCGGGTATCACCACAACATGTTCATTATCGAAATCATCGTCAATACCGATATCGCCGCTTCCTATGGTCTTTGTCAAAAACGGCCCCTTAATAACGGTCTCTCTATTGCGATAAAGAGGTACGTCGATATTCTGGTAATGATTTATTTCTTTCCCATTTCCATCGTATACAAAGACATCTACCAGCACGTGGTCTTCCCGACGATCCGAAGCAAGCACATAATCATAAGCCAAAAGAAGCGTTCCATCATCGGTCAGTGTCGTGGGAGCGGTTTCCATTGTACGAGTCTCGACAAAAGCATTGGGCATTTCTGTTCCCACATTATATCCGACACTGACATATTGCTTGTATATGATTTTAATATGCAAATCGTCCACAGCACTCCTTTTCTTTCTAAACTCTTGTAAATCGGTAGCCCATAACCGAAAACGGCCAGAGGCTCGCTCCATATATACCGAAACCATACGACCATCGACAGCTGCCCCAGAAGCCTCATTTCCCGACAACCTAACCGGACCTGCTTTATCATCTCGGCTCGAATCGACTATAAAATCACAATTCCCGGCAGCCGAATTTTTATGATGATTATCCAACGGTTTATGAGATACATTCGCCCTAACGGCATCGAGTTTATCGGTACTGAAATGCCAGTCGGCAGGCTCTTCCTTCGGCACATAATCGGCCCATGCCAACACTTTATAAATTCCATCTGCCAAACAGAAATACAATGTATCTTGCGGAGCGTCTGTCAATCTTTCTACCGATATTTCACGGCGTTCTACCAGATTGCCTTTATTCACATCGTCCGTCGCCCCCGGCATTTTATACAGCTCGACAACAAAGCGCAAACACAATCGCTCATCGGCTGTGTAATTTCCCGAAAGGACAGGTTCTAAATCATTTATCGAAGATTCACCCTCAGCATCATACGTCAATTCTTTATAATACACAGGAGGTGTACGATCGGCATTCAGTTCCACCATTACCCATGTTTTCTCCGACTCGGGATATTGATGGATCGTTTTGTCACATGCCGTTACGAATAACGACACAATGCAAACAAACGCTATGATATGAAAACCGTACTCTTTCATCTCTATTCCTATCTGTTTTTCTTATTCCTACGAGCGAAAGACCATTTATACGACAGATTTACTCCTGCACGCGTAACTCCCCAATAGACATCGGAACCGGATTTAAATAAAGCGCCATTTCTGCGATTACGATAGGCATCATAATCGTACTCGGCAAAACCGACTCCTATGTTAAACTCTATTCCCCACCGATTGTCCTTTCCCCATGAAAAGGCATATCCATAGCTCAGCCCCATACCCCAAAGCGCATGGTTAGGATCTTGATAACGCGCCTTATCGTTTATGGCGACATTGAACCCCGCCACATGAGTATGCAACCCTATAAAATGACCATTCATAACCGCTCCCGGCCACCACCGTACTTCGGGTTGAACCGCCAGCAAACGCAACTTACGAGTCGATGTAATATCGTAAGGCGAATACCATACCGGAAGGTCTATCGACCAGTGAGGCCACAGCTCGGCCTCAAAACCGAGATTGGCGGTCAGCGCAGCGACAAACAACAAATTGGTCTTAACGGCAATCACTCTTCTTCGATTTTCTGTCGTATTCATCGGAAACGAAGATACCGGTTCCCTTACAGGCAACGAATAGTCGAAAGATAACCTCTCGACATTTACCGGAATACGTTCAGGCCGTTCATGACATACGATAGCCATACGTGCATTGCGGAACGGAGGGAATATATCGCGAATAATTCTATGCCATGTATAACCCTTGTCAAGAGCGATAATCTGCGACTTTCTCCGTTCATTGTCTTTCTCTTTCCCCAAAATATCGAGAACCTTTTCTTTATTGGGAATCTTTGCCCCATTCTTCAATGCAACTTCAAAAGAGTACCAATCTTCCCACAGATTTTCCACCCTCATCAAATCCTTCGGAAATCCTGTCTCTTTCGATAAATATTTCGCCAACGCTTGCGAACGATACTCCCCCAACTTATGGTTCCATTTAGAAGGCCCCTCGGGAGAAGCGCTTCCTCCGATCCAAAGATAGGCTATACGTACCGAAGCGTCTTTTTGTACTCGGCTCAACACTTCGACGATACTATCCAATTGTTTATTAGGGAACAAATCGTATTTATTCACTTTAAATATAACCGGTATAATAGAAGAATGCGCATGATAAAAAACCGAATCTATTTTCCCCTCGGGTAAAAAAACGACATAATCCGGGTAACTCTTAGAAAATGAAAATATAGGGGACTTGGATTCTTGAGCTTGAACCAAGCTCACAAGCAATATCCCCAAAAAGATTAGCAATATTCCCCTTTTTATGTGATTACACTTATTCACTCCGTGATTTCATTTAATATTAAAATTCAAAAGATTTTTTGCGGTCCCTCTTATGTTAATTATTCTGAATGCAAAGATAATTTACCACTCAGAAATTACATAGATTAAACAAAATCTGTTAAATTATAATTTTACATTAACACATATAGCTAATAATCAAACACCTACAAAACATGTCTCTTGTATAAAAAATAAAAGCCACAGCAAAACTGTGGCTTTTAAGTGTTTATAAACATTAGAAATTGTTTCAGAACATCAACTTTGCTCCGGCAAAATAGCTACGAGGCATAGAGGGGCCATAAATATAACCCGAATCTCTTTCCTTTCCCTGATCGAAATCTCTTTGATAAGCGTTAAAAATATTCTGAATGCCAGCATTCAGTTGCAAAGTGATAAATTTATACAACGAAAAATCATAAGATATTTTCAGGTTCATATCAAAGAAGTCGGGAGTAGTTACAGCTATATCCTTCGGTATGTAACCTTTCATGTGCTGGACGATCATAGAACCGGTATAAGTTCCCGAAAGAGCTATGTTCAGAGGTTTTACCGGAGAATATGTGGCCGTAAAATAACCATACCAATCGGGGGTACGGAATATTCGCTTTTCTGCCGGAACAGAACTATCTTTGCTCCATTTTTCAGGCCTTGTATAATGACTTTTCTGCCAAGTCACACCTGCTTGTAACTGCACCAAAGAAAGATAGGCTACCTTGCCTTCGACCGTCACCCCTGCAACCTCCGCACCCTGTCCGTTACGTCGTTCTTTTATCACCGCATTGTGTTCTTCGTCTTTCCCTATCTCTTCAAGAACAAAAACATGATTCAATCGAGTATAAAAACCTTCCAACAACAGGTTACATTGAAAAGCCCCGAAACGACGATACATATCGGCCGAAAGACTTACACTGTGGGATTTTTCTTCCCTCAAATTCTCAGCTTGTCTTATCATCGTAGCTTCTCCTCCTACCGCAGCAACATGCAAATCTTCATCATACGTTTGGGGAGCCCGAAACCCGGAAGAATAACTTAAACGCAAATTCACATCTCTAACAGGATTGAAACGCAAGTTGGCTCTCGGACTGAAAATGACATGATCTATCAGATTATGTTTATCCAACCGTCCTCCAACAAGGATACTCCAACGATCGTTCTTCCATTCGTTTTGCAAAAAAGCACTCTCGGTATGTACCTCTTGACGAGTCTTGCGATTATACCCTTTCATCTCATCTCGCAAATTATCATAATTATATTCGATACCGGCTGTTAAATCGGCAGGCATAAACAAACATTTATCGAAACTGTATATGTATTGAGTACCTGCCACGACAGTCAAGTCCTCCGTTTCGCCGTATGCGTTAAGATTTTGTTCCGTTCCGTAATAACTGTCCCTGCCGATATGCTGAGCCGAAGCATATACATTAACCCGATGTTTTTCATCGGGAGTAAACAGGCTATAATTCAAACCTCCTCCGTTGATAGAATGATTCAACTGCTCCGCTATATCGGCTTCGTGCGGCGGACGGTTCAGGCGATCGCCACCTCGTCGATATTCACTGATATGATGATATTCAAACGTTAGTTTGGAATAATTGCTGGTTTTCAAATAAGAGCGAAAGCCCAATGTCTGAGCCTTTAATTCGGGCAACTCTGTGAACCCGTCGTTATCGTGGTCGTAACCGCTTCGCTGACGATTCTGCCCGAAAATGTAAATACCGGCTTTATTATTGTCGGTTACGAGCGAAGCATTCAGCGAAGTGCTATTGTCGAAGTCGCCGCTTCCACCAATAGAAGTGATACTGTGCGCTATCGAACCGCTATTACGCAACGGTTCCTTCGTAATAATATTGATTGTCCCCGCTATTGCCGAAGCTCCGAATAATGCAGAGCCTCCTCCCCGCATCACTTCCACTCGCTCTATCATATTGGCCGGAATCTGTTCCAACCCATATACACCCGACAATGCGCTGAATATGGGACGAGAATCCATCAATATCTGTGTATACGGACCATCGAGCCCATTTATACGGACTTGTTGAAAACCGCAGTTTTGACAATCGTTCTCGACCCTGACACCCGGCTGAAAATTAAGGCCTTGTGCCAAAGAGTTGGAGTTGGTATTTTCAAACGTCTTTATATTCAAAACATTGACCAAAGTCGGCGCTAATTGGCGTGTGGTTTCACTACGATTGGCAGAAACGACAACCCCGTCTAAAACAACGGCATCCTCTTCGATTTCAAAATCGATTTCCAAAGTCGTCCCTCTCCTCAGCGAAACCTTACGACGCTCTGTCTTATATCCTACGGAAGAGGTTTCGAGAAAGAAATCTCCCTCCGGCAAATTTTTCAAAAAATAGTGACCCGATGCATCGGTCATTACACCGATAGTCGTACCTTTCAAAACAACTGAAATATACGGTAAATGTTCTCGTGTGTTCTTATCCAATACATGACCGACAATATTGATGTCCAAAGATTTCGATACGGCAGTTTCGGCACATAACTGCCCGGCACACCACAGGCATACCCATAATAATATATAATTCTTCATTTTTCGATTCTAAATAATAAAATACAATCTGTTGTCCCTACCTTGAAATAAGATAAGGACAACAACTCTTTTCTCCTAAATATATCATATTACAGAACCGAAACGGGCGGAGCTCGCAAACCATGAGCGCCCCATTTCTCGGAAATGAGACAGAAATATCTGGACGGGAAAAACAACCGGCTGCAATAAGAAAACAAAATCACCGATACAAAAGCCCACATCGACGGATTCTCCGTCTCGATACTGGACAACATGTGTATCAACTGAAACTCAGCCGTTGTATGTTCGTGTTCCGTTCCCGGTTTATACGGGTGAGAATGGACAATCGTCACTCCATTGACTACATGCGAGTGTGTGAACAGCGAAATACAGCCTATGTACGAAATGAATAGTACAGGCAGAAAATATCTCGCTATTTTATAGAGCAACTGTTTCAAAGGTATTTCTATTAAAAATACAAATTTAAGATTTTTTTATCGATTCCGCAAAAATTACAAAACAAACACCGTCATCATTTATTTCAAAACTACGATAATTCCCAATCAAGCCTTTCTTCGCATGGCTACTATTCGGTCAAAGCGTTTCTGAGAAGGAATCCCGACAACAAGTTCTTTCGGTTCAAATTTTTTATCGAACTCAATAGCCTGAGATTCATCTATATTATATACAGGATTTTCAATATAACGTCCTCTTGCATCGGATAATGCGTTTTCATATAACTCGCACACATGCAACGCATCGGCATACATGTCGTCTGCTGTCCGTATTCCTAAGGTCTCGGCAGGCACAAATCCCCTTCGCAAATAGTAGTCGGGATCCCCGCATAATAAGATTGCACGAAAGCCCATACATTTGGCTAAATTTCGAGTATGGTCGATCAATCTTTTCCCGATACCCATGTTCTGATATTCCGGCAACACCGAAATAGGCCCCAAAGATAAAACCTCGTATTCTTTTCCGGTATCGGCTTGAATGACCGATTTCAAAAAGACTATATTCCCAACGATCTTATCATCGAATACGGCAACAAAATCCAACTGCGGTACAAACGCCCGACTATACCGCATGATATGAATCAAATAATGTTCGTAACACCCGGGAGAATAACGATTCCAAAAAGCCTCCCGAACTACATTTTCTGTTTCGGGATAGTCCGAGAAACGTTCATTTCTAAGTTCTATTTCCATACAGACTTCTCTTTCCACTCATTTTTCACAAAAATACAAAATGCTTCATATAAAATAGACACATAGCGAAAAAATAAATTTGAGCAAATCGAATATAATTATATGATAAATAGATAATTACACTTTATTTTTTTAAATAAGACAGAGCCAACAAAAAGCCAATACAAAGCCCAACGGCAATCTGCCTCTGATGTGCCGTATCACAGTGAACGGCAAAATTAAACAATTTAAGTTTCCCCACGGTTGTGGGACGTGAAAAACAACCGTGCTTCGGGTAAGAGCGTCGAAGCGCAGAGAATCAACCTTGCGATAGATAAAATCCGTGTGGAGGTAAACCACCGCCATCAAGAACTGATACAAGCGGAGTTTTATGGTAAAGGACACAACAGCACAGGTCAAGCGGAAGCCGATATCGAAACAACTTGTGTTACACATTGGCGGAACACCTATCGGGGAGTAGTTTAGGGAACGGTATGAAAAATTTCGCTATAAGTAAACCCATAGAAAAAGGCAGAAGTATATAATCTGAAGATTTTGCGAACAACTATAATAAAGCATGTACGATTTTACTCCTGTATATGGCTTTTTGTGTAATTTTACAATGTGAAAAGCAACCATTTATTCCAAAAATTACAATAATAATATATATGGCAATTATAGGAAATGCAAATTATTATATTTTTACAGGTGGACCGGGTAGCGGTAAATCAACTGTACTGAATATATTGGAAAATATGGGATATATGACGGTACGGGAAGTAGCAAGAGATATTATCAAAAATCAGGTTAGGACAAATGGTGATGCTGTCCCATGGAATAATACAGTCAGATATTCCAATTTGATGCTGCTACGTTCCATCGTTGATTTTGAAGAGTTTATACACATGGACAAGCCATGCTTTTTCGATAGGGGCATTATTGATACATTAGGCTATGCACGATTGATAGGAATTCCGATAACAAGCGGAATGGTAGATGCAGCAAACAAATACCGCTATAATATCAAAGTGTTCGTATTTCCCTTTTGGAAAGAGATTTATGTTAATGATTCGGAACGAAAACAGAATATAGACGAAGCAGAAAGAACATTTTGGGCATTGAAAAAAGAGTATGAAAAATTTGGCTATAACACTGTTGATGTTCCATTTTTAACTCCACAAAAACGCGCAGAATGGGTTTTGGAACGTTTATGATAGAAATCCCCATTCACTTTATAGAAAAAACATATCTATGATTATTCTTATTGCAGGAGATACCCATACGGGGAAGACCTTATTGGCACAAAGGCTGTTGGAAAGATATAAATACCCCTATTTGTCGATAGACCATTTGAAAATGGGTCTTATCAGAAGCGGGCAGTGCAAACTTTCCGCTGATAGTAACACTGCGGAACTGACAGAATATTTATGGCCGATTGTTCGGGAAATGATAACAACTTGTCTTGAAAATTCCCAAAATCTAATTGTCGAAGGATGCTATATTCCATTTGGTTGGGAAAAAGATTTCTCTCTTGAAGATTTGCGGCAAATCAAATATGTTTGCTTAATATTCAGTAGCAAATATATAGAAACCCATTTTGATGATATTCTGCGATTTGAAAAAATCATAGAAAAACGATTGTCTTCTGATGTAATTTTGGGAGAGATAATAAAAACAAACGAGTATAATTTAGAACAATGTGTGTCACGAAACTATAACCACATTCTGATTAATGATACTTATCAAATTGACATTGACTGCATATAGTTTTTCGATTGAGATATTGCAGTTGAACATTTGTTCCAACTTTGCATTTAGAAGAGTTATTTGACAGCATAGCAACACAAAAGCACTGAAATTCGCACGGTTGCCAAATCGTTACTGCCACCACTCAATTAATTCACTAAAATTTTATTTCTCAACTGATTTAGTCAAACCAATGAAAATCTAAAATAGATTTTATCGTTTACAACGATCGGAATTTATACTCCAATTTACAGTTCGTTCGTCTGATATACCAAATACAAATCAGCAACGAAACAAATGTCGAAATAGGAGGAGCAAATCCCATCAGATGTAATGATGCCGAGTCTATCTGCCCGAACAGATAAGATAACGGGACACGAAAAACGAAAGTCGCTATTATACTATGAATCATAGGGAATAACGAATTTCCCTGCCCACTGAAATAAGAATTGATACAAAACACGAAACTGACGATAATACAGTCGATACTATATCCACGCAAGTATTCGGAAGCCATTGCAATTACAGCCGGATCTTTTGTAAAGATTCCGGTTAGCGTATCGGGCAAAAACTGGGAATAAACGCAGACCGATACCCCGAATATCAATGCCATACCAATTCCCGAATAAAGGCAGCGTTTCATTCGCAACAACAATCCCGCCCCATAATTCTGAGCCGTCATCGTAGCTACTGCCGACGATATGGCCATCGGGGGCAACATGGCAAATACGATAATTTTCTCGACGACTCCCAATGCTGCCGAAGCAATAACACCCATTTGATTGACAATAACGGTTATCAATAAAAATGATACATTCACCAAAGCATCCTGTAAAGCGATAGGCGCTCCTAATACAAAAATCCGGCGAGAAAGAATAGGACTTAATCGAATATCCCGACGGGAAAAAGGGAAATGAAATCCTCGTTTATGAAGGAACCAGAGTGCCGTTAAAAAACTAATGCCTTGTGAAGATACCGTGGCAATCGCTGCTCCTGCCGCTCTCAAATGACAAAAACCGACAAGAACGACATCAAACACGATATTGATAACACAAGCCAAAGCGACAAAATAAAGCGGAGTTTTCGAATCGCCCAATCCTCGAAGAATCCCGCATACAACGTTATATCCCATAATAAACGGAATGCCTATCGAACAAATCAGTAAATAATGTTTTGCATCACGCATGGCCTCGACCGGCGTGTGCATGAGAACAGCAATATAATTATGAGAAACAACCATAATCAACGTCAAGAACAAACCGACCGAAGCAAATAGGCAAATGGACGTACCGATAGAAGTCACGACATCGCGATAATTCTTCGCACCCGTTGCCATAGCTATAACGACCGTAGTACCGGTGGTCAGTCCTAAAATAATCCCTGTAATCGTCTGCATAACCTGACTACCAATGGCAACGGCAGCGACACTGGCGGCATCGTCGAACCACCCTACTACAAACAGATCGGCTCCGCCATAAAGAGCTTGAAGCAGATTCGCAATCAAAAAAGGAACGGCAAATTGAAGTAGCGTTTTGAGTACACTCCCTTTCGTCAAATCCAATTCTTTCATAAAACCACTTTTAAGAAAAAGCCGGACAAGAGAATGATTTTCACCATTCATCTTATCCGGCATTACAACTATCATTATAATACCCTCCGATGAGGATTTTCCTTATTTTTCGGGTGCAAAGATGGGTCTAAATTCGCTACGAACCAAATTCTTTTATAAAAATTCCGAATCGTCTTTTATTTTCCCACGGCTTCGGGAAGTGCGACGAATGTATATCCTTCTCTCTGCAATACACGAATAAGCCGTTCGAGATAGCGCTCATAAAACTTATCGGTACGTTTGTCATCGGTTCCTAAATGAAACAACATAATATGACCATTCAATCCATTGCGTTTTTCGACCTCCATTACCCTATCGTATATAGACTCGCTACTACGATAATTCTTCATATCGGGAGTCGTATAGTCGGCATTGGTCCATGTGCCGGGAGTAAAATTCACAAGCCTTAACCCTAATCCTCTCGCCCAAGCTGAAATCTTCTCATTATAATATTCATAAGGAGGAATGAACAGATTGGATCGCGATACATCTATACCAGATTTGCGCATGCGAGCATATACATCTAACATGTCTTGCTCGAACTGTGCTTGACTTACCAAAGTAGAGTCCCGATTTTCCCAAGCACAATATAACAGATGCGCATCGCCGTGAGCCCCTACATAGTGTCCGGTATTGTACAAAGTCTGTATAGTCTCGGGGAAACGCTCATAAAATTCGCCGGTGAAGAAAAATGAACCTTTCACATCGCATTTTCCCAAAACTTCTAAAATACGCCGAGCACCATCGCTCTTATCAGCAGCCGTAAAAACAAGCGAAATTTGTTTCTTCTCGGCATCGGTACGGACGATTCCTCCATAAGCATACTCGTTTCTATCCAATCCGCAAGATTTCATACCCTCCTTTTGCAGAGATGACAGCAAATAACTGAGGCTGGCCGTTCCGTCCATCGTAGGTTCATTCGTAGAGTAATCTTGTATATCGTCATGATATACTATCTCTGATTGAAAACGGGCATAAGGATCTCTTCTCGTCAAACGAACGCCCCTCAAACTATCGAAGATGGACGAATATACGGGGCCATCGACCAATCCACCGACCGTCGTACCAACACCCAAAGCGACTAACGGCGTGTGCGGATCGACGGGATAATCGCCCCATAAAGGCAACTCGGTAATCATACTCGTACCCCACGGATTGCACCCGAATAACCAATCGATCAACGAGGACTCCATCTCCCGATATCGGTTATCACCTGTCAATTCACGATAAAGGCGACATTGTGTAGCCATAGCGACTGTCAAATTATTGGAACACCATATTGCCGGGATTCCATTCAAAAAAGGATTTCCCTGCGCCCGTTCATAAACTCGTTCGATACCACTACGCAAATTGCGTCCAAACTCCTTACTTATGCGCGAATCGCTCACACTCGCCAAATGATAATGCCCTAAATTAATAAAAGGATACCATTGATAGTGACGAGCACTATCGGCTCCCATCCACGGTGTAACCGGTTCGAATCTTCCATATTCGACAGCTTCTTGTAAAAAAGAGGTTTCTCCCGTAGATACATATAATTGAACGGCTGCCAATTCCATGTCGTCAGTCCAGTTACACTCCTCATAAATGTATGGAGAAACGACCGAAGCTGTTTGGCAAACTCCGGGATTATTCGCTCCATGCCAATAGGCCTCACGAGCTTTAACAAGCAAAGTATCGGCCATATCGGGATAAAAATCTTTCAATATCTCGGCTCCCAATGCGAAGCAAGATGCATATTTCCCAGCCGTACTGGCAACACCAGTCGTTGCATTGGAGAACTCGCCTCGCACCTGAGGCTTTCCCGAACAATAATAAACAGGACGTCCCGTACCTTTCCCCCAACCATAATCTATATGGTCTTGCGAGGGTAATTTAAAGCCTTTGTGATCTCGGTCGTCGGCAATTTGATTGTACATTTCGCCTTTCAAGGGATTCATACGATTAAGCCAATCCAACCCCCATTTAATCTCATCGACAATATCGGGAATGCCGTTTGCTCCGGGTAAACCGTATGCATCATACGCATCTCCATAGACCTCCGGATTTTTCAAATAGGCAAACATCATTTGATAGGTAGCATTAGCCGATGTGGTGACATATTGTAACTGGTCGCTCGCATCATGCCAACCTCCCCGAACGTCGATTCGTTCGCCATTTCTCGTCGGGTGATAAACGATATACCCATCGTGGATATGGCAACTGTCCTGTTCGAACGGATTAAAACCGCAACGTTGCTGTCGCATATACCGCAAGATGAAATCGGCGGTTCCGTCATATACCCGATTGCCTATGACAAACCGAGGAGACATAGTTTCCCCTACTCTTAACACATAAGTTCCCTCTGTTTTAAAATCGCTGAAATCGAGACGATAAACAGACTGCATACGTCCCCATGTATTCGCCTTTTTCGGATTATCAAACCGCTTCACAATCTCCCCGGTAAACACCTCGACAAGTACATATTCTTCCACAGCAGCTTTTCCTTCGCTCATAAATACCGCTACCTTAGGAGATTCGGGCAAATAACCTAATTGATTGATACGAATCCATTCGCCCGCAGACACAGATGAAAGAAGAGAAACAAGCCCTATTATGATACCGGAAATACTGTACTTCATACACCTTATGATTTTGTGGATCCAGGGGTCTGTTTCCTTATCAGGAACAATAAACCTATGAATGTGAACAGAGCATTCAATATCAGTAATTCATAACTGAACGAATACCCTCCGAACCAAGTCTGAGAATTCCGATCTAATATAAAGCAAAGAATAGGGGAAAGTATGGCAACCAATGGTATGTACTTATCTTTTACCTGCTTCTTTACAAATATACCAAAAGCAAATAACCCCAATATAGGACCATAGGTATAACTGGCTAAAATATAAACGGCATCGATGACACTCGTATTATTGAGCAAGTTAAAAACAAAAATCACAATACCCATAACCACGGCCATACCCACATGCACTCGCTTACGAAGCCTGACAACTTGGTCTTCGCTTTTACCTTTCACACCCAGAATATCGACTGTAAACGAAGTTGTCAATGCGGTCAAAGCCGAGCCTGCCGCCGAATATGCCGAGGATATAAGTCCGACGACAAACAAAATTCCGACAATTACAGGAAAATATCCTTGCGTCGCAATCATAGGAAACAATTCGTCACTCTTTTGTGGAGCTTGAATGCCGTTTATCTCGGCATATACATACAAAAGAACGCCCAGCATCAAAAACAGGGATATTACGAAAAACTGCGAAATACCGCTAGTTATCATATTTTTTTGAGAATCCTTGAAGTTCTTGCAACTCAAATTTCGTTGCATCATGTCTTGGTCGAGACCATTCATGGCAATCATCGTAAAGACCCCTGCCAAGAATTGTTTAAAGAAATATCGCTTGTCGTCCACATCGTCAAAATAGAACATGCGCGACATATCCGATTGATTTATCGTCTGCCATAAACCGCCAAAGTCCAAATGCAAATCGGTAGCGATATAATAAATACACAATATGACAGAAACAATGAGACACACGGTTTTCAACGTATCGGTCCAAATCAATGACTTTACTCCACCTCGAAAGGTATAAAGCCAAACTAATCCAACTGTAAAAATTACATTTAAAAGAAATGGTAACTTCATCGGCCCGAAAACGAGTAACTGCAAAACCACACAGACCAAAAACAATCTTACCGCAGCACCGAGCATCTTGGATATGAAGAAAAACCAAGCTCCCGTACGATAGGAAGACATGCCGAACCGGTTCTCCAAATACTCATAAATGGAAACTAAGTTCATTTTATAAAATAGCGGAACCAGCACATAAGCAATCAGTATCTGTCCGACCACGAAACCTAAAACCATTTGTAAATAGGAAAAGCCGCTGGCCGCAACCATACCCGGAACCGAAATGAATGTTACGCCTGAAATCATAGAGCCAATCATGGCAAAAGCTACAACATACCAGGGAGATTTACGATTACCCACAAAAAAGCCCTGGTTATCGGCTCTATGTCCTACTATATAGGAAATACCGAACAACACAATGAAATAAGCAAAAATGGCGATCAAGACAACAGCAGGTGTCATTTGTTTTTATTAAATTTAATGGTTATTACTCTTCATATAATAAATAAGGACGACGTTGCTCTCTGAATTTTTCTACGTCATCATGCCACATAGCCTTTATTTCTTCGGACGATTTCCCCGCCTTTATCATTTCACGTACATAATCCACACCTATCAATTTCTCGAAAAACGGGCGAAAGAAATGATCTCCTAAATTAAGGTTGCGATAAGCATCTATCACATAATCGAAATTAATACCCTTTTCCCATATTTCTTCATTGGATAATCGAGTCAAATCCACACCGTAACATTTCTTATTCAACAAAGGAGGATTTTTCGCTCCCGGCACACTACGAGGAGTAAAAGAGAATGTATAACCTACCATGTTGGGATGTCCATAAATTTGAAACGGCCAATCGGTTCCCCGGCCCAAACTTACCGGAGTCGCCTCGAAATAACAAGTCGACGGATAAAGATATATCGATTTCATATTCGGCAAATTAGGAGAAGGAGGAATGGGAAGTTCATACATAGTTCGATGTGTATAATTTTTACACGGTATCACAGTCAAATCACAAATGCGACCCTCGGAGAGCCAACGCTCCCCGTTTACCATACGAGCCAATTCTCCCAAAGTCATACCGTGCACTACCGGTATAGGCAACCAACCTACTCCTGATTTATATTTCATATCAAGAATAGGCCCGTCGATATAATGACCGTTAGGATTCGGACGATCCAAAACAATCACCATACGACCATGTTCGGCACATGCATCCATCAACTTAACCATTGAAATATAGTAGGTATAAAACCGTAGTCCCACATCTTGAATATCGACTACCAAAACATCGAACATACGCATAGATTCGTCCGACGGACGTCCTGATTTTCCATCATACAGCGAACTTATTTTTATTCCTGTCTTAGGATCGATCGACCCCGACACATGCTCTCCGGCATCGGCTTTTCCTCGAAACCCATGCTCGGGAGAGAATATAGTTACCACATTCAAACCCTCTCCGACCAGAACATCTACTAAATGTCTATTACCAATCATACCCGTATGATTGGAAAAAACGGCTACTCGTTTTCCTTCCAAAAGAGGATAATATTCAGCCGTTCTTTCAGCCCCTACGATAACACGGTTTTCCTCGGCTTGAACAATAGAAATACTACAAATGAACAATAAAAATAAGATTTGCTTTCCCATGGCATTTATCCGTCTCATAGCACTATATTTCACAATTTATTTGTAAATGTAAACATATTTTCAAAACAAGACAACCCGTATAAAAATATTTAATAGATTTTATAAACTATATAGAAAGTCGTTCCCTTTTAAAATATAATATTATATATTTGTCTAAGAAAAATCAATATGATACAAACACCCATTTTCAATGATTAAGTATACCCAACAATCATTTCATAAGAATTGCAAGTTCATGTTTACCTCCATATATAATCGTATTCTAAACTATTGCAACTCGGTCTATAAATCTCCATCTTCCAAAACCGTAAAAAAGATGAAAGAGGAGTCTGCAAGATGGTTTATCGATTTATTGCAACAACGTTATTCAACGGGAACAAGCGACTCACCATGCATTCATACAGGGAACAAATGCGTAATCATAATGGTAGACAATACCATTTACAATCCTGGATTGGCAGACAAGCTACGGGGAATATTGTCTATTTACTCCTTATGCAAGGAAAAACACATCGACTTCAAAATCAACTGGACCTATCCGTTCGAATTGACCGAATACTTGCTCCCCAATAAAATTAACTGGATTATAGAACAAGAAAAAATCAAATACTCTCTATCCGACTCTAAAATCGTAGTCATCGACACATTGCCTAATATTCATGCTTCCAGACAAAGTATCATCGATAAAAAAATATTCGACGATACCGTTCTAAACTCTCAATATCTACAACATCACATCTACACCAACAGCATCATACATACCCAAGCGTTTCCAAACTTATTCAGAGAACTTTTCACACCCTCCGAAAAACTACAATCGCTCATTGATTTACATCAGAAAAACATCGGCGAAAAATATGTGGCCGCGTCCTTCCGATTCCTCGAATTACTCGGTGATTTCAAAGACTCAGAGGGTATGGACGAAATGCTTCCTTCCAGAGAACAGAAGCTACTAATAGAACAATGCTATATCGAATTAAAAAAATTCATAGATACTTTACCCGAATTTTACAAAATATTAGTAACCTCCGACAGTGAACGTTTCCTTGCAAAAGCGAGTACACTACCCCGCACCTATATTATACCCGGAAAAGTGATTCACATCAGATACAAAACGACCGATACTTCGGCCTATATGAAAACCTTCCTCGATATGTTCCTATTGAGCGGTGCTGAAAGTCTTGTTCTCTTTAAGACCGGTAAAATGTACAATAGCGGGTTTCCTCGCTTAGCTTCCCAAATTGGTAACAAACCTTTCAAAATACACGAGTTCTAACAGTATATATCAAATCGAAGGGCGTCGAAATAGCCATAAGTCCGGTAATCGTACTATTCCTCTCTGCACTCGTTACCGAGGGTATCAACACTTCTTCGGGGTGGGAGTAAAAAGATAGGAAGGGATTTTTGTTTGTATATTTAACCCCTCCGTCCTTTGGACAGCTCCCCTGTGTTTTGCGTAGCAAAATATAGGAGAGGAGGTTTAACGCCCTTTTGTTACATCGTTTTAACAAACGAGATAACTGTATTCGCCTTTCTCCTATGCCGTGTTACGGGACACGGTAAAGGGGGAGGGTAATACTTTCTTATATATCGTGTTTGTACTTCTCTCCTGTTCGGCATTCCGGTACAGGGGGAGAGGGGTAATCATGGAAACGATGTGACTTTGGGGGCGTTCATGTGTCTCTCCTGCCTTGCCTCGTTGTGAGTCCTATATACAAAAAGAGAGAGAGCCGAAGGGGTTCTCCCTCTCCGGCTCTCTCTCCTATAAGTTGGCGGCTACCTACTCTCCCACTTGCGCAGTACCATCGGCGTGGCGGGGCTTAACTTCTCTGTTCGGAATGGGTAGAGGTGGATCCCCCGCGCTGTAACCGCCTG
>NZ_JAMOKL010000009.1:0-50327 GCF_023656675.1 Barnesiella sp. B2-R-119
CGGCCTCTTTACCCGCATGGCTGGTAAAATCGCAGCATTGACGTTCATGCAATATGTCAATTTCGTTAATCATCGTCCGATTGGAAAGATAAAATATTCTCTAATCTAATTCAACCAACAGGTGTAGTTATTCTTTTCGTAAAATTGAAATGGATGTAAATTCTCGTGGTTATAAATCCACTTACGCCTTTCTCCACTGTTTTCGATGAAACTTTTAACTTTTGCAGGGTCAAGTTCACAAGAGTTTAAATCTATTTCCACACAATCTATTTTTGCTGAAATAATCTTGCCGGCCTTTTTGATATCCACTTCGTGTGAGCGTTTGAACTCCACCCACATAATACAACCATTTTCTGTATACCCAATACAATCAGGGCGCAAAGACAATTCTCTGTCAAACACCTCTATTTCTACTTTACCGAATACAGTTCGCTTTTCTGTTCCACCTTGTCGAACAGGAGGCAACATAATAAGTTTATGTTCTTGCAAAATATCCTTAGCCATTTTGTGGAGAGCCGACTCTATTGCTCCGACACAATCACTTCCGTTAGCGTGCGCAAAGTGATGAACCTTACGGCTTCCTCCATTCTTAGCCACCAATTCACTTTTACAATGTGGACAAAAGCACTTACATGCCAAACCTGTTGATACACTATCAATGTGTATCAACTTACTATCCGCATCAAGTGCATACGTCAAATATGGTTTTTGCTGAGGCTGTGTCATGAATTAGTCTAATATATCCGCCAAATACCACGCTTGTTCTTATCTATATTCCACTGAACCTGCCAAACTCTCCCATCTACTTGATCGAGAAGAATAAAATTAAAAGTGTTTTCAGTCGGATAAAGAAAGAAACGACCAGATTTTGCATCTTCGCCTTCTGCTAATGGCATGCTGTTCAATTCATACTGCATAGCATCACTATCTGTACTATATTGCACATGCATTATCACACCTGTTCGTGTGTCCAATTTCAAGAATGTCCAACGGTTATTTGTTTGATACAGACGAAAATTTACGTTACTGTCAGGCGAGGCAACTGTTGTTTTCGTGTTGGAAGTGGAAGTCTGTGCATTTGTTGATGCAAAAGACATCAGACACAAGAAAAATACAAACAATGATTTTTTCATAAATTAGTTTTTATTAGATGATGATATATTATTGTTATTTGCTTATTTTAACGTGAGTTCAATATAAGTGTATACCACAACTTAGGAAATTTCATTGCAGCAACATCTACTATGGAACAGTTTGCCAGTAGAATCTTTAATTCCCGCTTGAAATCATTGCCTGGTTGGATTGCATACATCAAGTAAGCCATACAACATTATAAGGCTCTTTCTTAGTTATGTTTCAAATGTCTTCTCTCAAGGGATGTTGCAAAGATAATGCTTATTATCAAAAGATAGTATCATAAAACTTATATTGACAACTATAAATTTGATATTATTCTATGATTTGATAATGTATATCTTGATGACCCTATCCAATATTTATACTCTTTTAATGGATGATATTGATATGAGTGAGAAAGATTTACCCAAATAACGCAAATACTATAAAGTTTTTAAAAATATGACTTTAGAGTATTGTCGTAAATAATCATCTAAACATTATTTCAATGGTTATTATCATAAATCTTCACCATTTGCCCTATTATACTCATTATCATAGAACATGGTGATATAGTATCCCCCCGCAAATTCAGAAATTATAAACCAAACAGGCTTCTTTAACACTATTTCTATAGCATAATCTAAAGACATTTTATATATGTCTTTCTGGATTTCTTCTGTTGGATTATCCAGTTCCTGTTGAGTGTACTTTGATAAAACTGTTTCTTTCAATTTTTCAGCTATCTTTGTAGAATCTATCGCTAATGGCTTTTGGTAAAATACAGCTTCATATCTTTTATCATGTACTGTCAGTTCGTAAGCAATATCTTCATCATCTGCTATTGTATAATCATCAATACTTACATAATTAGAGTTGTTTTTGAATTGTTGGCACAATTTGTTGAATCGGATTTTAATACTTGTTTCATTAGTGTCCCGTTAAAATGGGACACTAATGGATTCATTTATTTCTAATAGTTCCACGAAAGAACTATACTCCGTTTGCAAAATTACTAAAAATTGTTCAAGGAAAGGTAGAAACAGGCGATTATTTTTTCTTCTTCAAAAAATTAAATGATGACACCAAATAAATTTATATTCAACGAATTATGAAAATTTTGTTATTTTATAAAGATAAAAGATGAATGTTTGTATAGCTTGTAAATTTTTATAAATCAGTAGGCTATGATTAAAAATGTTATGAAAATGTCAGTTATTTATTTTGCATTACATTTTTAATCAAGGTCTTACATTGCAATTATAGTTCTTTCGTGGAACTACTCCAATAAAGACCTGATAAGTCCTTGATTGGCATCATCTATCACCGAGTTTTCCAACATTGTTAGATAAATCTGCGTTGTCTGTTCCGAGGTATGTCCCATACCAGCACTGATGACAGAAATGGGAACATTATGATTTCTCGCAGCGGTAGCCCAACTGTGGCGAGAAGTGTATGATGTCAATTTGCAACCGGCAGGCAACATCTTTGATAATCGTCTCAACTGTCTATTATGGTTGTTGATTGCGACTTGATACTCTTCGTATGCCTCCTTTGTGTCCGTAGAAGTCAAAATAGGGAAAACATAAGGCGATAATGCCGATGAATATCTGTCAATTATACGCTGGATACTTGGTTCTATACGCACACTCAATAATTGTCCCGTTTTGCGACGGGCATAACATATCACTCCGTTTTGAATGTTTTCTTTCTTCAAATAGGCAATATCTACGAATGCCATTCCACGGGTACAATAGCTGAAAATAAATATATCCCTTGCAAGTGCAAGAGGAGTATCTTCTGTTAATTTCAGTTTATATAACTGCGATATTACAGACTCTGAAACAGCACGCTTGCGGGTACGATCTATACCAGTATAAACCTCTGTAAACGGATGTGATTGTTCAACAAACTTGTGTCTAACTGCCTTGTTGTAAACGGCACGCATTATACGCATATAGAATGAAATAGAGTTCCTAACCATCCCTCGCTGCACAAGGAAGGCATTGTAGTCCGCAATAAGTTGTTCCGTCATTGCCGAAAACGGCAAGTTGACTCCACCAAGAAACTCGGCGAAGTTTTTCATCGTTTTCTCATAGTTCAGGGCTGTACCCAAACGATTGGCATTACGCATCAACCGTATCTGATTCTTCATAAAGTCCAATACAGACACATGACATTCTGGAGACTTGTAGCGTTTGATAATATCTCCAACCGAATAGGTTACTCCGCTATTATCCAAGTCTTTGACAATTCGTTTCAATAGTGCAATATCACTATCTATACGATTCTGAATAATGCTCTTGTCTGCAACACTTACAACAACCTGTTCACCTATTGCATCCCATTCGTCAGGCTGCAATCGGATATTGGTTGTTATCTGTTGTGTCGCTCTACGATGAGTCACTTGATAATATACAGTTCCTGCACGCCCTGCGACTGATGATGGACGTAGTTTTACTTTAATTGTTGCCATAATGTGATTTGGTTTAAGATGATACAATAAGAGCCTCCACTCAATTGCTTAAGGGAAGGCTCTTTAAATAACGGCTACGGGATATACAGCAATTGAAACTCTCTTTTTCTGCGGCGTTCGATGCTGGGAATAGGCTTGCCTTTGTAGCAACGGTACGAGATATACTCTTCGTAAAAATCTCTGTCGCCGGACTCGATTTTCTTGATAAGGTTACTCTTCGGGCGTTTACCATATCCTAACAATCTGCTATGGCCGACATTGTAAGCCAAAACCGTCAGCAACAGAGCATCTTTCCCATACTGTCGGAAATACTTGTATCGCTCCAATAGGTCGGCTCTGAGTAACGAATCCGCTTGTTCCTCGGTAATATCGGCTGTCAGGTTTTCGTGTGGAAGCAGTTTATGACCATAACCGATGTATGGATAGTGTTTTGCCGAGTGCCACCCCTCAAACTCCTTGATAAGTGCTACCGCCTTATCGAACAGTTCCGCAGAAATCTCCTTGGGTAGTGGTGGCGATGAGTCGCCGCCACGTGTCTGTGCCTTGGCATATCCACAAAGCAAGGTCAGACAAATAATCATCAATTTTATTCTCATAGATTCTCTTTTAGTGATTGGTTATGGCGGCAGACACCCGACAAGCGAGTGCCTGCCACCGTTGTTTAAGGATTGATGTTGATTGGAGAGACGATAGTTCCTATGGGAGTAATCGTGTTACCCTCTGTGGTATCCTCTTCCTCCTTCGCCTCATTATTGAATGTGAATGTGAGCTGATAGAGCTGGTCGTGGTTATCCTCGAAATAGACATCTATCGTCTGCTGGTCTTCACACTCTGAGGTATAGTACAGACGGAACACATCTCTGTCAAGCGGATAGCGGTCATTCGGGAGTAACACCATACCGTCATCCATTCTCAATGTACCCTCGCCATCGGGCTGGAAGTAACGGATTGTGTAGCGAGTATCGGAGAAATACCCCTCACGGACAATCTCACAGCGTATCTCTGCTGTCTCGCCCTGTACCAATCGCTTGGGTACAGGCATTGTCTCAACCTTAAAAGGATAGGCTTGCTGAACATCGAGGTCATCCTCGCAAGATGTGAAGCCTAATACAGCGGTCATCATGGCACCGCAAACCATCATATAGGAAAATAACTTTTTCATAACGCTTTTAATTGATTATAAATTTGACACCTAAGCCGAATTGAGTGCTGAACTTGCCGAGTGAGCCTCCCCAGAGGACACGCTCACGCACATTGGCAAGCAGGACAATACGGTCTGTTATATAACTCTCCAATTCAAGGGTGATGGCACCGCCATAGATGAAGGCATCCTTGGCAAGCAGCGTAGAGCCGTCGTGTAGTAATCTATCGCCCCAATTCACCGTTTCGTAGCCTGCCAATGCAGAGCCACCGATGGAGAGGAAGAAGGTCTTTGTGGGATCGGACAAGAACTTCAGATAGTAACCGCCCTCGGCTGTGAACTGGGCACGAGGAATGGATGTACCACGATAGTCGTAGTTCTTGAGCAGATATTCTGCACCGACCACCCAGCGGTTAGCCTTCTTGGTATATCCCGACATCGCTATTCCCGTGTAGTAGTTGAGCGGAGATTTCGAGCCGTTTACAAAGCCGCCTCTGAGTTCCACACCCATCATCTTCGGGAGATAACGCTGGGCGTATGCCTGCCCTGATGACAGGGCAAGCGATACGACTGCGACAAGTAGAAACAGATACTTTTTCATGGTTACTTCACTTTAAGTTCGTTGATTACCTTTGCTCTTACGATGTCCTCACTCTCCACGGTGAAGGTCTGGTGTCTGCCACCGCTCTTCTCGTGCATCTCCACCACAAGCACCTTGTCGGCAGGGATGGTGAACTTGTCGAACACAAATACAGTACGCTCATCCTTGTTGCCCGCAACGGTTGTGGCATAGTCATAGGCACGCAGAGGGAAGATGACCTGCTCCTGAATGGCTGTACGCTTCATCACCTGCTTATCCACAATCTTGAAGGTCACAAAGTCCACCTCGTATGGTACATTCGATGTGTTCTTCACCTGCGTATGGAAGTAGAGCAAACCATTGTGGGTGTAGAGTCCACGCAACAGATACTGGATGCCGAACGCCTTGCAGCCGATGTGCTTGATGTGGCGTTTGTTGTCCTTGTGGATAGCCTTGCTGATAAGGTGTACCAACTTCGGCGACTCACTGCCAAGCTCCTGCAAATAGATGTCGAGAGCATTGTTGGGACGGTTTACCTCACTGCCATCGTGAATAAAGTCCTTCATCTCGATATTCAGGAGCAGAGGCTCATCCGAGTACTTCACATTGAAGGTGTAGAAACTGCCGCTCTCGGTAATCACCGACATATTGGTCTCATCGCGGAAGTTCTTTACCGTAGCCTTCACACGAATCACATTCTCCGAGCCATCGGCCTTACCTGCAATAAGGTTAGGCGAGCCGAGATCGACATAGCGTACTGCCGCAGGGAAGATGATGTGAGTGGTCTTGTCATATGTCACCTCCAAGCCGTAAGGCGGTATCATACGGTCAAAGGTCAGCTTCTTTGTCAGCCCGTGATAGATGTCACCATCCTCCTGCTGCGGATAGATGTCCGTAGTGAGGGTAACATCACCGGCTACTGTGTTAGTTACTGCGGTTGAATCAACCGACTGTGCATTGGCACTTACAACGCCCATCGTGAGGGCAAGCATTACAAAAATCTTTTTCATGTCTTTAATGTTTTAATAGGTTATTGATTGTTTTGATAAAGCATCAGTGTATATCCTGATTTGAGGTGTACCTTCTCTTCACGCATCTTCTTGGAGATGTACTGCGACACGCCCTGTATGGCACCGCGACCTACTTCGGATAGCAGTTGGTCTCCGGCAGACTGGTTGGTGATGGATATGCTCGTTCCGAGGTTCTGTCCCAGATTTGCCGCCATCTCCTTTGCCGCACTCGCCTCCATGGAGCCGGGTATGAAGATTCCCGCCTGTCCGTCATTGTCGTGGACGGTAAGTTCTACGGGAATGATCGTTCCGTTATGCTCCACCTGAAGAATCTCGATGTCGAGCCTTTCGCCTTTGATGCTGCCTTCACCCGTGATGAGGGTGTTTCGTGGCAGTACATACTTTCCGACACGCATCGCCTCCAAGAGCCTGAGCCGCACACTCTGACCGCTGATGATCGTCTGGTCGCCATGCACACACGCCTTGATGGTGTTACGTGCTGTCTGCTTCGGTGCTTCGCCTACCGCAGTGTGAAAGCCACTGCCTACGGATTGTGCCATCCGTGCTATCATCACCGAGTCGCTTACAGGTTGAGCGAGTGCCGACACTACGGGAGTCGTTACATGACCTACGGGCTGTGCCTTCGCCTTGCCACTTCGTGTGGTGGTCTCCACCTCCTCGGCTGCGCCCTCGGAGGTTGCAGCAGTACCTCCGGGCATATACTTCGCTGCAAGCTCGTATGACTTCTCCAAAAGTGCCACCTGGTCGGCATATGTCGGCTGGCTGTTCTGCTGCTGTGCCATCGACTGCTTCAGCTCCTCAAGTTCCACTTTCAGAGCCTCCTTTTCAGGATCCTCACGCGGCTCTTCGTAGAAACTGCCGAGCGTAGCATTGATGTCGTTGTAGGCAGATGTGGATGTAGAGAACGAGTTGCTCCGACTGCTACTGCCACTTCGATAGGATGAGCCACCACCTGTATATCTCGGTTCCTCGGGTATCTCGACCACCTCTTCCTCCTCGTCATCGGTGGTCATTGCCGTAAAGTCCTCAAGGGTACGCATCTTCTGCTCCTGCTTGACACGCATATCCTCCAGTTCGTAGGCTGCAATCTTATCCGCTTCGATGCCTGCACCTCGCGGATCGGGAAGTTCGGCGTTGAAGCCTACCTTCTGCTGTTCCGCCTGCACCTGCTCCTTCGATGGCTTGAAGATGAAGTAGAATGATACAAGGCATAGCATAACCATTCCGCCATACACAAGAATTTTCTTGATTTGCTCCTTTCTTTTCAGAGCATTTGCATCGTTACTCATAGCTCTCTGAATTAAATTGGTTAAAGAACTCTTCCATCTCCCGTATCTTCTCATCCGAGAGGCTGTCGGCAGGAGTTGCCTCCTCCTCGATAATCAGATTGGTGGCAGGCGGCTCACTTCTGACATACTCCTCATATCTGTAATCGGGAGCAGGCATAAAGATGACATAAAGGGCCACTCCCATATACGCCAGCAAGAGGCCGTAGATGATAAGGCGTTTGGTCTTCGATGCCTTGTTGTTCCAAGACTTGTTGATTGAATCCTTGATTTTCTGAATGTACTTTTTCATCGCTGTAAATGTTAATGGTGAATAATTGGGTTATCTGTCATAGACTCTCAGGTCCTTGTTCTCCACCACACGGAACGCCTCGAAGATGAATCCGTGAGGGTTGTTGTCGCTGCGTGTGGAGTTGAGCAGTCGCCCTTTGGTTACAAGGCTTCGTTCGGTGATACTCTTCTCGCGGATGATGGATAGCCTTGCGTATGTCACCACCTCGTAGGGATAGTGGTTGAAGTTGCAGCTTATGCTATCTACCTCGATACGCTGCGATACATTGCCTGAGATGATACGGTTGTAATACCCCTGCTCCGCAAGGTCGCTGTAGTGCTCATATGCCGAGCGGTCGCTCAGAAACATTGCCCTCTGGATATTACCCTCGATGGCACTCTTGTCGGGTGCAAGCGTGAAGAATAGTTCGTGGAAACGCTTCACATGCTCCCTTGCTTCCACAGGACGGTTCTGCTCCAAGTCCTGCGAGAGAGCCAGCATCAGCGACTTGCCCTCGTCAAGGACATATATCTTCTGTCGTTGTGCCTCGGCAAAGCTGTATGCCTTCCAAAGCGAGAAGCCCACAAGTGAAGCACAGACAAAGAGGTAGGCAATGCCGAAGAAACGTATCTGTCTGAAGCCGGTCTCGATGTTTTTAAATGATTTGAATTCCATTTGAATACTGTTTAATAGGTTATCGTTTAAGTAATCTTCCTGCGATGTTGCCGATGGCGGCACCTGTCGCACCTGCTGCAATCGATCCCGTGCGGCTCGCTGTCTGGGCTACGTTCCTGCCATAGTTACCTGCACCGCCGCCTGCCTGGATTATCCAGTTGGCCACTGTCGGAATGGTGAAATATCCGATGATGCCGATAATGAGGAAGGTGATATAGACCGCATTTGACCCGTCAGGGATGAAGTTGGGATCAGACAGTTGCTCGATGTCCTTCTGTAGCATCAGTACCTGTATGCGTGCAAGCACGCTGCTGAAAAGGTCGCTCACAGGTAGCCACAGATAGATGCTTATGTATCGGACAAACCACTGCGTGAGTGAGGCATGGAATCCGTCCCAACAGGCTATCGCAAAGGATATAGGTCCGAGTATCGAGAGGACGATGAGGAAGAATGTTCTCAGCGTGTCTATGACAAGGGCTGCGGCATTGAACATCAGTTCCAACAGTTCACGGAAGAAGTTCTGAACAGCCTTTTTCATATTGTACATCGCACGATCCACATACATTCCGCAAGCCTCAATCGCATCCAACGCACCCAACTCATCGAGCTTGTTGTCAAAGGACTCCTTATCCACAAGGTAGGCTGTTTCGGGATTGCGTTTCATCGCCTCAAATTCCAGCTTGTCCTTCTGCCTACGATACTCGTTCATATCGAAGGTCTGCGTTTCAAGGATTCTGTGCGTTCCCGTCACGATGGGCGACATTACGCTGTTGAGTGTGCCCAACACCAATGTCGGAAAGAACATGATACACAATCCGAGAGCAAAGGGACGCAGGAGCGGAAAGACATCTATAGGCTCGGCTCTTGCCAACGACTGCCAGACACGATAGGCGACATAGAAGAGAGCACCCAATCCGGCAAGTCCTTTGGCGACACCCGTCATCTGCGAACAGAGGGGCATCATATCCTCATACAGACTCTGGAGTATCTGATGCAGATTTTCAAAGTTTACTGCTAATAGTACCATAGTCGTAGGATTTCAGATTTACCAATAGCGTTCACTCGGCGAGCCGTAGAGGGACATCACACGGTCAACATCGTTCTGCTTCTTCGCTCTGAGGTAAGACACCCCGATGTTCTTGTTGGTGTAATACTGCACAAGCCCACGGTATTGGAGCATCTCGCTGTAACACTTATCGATGATATCCATACGGTCCTTGTCGCTCATCGAGAGTCCGTTCTCATTGACAACCGATTTAAGGTCATTTAAGAGGTGGGCACTCTCTTCGAGCAGTTTCGTATATCCCAAAGCTATGGCACTGAGTTCCTCCACCGTAAAATAGGGGTCGTTCAGCATACGCTCAAAGCTGTTTACATAGATGTCGGTAATGTCGCCCACAAGCAGGATGGTCTGCTGTACCTTGCGTGCATCGCGGACAAGGTTCTTCACCTTCTTCAGAGCATCGTAGTACTCCTTGCCCTGCTTATAGATCTTTACTGTCTCCTGGAAGTTCTGAATCATCGTACTTGCCGTAGAGGATGTATGCACGATGTTCTTCGTGGCATTGATGATGCCTTGTGCGAGGTTGCCGGGGTCTGTCACCACCCACTGCGCCCTCGATGTCTGGCTGACAAAGAGAGCCACCAGACAGAGTATAAAAATTTTCAATCTCATACTGTTACGAATTAAAGGGTGAATACTTAATCATTGTCTTACTGAAATCACAGTCCCATCTTGCGACCTCTTGATTTGGGTTTCTGTCGGATATGCTGCTTTCGGGACGGTCTCTCCTCGGAAGAGTCGCTCTGCCTCTTCTTCATTCCGTTGAAAAGCTCATCAGCATAAGGTCTTCTGCCTGTCATCCTGACAAAGCGGGCATCGAGTTCACGATATGCCTTTTCAGCCTTGGCAGAACACTCTTCCGAAGAAGCCTTCCTGTCAATACCGTACTTGGCAAGGAAATCGGGACGGATATGGATGGTGTCGTGAACATTGTCGGGGAAATGTGCAATCTGCCCCAGCTTCTCCAACTCATCATTCAGTTTGTTGAGATAAGGCACGGGAGGTCGTTCACAGATACTCTCGAAGATCTTCTCCACGGCTCGTGTCAGCCTTGCATCCACCTCAAGCACATCAGGTATCTCTCCCGTTGCTCTTTTCTGCCGATAGATTGCAGGATCCATATCCTCCAACTGATGATACAGACGGTAATCTTCCGTAAGTCCGAAGTAATCCTGCATCGACTGCGGAATGTTCCAATTCTGCATCAGTGACCAATAGAGGCACGAGATGACCTCCTGGCGTCTCTTTTCGTCTGATTTTAAGTTACTATACATACTTCAAATGTTTAATGGTTGATAAAAAGGGTTACTTGCTTCGCTTGCTCTCGGCAAGCTGCTTGATGGCCAGTTCGATATTACCGTCCAACTTCTCGGTGAGCCGCTGCAACTCCAGCTTCTCGGTCTCCTCGGTAGTGTAGCAGTAGTACTCTTCAGGAGATACCTCTGTGGCATAGACTGCCGACTGTGCTCCGCCAAGACCTATCCACACCTCCTTGTACTTCCTGCCGGGAGCATTGGAGAGGTTGATGGAGAGAATCTGTGCACGCTCCTTGTCGGTAAGTCCGAGCAAAGCCTGTATCTCATCGAACTTGTTCACATACTTACGCTGGTCGAGAAGAATCTTGCAGTCGCTGTTGTTGATGATGGTGCCCTTGACAATCGAAGATGATATGATATCCTCGACCTCCTGAGTGACCACAACAGCCTCTCCGAAGAACTTACGCACGGTCTTGAAGAGGTACTTCAGATACTCGGCCATGCCCTCTTTGCTGATGGCTTTCCACGCCTCCTCCAAGAGAATCATCTTACGGATGCCCTTCAGCCTACGCATCTTGTTGATGAAGGTCTCCATAATGATGATGGTCACTATCGGGAAGAGTACCTTGTTGTCCTTGATGTTATCCAGCTCGAAGACGATAAACCGCTTGTTCAAGAGGTCTAACTGCTTGTCGGAGTTCAATAGGAAATCATACTCGCCACCCTTGTAGTATGGCTCCAGGACATTGAGGAATCCCCACACATCGAAGTCCTTCTCGCGTGTACGCTTCTCCTTGAGAATATCCTGATATTCGTCACGGATAAACTCATAGAAGGTATTGAACGAGGGCTTGATGCTCTTGTCTGCACGGATACGCTCCAAGAAAAGGTTCACGGCATTGGAGAGCGCCACCTCCTCGGCTCTCGTCGGTGGCTCATCATCCCTTTTCCACAGGGTGAGGATAAGCGTCTTGATGGACTCCTTCTTCTCAATGTCGAACACACCGTCCTCGACATAGAAAGGATTGAAGGCTATCGGATCACTCTCCTCGTAGGTGAAGTAGATACCGTCCTCGCCACCTGTACGGGCATTGATAAGGTTACACAACCCCTGATAAGAGTTACCCGTATCGACAAGCAGCACATGCGTACCTTGCTCGTAATACTGTCTTACCATATGGTTGGTGAAGAAGGACTTTCCACTGCCCGAAGGACCAAGGATGAACTTGTTGCGGTTGGTGATGATACCACGTTTCATAGGCAAATCCGAAATATCCAGATGGATAGGCTTGCCCGTCAAGCGGTCCACCATACGCATACCGAACGGAGAGAGTGAATCCTGTCCTGTGGTCTCCTCGATAAAGAGGCATAGTGCCTGCTCGATAAAGGTGTAGAAGGACTCCTCGGCAGGGAAATCGCCTGCATTGCCGGGGATAGCAGCCCAGAACAAGGTAGGCGTATCCACTGTATTGTGTCGGGGCTTGGCCTCCATCAAGGCGAGCTGACTGCCTACATCGTTCTTCACACGCTTGAGTTTCTCTCGGTCATCGCTCCACGCGAAGACATTGCAGTGGGCACGGATAGCCGTCAGCCCCTGGCTGTGTGCCTCGTTCAGGTACTCCTCAATCCACTCGCGGTTAATCTGGTTTGAGCGGCTGTAACGCGATAGCGAGTGCATATTGCGTGCTGTCTGCTCGAACTTACGCAGCATCTCCGCAGAGTCATCTATGAAGAGGTACTGGTTCACGATGTGGTTGCAGGTGAGCAACACCCCGATAGGTGCGGCAAACGAGAGGCGACAATCGCTACGGTCTGTCGAGAGACGCTCGTAACGGCTGTCGGTGGCTACGCTTGTCGGCAGGTCTTCGGGATCGGAGAGCGTATGCAGACAGAGGTAGTTGTCACCAATCTTCATCTCGCCAGCTCCGAGGGTGATGTCCTGCAAGCAGGTGGTATCCTCCTGCGAGAGCGAGAAATACTTCTCGATGATGCCCGCAGTTGACTCCGTGCCTGTAATCTCATCGCCCGTAAGACGTGTGAGCGTGATGAATCCGCTGTCGTTGATGATACGCTCGAACTGCTCGCAACACTCCAGGAATCGGCTCACCGCCTCCTTGTCCTGCATCTCCTTCGGGATAATGAAGCCACGGGTAAGGGCATTGAAACTGCTGGTTGTGCGGCTATGCTCCTTGGTGGTCTTGGTGAGGAACAGATAACAAGTATGCTTCAGGTAAGGACGCTCATTGAAGTGTCGCTCGAAAGAGCGGCTGAGGAAACTGAGGTCTTCCTTCTGCAACTCGGGGGTGTAGCTCTCCTCAATGAAGAAGTCCTGCTTATGCACGATACTGTAGTTCGGCAAGACCTTGACCGCCTTGGCCCATGCCGAGTGTATCGCCTCATACTCCGCCTGTGTGACGGTGAAGAGTTCGGGAAGCTCCACACGATAGCAGACCGTGATGTCGGCATCCTTGCTGATGATGCAGTCGTGCTCAACCGACAGAATCGGGAACTTGCTTTCGAGGGTAGCTGCTTTCATTACATTTCTCATGACTTTCTGTTTTTGAGGTTAGGAATAATCAATCGCAAGAATCGCTTGCGGTTGATGATGTAGCGGGGATGGTTCTTTGCAGCCTGCATCTTCATCAAGCCCCACTCGCCATACTTGGCATTGAGGTGGAAGGTCGCCCAGACAAGTACCGAAGCGGAGATGACTCCCAGTGCGATACATATCCATTGATTCACGCCTGCCATATACAGCACCATAAAGGCAATGAGTATGGCAAGCAGACCGCCGGCGAAGATGAAGAGGTATTGGCTGCGTAGCCCCTTGAACTCGGGGCTACGACCAATCCCTTTGTTGATTTGATAGACCGCCATATTAGAGGAAGAATGAACGGAGAATAGTGGCGGCTACAATGAGGAAGATACAGGCACCGAACCAAGAGGCTGCGGTCTTCGAGGTGTCGGGGTCGCCCGAAGAGAACTTCGAATAGACCTTCACGCCACCAATAAGACCGACTACGGCTCCCACTGCGTAAATCAACTTGGTACCGGGGTCGAAATACGATGTTACCATGTTGGTAGCCTCGGTGATACCTGCGATACCGTTACCCTGTGCGTAAGCACCTACTGTTGCAAGCATAAATGCTGCTGCGAATAATACTTTTTTCTTCATACGTCGAAATGTTTTTTAGTTATACAAAAAGTGATTTCGACTGCGAATATATAGCACTTAATCCATTGATTTTCAAATCGGTCTATACGCGTCATAACGTGTCGTCAGATGTCATATTTGGGGTCTTTTGAAGGGTGGATTTTGGGGTAAAAAGAGGGACAAGAAGGCTTGTTTGAAGGATGAAATTTCAACCTTATATTGTCGGGTTAAGCGGGCGAAAACTTCCAAAAATCACAAGTTTTTGCCCGCTTAAAGAGCAAAAAGTATAGGTGTAATGAAATAAACAATGGATTCTTTTGTCACTTCGCAATATTTTCATACCTTTGTGGTCGGAAAAAAACGCTTTTATTCCGACTTAAAATAGGCTAAAAATCGTATGCAAAGAACTGTGGAACATAAAGTTAAGGCAAAGATAACCTACGCAAGATATGGCGAGGTGTTTTTTGTGTCTACATTCCATCAATTTGATGTGGAATATGTAACCAAACTCCTTGCTCAATTTGAGAAAGAGGGTTTGATTACACGAATAGCCAAAGGCGTATATGTTAAGGCAAAAAAAACACGATTTGGAGTGGTATATCCTTCTGCTTTTGAACTGGTAACGGAGATTGCCAAGAGAGATAAGGCTATAGTATTTCCAACAGGTGAAACCGCTGCTAATAGATTGGGATTTTCCACACAAGTCCCAATGAATGCTTGTTTCATAACATCAGGAACTCCAAGAACTCTGAAATTGGGCAATAGAACTGTAACATTAAAACATGGCGTTCCAAGAAATTTTGCATACAAAGGAAAACTAATGCCCGAATTGGTACAGGCTCTTCGTAGCATTGGAGAGGATAATATAACAGAGAGCGTGGAAAAAAGAGTTGCTCAACTATTATCTGCAACACCTGAAACAGAAACAATTGAACACGATCTATTATTGGCACCGGTATGGGTAAGACAAATTATAAAAAGAAACCTCAAAACGGATACTGACAATGAGTAAATGGATAGACTTTTCGATAGATGAACGCAAGGCCATGATACAGGGCGTTGTGGAAGCAAAGAATATTGATGAAGCCGCAGCGGAGAAAGATTGGTGGGTAACAGCCATATTGTACGCCTTGTTCCACACAAAGGCTTCCGAGTATCTACTTTTCAAAGGCGGTACAAGTTTGAGTAAAGGTTGGGATATTATAGACCGTTTCAGTGAAGATATTGACTTGGCTCTTGGTCGTGACTTCTTCTTAAATGAAATGAATCTGTCGTGTGCCAACTGCACCAGCAACACTCAAATCCACAAGTTCAGAGAAAAGGCTCAGGATTATCTTTTCGGTGAATTTAAAGATGACTTGAAAGAACAACTGGCAAATTTAGGGTTGGATGTGATTGTACTTGCAGAAAATGAAGTCGTTGATGAAAATGGTGAACTAAAGAAGGTGGATCACGATAAAGACCCATCTGTGATTTTTGTTCAATATCCATCACTCTATAATAGCGACGCTCCCTATGCAATACCGACTGTGAAGATTGAAATCAGTGTCCTTTCTATGGCTGAACCATACGAAATGAAACGCATATCTTCATTGGTTGAACAGGTCTATAAGAATGAAGATGTTGATTCTGATATTGTTCAGACCATCAAGACCGTGAGTCCTGCAAGGACATTCTTAGAGAAGGCATTTTTGCTTTGTGAGGAATACCAAAAGAAAGAGCCAAGAACATATCGTATGTCTCGCCATTTCTATGATTTGGAAAAGTTATCACATACCGATTATATGGATAAGGCATTGAATGACTCTAACCTTTATTATGACATTGTAGAGCATAGAAAGAAATTCTATCATGTCGGATATGTGGATTATGATAAGGGACTGCCAGAATCCATTACGATTGTTCCAAGTGAAGAACTTGTCCCGAAATATGAGGTGGACTACAGCGATATGCGTTCCAGCTTTATCTATGGAGAGGCTCTGGAGTTTGCAGATTTGCTCAAGTTCCTCGAAACGTTGCAGGAACGATTCCGAAAAGTTCCTCCAAGAGCAACAGCAGAGTAATTATAGCTTAAACAACATAGCAAGGCAAGAATCATAATGCACGAGGCATTACGATACTTGCCTTACTTGTTAATTAAAATAGCGGACTCCATAAAAAACGCTGGCACCACGATTCACATCGGAGTGCCAGCCAACATTGTTTAAGTAATAAAAATCATTAACCATGTACAAATACTAAGCATACTTATTTATATCGAACGACTTGACTTTACTTGCTTTCCTTCGTTTAGGCAGAGGATTTCCATTAGCATCCAAACATTCTTGGAGCAACTGATTTACTTTATCTCCATTGCTTACCTTATTGACAAGGAAGTCCAATATCACCGTATTAGCCAACTTATGATGGATGGTTGATGCTGCACGAATAGACTTCTGCTCGTCAGGATTATCTGAGTTTAGCACATCCACAAGGTTGTTCATATCCTCATATGTTAAGGACTTGTCAAAGTCCGGATCAGGTATTACTCCTTCAGGCTCCATCAACTCACGCTTATCCTCTTCGGTCAAACCCTTCTGAGGTTCGATGTTATCCTCTACATCATCGGGATTGATGTCCTTATCTACAGGCAGTTCTACCTCTTTCAAAGGTAAAGAACGGGTCGGAATCTTCCGGTCAGCTTCAATATCGTTATAATATATGATATTGGACTTTCCCATTACCTCATTCGGATCATCATCAACAGGAGGACTCTCTTCAACCTTTTGAGGCATTACTGTTTGGATTGGTTTAGGCTTTTCCGTAAGCAAATCCTTACCGTATATTTTCTTACGCCTTTCACGCTTGGCTTTTTCTGCCATTCGTTTCTTTCGGTACTTCCATAATCTGACACGGGTTATGCGTGCCCAGTTATGCAGTTTGTCCCACAAACCGTAAATCTTACGGCAAAACAAGAACACCCACAGATGATAGAATACGAATAAGGCACATAAGACCTTTACTGCAAAATATATCTTTACTTCCATAGCTAAAAGAGTTTAGTTTTACTATCCTCAAAAATCTTATTGATAGTCGTAGCATTTTCAGCAATATGGTCTTTGATAATTCTACTGACATAGCCTGCCATACTCGTATCTGGTGCAGCAATTGATAAAAATCGCTTCATACATTCATGACTACTTCTATCAATATAGACCTGGACGCGATTTTTCATCATATAACTACCAAGGAATCTCTTTTTATATTCCGCTTTATCAATTCCTTTTGCAGAAGAAGTATCTTCATATAGCGAAGGATTCTCTACAAGAGCAACTATGGTCTGTTTCTTCACCATAGGAATATTAGTTCCCTGATGATTTTTGTGTCGTACAAATCGACTATAGATATACTTTACGATAACGCCTGCTGTTACCAAATAACAAGCTCTTGTTGTGATATTTACTATTGTTTCAATCATACTTAAAATGGTTTTAATGGTTTGTAATACTCTTTGTTATATAACTCGTTAATCTCATCCCAGTGCTGCTGTAAATGCTCCACAAGGATATTACTGATGTAACCTGATACACTCATATCGGGAGCAATGACAGGCAACACCCGTTTGATGCAGTCCGCCACTTCGCGATTGATATATACATGCGAGCGGTTTGAGGCAGGTATATTCACAAGATACCTCTCTTTATATGTACTTGTTTCCTCACGCTTCTTTCGTGGCTTGGGGGTACTCGGCTTTGAGGCTACCGCCTCAGTGCCTTCGTCCGAATCTGTATCCGAATCCTCGGTCTCAATGACCTTCGGCTCCTGATAGTTCGGTCTTTCCCTGCCAAAGACAGGGATATCACCGACCATAATGTCTTTGAGCATATCCTCATTGACTTCTACTTTCTTCTTAGCCATAACTATTTCAGTTTAAGTTTCACAATCAGCTCATCGGCCAATTCACCGATACCACTGCCCTTAAGAAGTTTCGCAGGAGGCGGTAACATCGTGCAACGGAAGAATGACTTTTTCGCATGGGTAATCTCCTTCTCATACCTGCATAGGTCAGGCAGAGTGGAGTCGAGAACGGATAGCTTCAACTCTCCCATAATCTGCGAGTAGGTCTTCAGTACATCCGTATTGCTACGCTTCTTGAGTCTGTTCCAGAAGAAGATGATGTCTTTGAGAGGAACATCCTTCTGACTCTTTGCATAGTCCAATACAGTGGTGGCAAAGGATAGTGTACTCTGCATAACAATCAAATCGGGAATGGAAGGTGTCAATACATAATCCATATTAACTATGGTGCGGAAGACACCCGTTGATTGCACCGTTCCCGGCAGATCCACAAATACAATATCCAAGTTCTCCTTCTCGGCAAGTTTGTCCGCCGCCTCTCTTGCTTTCTCTGCCGTAGAGCCGATAATGGGATATGCCTTCTTTTGTGTGCGTTCCCATTGCTTCTCCACAAGCTGCTGATGATAGGGACTTGCAGAGATTGCCTTCTTGTCACGCTCACGCATACGCACGAGGCTGTGCTGCGGTGAGTCGCAGTCGATGATTGCGACATTAAGGTCTTTCTCATAGTGAAGGTAGCTGGCGAGTACTACCGTAAGGGCTGACTTACCAACCCCGCCTTTCTGGTTGCTGATAGCAACTAACAAACACTCTTTACTCATAATACTTAAAATTTAAATTGTTAATAAATAAGTTAACTGTCTCTTCCAATATCCCGTGAACGCATCCTTCCAACTATCCATTAGCGGTTGTTTGCACTATCAGAATCTTCCGTTGTTCCGACCATCGTAGCAACCGTTATCGGATACTTCCGACTATCCAACCGCTACTGGTCGGTATATTGGTCATGACCTTCCGTTAACTGTCATATCCGACATTGCTTCCAACTATCCAACTGTTCACGGAAGCAACCGACAGTGTGACCATTATTCCGTTATCGGAGGGTAATTCCCAACCGTTCACACCGCAAAGAAATAGCGAAAAATTGGAATAATCACCATGTTGTCAAGCCTCTGACTATACATGTCATCATATGTCACCACATAGCATATAACTCGCTATTTACCAATAGAATACACCTGTCTAACTTTGCACCAGAAAGGTCTATGGACGCACGACGAACGGAGTTTTCGGATGCTTCTCTCTGAGGGGAACGGCGACAGCCAATTTTACGAAGGAAAATTCATGTTCAAGCGAACATAGCAAGTTGTGTTTTGAGGCACCCGAAATGTTTTCGGGCACTCAAAACAAACTTGCCACTCGCCTGCGGCTCGGGGAGGGATTCACTCCAAAGTCGTGAATCCATAGCGGAAGTTAGTAACCAATTAAATGTAAAAGTATGCAGACGAACAACAGGAAAAACCAAAGAAAAGGTGTAGGCAGGAAACCGAAATTAGATCCAGCTATACATCGCTATGTGGTCCGATTGACATCGGAAGAGAACGGACACTTCGACATCCAATTCCAAAAATCAGGATTCAAGGAGAGGTCGAAATTTCTAAAGGCTCTAATCTTCGAGCGTGAAGTAAAGGTAGTAAAACTCGACAAGGCGGCTATGGATTATTACATACGCCTCACGAATTTTTACCATCAGTTCCAAGCCATCGGCAACAACTACAATCAGACGGTACGAGCTGTGAAAGCCAACTTCGGGGATAAGCGGGCATTCGCCCTTGTCGCCAAATTGGAGAAAGCCACACTGGAGTTGGTAGTGCTGAGCAAGCAGATTATCGCCCTCACACGCGAGTTTGAGGAGAGGCACTTAAATCGTAAAAGCGGAGGTTGATATGGTGGCTAAAATCAACAGAGGTGCTTCACTCTACGGAGCCATCATCTACAATCAGCAGAAGGTAAATGAGGATACGGCACGCATCATAGCGGGCAACCGCATGATTACCGATTCTCTTTATGACCCTGATAGGATTGTCCGGCAGACGATGTTCGCTTTTGAGAGTTATCTTGCTGCCAACCGCAACACCGAGAAGCCTATCCTGCATATATCGCTCAATCCGACATTGGACGACAATCTTACCGACAGTCAGTTTGCGGATTTGGCAAGAGCCTATATGCAGAAGATGGGCTACGGCAACCAGCCCTACATTGTCTATCTCCACGAGGACATAGACCGCAGACATATACATATAGTATCTACCTGCGTGAATGAGAACGGTGAGAAGATAGACGATGCCTACGAGTGGAACCGCTCGATGAAGGCCTGCCGAGAATTGGAGCAGATGTTCGGGCTAAAACAGATTGCCGACAAACGCAGAGAGTTGTTGGAGCCATATCTCAAGAAAGCGGACTACACCCGTGGCGATGTAAAGCAGCAGGTATCGAACATTCTCAAGAGTGTCTTTACCTCGTACCGTTTCCAATCCTTCGGCGAGTACAGTGCCATGCTCTCGTGCTTCAACATCGAGGCAAAGCAGGTCAAGGGCGAGTTCGATGGCAAACCCTATTCGGGTATCATCTACACGATGACCGATGAGAACGGTAAGCCTATCTGCACGCCCATCAAGTCCTCGCTTATCGGCAAGCGTTTCGGCTACGATGGTGTGGAGAAGCGTATCGCCTACAATGCTCAGGAGTTACGAGCGAAGAGGTGGCAACCCAAAATCCGCAACGATGTGGCTCTGGCAATGCACGGCTGTCGTGGCAACCGCGAGGAGTTCGTGCGTCTGCTTGGCAGCAAGGGCATTGATGTGGTGTTCCGCGAGAACGATGCAGGTCGCATTTACGGTGTCACATTCATCGACCACCACAATCGTGAGGTCTATAACGGTTCCCGTCTGGGTAAGGAGTTCTCGGCAAACAACTTCGAGAAGCTATTCAACTTGCAGGGCGACATTCCATGGACTGATATGCCACAAGGATTTTCGGAAAGCCACAGCCTCTCATCGGCAGACCTTGAATCGGGCATAGAGCAAGCCTTCGGAATCTTCTCGTTTGACGCTCCTGCAAATGATCCGCAGGAGGAGATGCTCGCCAAGCAGTACCAGAAGAAAAGGAAGAAGAAAAAACGCCGTTCACGCGGCATATCGTAAACCAATTTCACTAACCATTAAAACGAATTTATTATGCAACAGGAAGATGATTTGAGAGGATTGGCAAAGGTCATGGAGTTCATGCGTGCCATATCCATTATATTTATTGTAGTACATATCTACTGGTTCTGCTATCAGGCCATCGTGGATATGGGTATCAACATCGGAGTGGTAGATAAGATACTGCTCAACTTTCAGAATACAGCAGGGCTGTTCAGCAACCTGCTTGTGACAAAGGTGTTCGCCATCATATTCTTGGCTCTGTCGTGCCTCGGCACAAAGGGAGTCAAGAATCAGAAGATGACCTGGCAGAAGATTTATGCGACCTTCCTCGGTGGTCTTGTACTCTTCTTTATGAATTGGTGGATGCTCGACTTACCGTTCTCGCCAATCGTGAATATGGTAATCTACACGGTTACTATGACTGTCGGATATATCCTCTTTCTTATGTCTGGAGTATGGATAAGCCGTATGTTCAAGCATAACCTTATGGAAGATGTCTTTAATGTGGCCAACGAGAGCTTCATGCAGGAGACACGACTGATGGAAAATGAGTATTCGGTAAACCTGCCTACGAAGTTTGTCTATCAAGGCAAGGAATGGGACGGTTGGATAAATGTCGTGAATCCGTTCAGAGCAACCATCGTACTGGGAACACCGGGTAGCGGTAAGTCGTATGCCGTAGTGAACAACTACATCAAGCAAACCATAGCCAAAGGCTTTGCCACATACATCTACGACTACAAGTTTGATGACCTGTCGGTAATTGCCTACAATGAGTTGTTGAAGAACATAGACAAGTACAAGGTAAAGCCGAGTTTTTATGTCATCAACTTTGATGACCCGCGTCGCTCACACCGCTGTAATCCCATTAACCCGAAGTTTATGGTTGATATCAGCGATGCCTATGAATCAGCATATACTATTATGCTTAACTTGAATAAAACATGGATTCAGAAACAGGGCGACTTCTTCGTAGAATCTCCGATTATTCTTTTGGCGGCTATCATCTGGTATCTGAGAATCTACAAGGACGGTAAGTATTGTACCTTCCCTCATACGATTGAGTTCCTGAACAAACCGTATGCGGATATATTTACGATTCTGACCTCTTATCCTTCGTTGGAAAACTATCTTTCACCCTTTATGGACGCATGGAAAGGTGGAGCGCAAGATCAGCTCCAAGGCCAGATTGCATCGGCAAAGATTCCGCTGTCGAGAATGATTTCTCCGCAGCTCTATTGGGTGATGACGGGCGATGATTTTACCCTCGACTTGAACAACCCCAATGAGCCGAAGATACTCTGCGTAGGCAATAATCCCGACCGCCAGAATATCTACTCTGCGGCTCTCGGTCTATACAACAGCCGTATCGTGAAGTTGGTGAACAAGAAAGGTCAGTTGAAGAGTTCCATCATCATTGACGAGTTGCCGACTATCTATTTCCGTGGTATCGACAACCTCATTGCCACTGCCCGAAGCAACAAGGTAGCTGTTTGTCTCGGTTTTCAGGATTACTCGCAGTTGGCTCGTGACTATGGTGACAAGGAGGCGAAGGTTATCCAAAATACGGTGGGGAATATCTTCAGCGGACAGGTGGTTGGCGAGACTGCAAAGAACCTATCGGAGCGTTTCGGCAAGATACTCCAGCAGCGTCAGTCGGTATCTATCAACCGTCAGGACACATCTACCTCTATCAATACTCAGTTGGACTTCCTTATACCTGCCTCGAAGATTTCCAACCTCTCGCAAGGCACATTTGTGGGTAGCGTGGCGGATAACTTCGGCGAGGAGATTGACCAGAAGATTTTCCACTCACGCATCATCGTGGATAGTGCAAAGGTCAATGCCGAGACAAAGGCATACAAGAAGATTCCTATCGTCAATGAGTTCAAAGACGAGAACGGCAACGACATTATGCAGGAGCAGATAGAGCGTAACTATTCCCGTATCAAAGATGAGGTTGAGCAGATAGTTCAAGATGAAATGGAACGAATCAAGGCTGATCCTGAGTTGCGTAAACGATTGTTGCCAGACGAGAAGGACGAAGAGGATAACGATTAGAATCTGTATCCTATTTCTTACCGCAAAGGTTGTCCCGTGCCTTACGGATTGAGCAAGGTCAAGCCCTGTGGGTGTCGTGGAAAAATCATCCTCGCCCCTCGGGGCTTGCGGTATTTTTCCCGCCAACCTTGCACAATCCTGCACGGAACAGTCAAGGCGGTAAAGAAATAGAATACAGTGCTTCGCCTGTAATGTATAACTTAAATAATGATAGACTATGATTAGAATGACATTATCAGAGTATCTCCGCAAACCAAAGGATTATCGTGGAGAATGGACCACAGAAAGATGGGATTTACCCAACTGGGAAGAAGAACGCAAGAAGTATATGGGCAAGCGTACACTTATGACAAATGTAGATGGTGCTACTTGCTTGGTTGTCGAAGGTCTCAGCCTTGAAATTATTGACGACTCCGATTGGAAGAAGCCCGATGCAGTCAGAAAAGAGATAAGTCGCCAATGCTTGAAGTTCTTTACAGAGCGAGGCATCGAGCCTCACTATGCCGATTGTCTTATACGCTATAAGGATAACTACGATACCGTTGAAGTGCGTATTGCCATCGGAATGGATTCCGATACCGAAAAGGATGATGACATTTTCTTCTATTGCGACACGCTGGAAGATATGAAGTCACTTGCAGAAATCGGCAGTGAGGACTTTTACATTGCCGACTGCTACGGCTTTGGAGTATATGAAGATTTATTATAAACCCCTTAAAACATATCAAGTATGAAGATTTTATGTCAAGAGCGTTATGAAAAGGCTGTTGCCTACGCAAAGGAAATCGAGAACGACACGCTGCAAAAATGTATTGACCGCTTGAAACAATGGGAGGAAAATCCAAACTGCCCGTGTGAAATTGAACTCTACTATGACTCGGCTCCACACTCATTCGGATTCCGACAGGTATATCCCGATGGCAGAACGGGTATTGTTGGAGGCTTGCTCTATCACGGAAAGCCCGATCAATCATTTGCCGTATTGATGGAGCCGATGCACGGGTGGAGCATACACACATAGGAACTGCTAATTCCTATAAATGAGAAAGCCAACTTAGGTCTGTATATGCAGGCTTAAGTTGGCTTTTTTGCATTATTAAATTTGAGATGACAACTTATTTTCTACAAATTTCATAATCTCATCTCCTATTTCAGAAATCATTTCTTCCGTTATAACGCATCCGTCAGGATATTTCCCAAATGCTTTTTCTATGGTTTTTGATAATTCTTCATGATCCTTTCTTCTTTGCCATATATTCATAACCCTATCACATCTTTCTTCAATGTATGGCAAATTTTTCACATATTCATCATATGGTTGTTCTCTAAAAACATTAAGTTCTTCAAGAGTAAGAGGTAATGAAAAAGTTCGAGTTATTTCACAACCTTCTACTGTATCATATGTATATGTTTCATTTATATCATCTCCGTGATAGTTTGAATCTAAAACTACAATATAAATGAATATACCATAGTATTCCATCATAGCATATAATAATGCTGTATCTTTACTTCCTTCTATATGAATCATATGAGTTACCTCTTCTTTGGTATCATCATATGGAAGTTTCTTGAAATGATGAAGATACAAGACTTCTTTGGCATCCTTTTCTCCTACTATATAAGGAATTAAATGTTTTATTCGAGGAGTATCTTGAGTTTTAAACAAATAATAATTTACAGCAGATTTTATAATACTAGGGAATGCTTCTTGCGAAATACAATTTCGTTTATGAAGGATCGGCTTATGTTCAACAGTGACAGCCTTCTCAATAAGTTTATCTGCTTCTTCTTGAGAGATTGTTCCCTCTCTAATTAGACCATTAAGAATTCCCTTTAACTCTTTTTCATTGCGAGCAGTTATATGTATGCTGATATTACCTTGATTTTCTTCTTTATCCACATATGGGCGTCTTAATTCTATTTTTTCTCCAGCGTTATAAACTGCAACTTCACGACCTTCATCATCTAACATAATTTGTTTATGCGGATTCTTGCGTACTTTTTTCACTTTCAACATATCTGTATAAAAGGATAAATCTTCTGCCAATTTTGCATCCGCGGTGTCTCCTAATGTATTATTACATCTTTTACACAAAAGTTTATTTGAATGTAAATGTCCTCCAATAGCATTTAGTATAATATGCTCATCTGAATTATTGGTATCAGTAAGTTCTTCATCACATATGTAACAATAATATTTGATTTCTTCCATAGCCTTTTTATTTATTAGTTAGCACACTCCAAGGTGAATCTGATAGTAATTTATCAAGCATATCTTCTTCCAATATTTGAGAAATTGTAGAGCCAGAAACAGCAAAATCATCCAATATATTATTAGAATCTAATTTATCTACTGAAAGACCTTTCCATTCTCGTTTCCAAACTTCACTCCAGTCTTCTTCAATATCTCCAGTATAATGATTTACAAAAGGGGTGAATTCCATATCAAATCTTACAACTAAATCGTTTAAACAATTATAATCAGGAGCTATAACAATCATATCTCCTCTAGGGAATCCAGAGAAATCAAATTTGCCGTTCTTGATTCGCCATTCACGCAGATACTCAAAGTCATAAGAATCTACATCCAATTTCTGCGTTCTCCACTCTAAATGATCTGGTATTTCCTCCGTACCGTCTGTATAAATAACATTTCTAGCTCCAAAATCTCGAACTAATATATCTCTTGAAAAACCTAATCCCCAAGGTTGATACATGGGTTTTCCAGTGCTTTTAACCTTTACGTCAAAAAATTTTGTAATAGCAGTTAATGGTGAAGCCGAAAAACATATATAACCTTTGCTGCTAACAAGTTGCTTTTCTTCCAAAATCTTTCGTAATGTTTCATGAGGAGACTGGTCATACCCATTGATGAAATGAAAAAGATAAGGACTTTGATCAAGCCTTGCCATTTTGAATTTATCATTAAAATATGCCATATACTATATTTTTATAATACTGCAAAGTTACTCCGTTTTTTACGATTGAAAGACAGAATGGGCTACAAAAAGTATATATAGCGTGAAAATCCCGCTTCACTCGCAAAGTCCCTTCAAGAAGTTAACTCGGAGGGACAATACCTCCACGTTCAAGCCGAGGGTTTTCGGGCAAAAAATTCTCTGCGATAATTTTTCACCCGAAAAAACGCTCCGGTATCGCCGTCCGAGTTGAGACAGAGGTTGGGACTTAGCAAGCGAAGCGACCTACGACGCATAGTACAACAGGTCAAAAATCCATTGCGGTAAGATATGCCGCATCTCTATTCTCAACCTGACTGCCATATCTATATTCTCCTATAAGGTCTATCAACCACCGCCATCTTTTTAGTGCCCCAATTTTTAAGTGGGGACAAAAGCAGCTCAGCTCTCAACTCTGCATATTACAAAAGTTATTGCTTTTCGGTCATACACCGCTTCTTTCTCGCACATTTTTTTGCCTTCGTTTTTCGCTCTTTCCACCTCAGCTTTTGTGTGGAGCATTTTCCCTCTTTTCACCCTTCTTTTGCCCTTTTTCGTGTCTTTGCTTTCGTACCTGCTATGACAAGTGATGACATCTTATGACTTGTATAGTCTAACGACTTAAATGTCAATGTTTTATCAAATTTTGCTATATATATTTGCGGTGACAACATTAGTTATTAACGCTAAAAACTCACAGTTATGGCAAAGAAAAATGTAAGGGATGACCCCTCAAAAACACAAGTCACCGAGAACCCGCAGATGAGCGACATCGTGCTGGTCTTAGACAAGATGGAACTGCTCATTCAGGCGGTATCCGAAATCAACAAGAATGGCAAGTATTCCACCGTGCCGGCAGACAAAGAGCATCAGAACTCCTTTCTCAAGATTGACCGTTATGCGACCTTCTTCGAGAATTTCCTCAAGAACTTCTGGAGTCAGTTGAAAGACCCTACACACTTCGGTCTTTTCACGATGAAGGAGGAGGAGTTTGACAAACCCGAAGTCAAGCAGGCCATCGAAGACCTTGCCGAAGGTAAGAAAACAAAAGCTGTGGAAGAGTTTCTCAAAAAGTATGAGATAACCCCAAAAAACCAAACAGAACAGAGTATTAACAATCAAAATTCAGAAGAAATGGCAAAGAAAAATCAAACCCAGCAGCCCGTCGTTGAAGCTAACGACCAGCAGCAGAACAATCAGTATCGTTACAACGAGTCTATGATCAACTGGGACCAGTTGAAGAACTTCGGACTCTCACGTGAGTATCTTCAGGAGCGAGGACTCCTCGACTCAATGCTCAAAGGTTACAAGACCAACCAACTTGTACCTATCAACCTTAACTTCGGCTCTGCCGTACTGCGTACCGACGCACGCCTGTCGTTGCAGCAGTCCAACACAGGTGAGGTGGTACTCGCCATCCACGGTATCCGCAAGCAACCCGAATTGGAGCGTCCTTACTTCGGACACATCTTCTCGGAAGAGGACAAGAAGAACCTCCTCGAAACAGGCAATATGGGCCGAGTGGTGGAACTCAAAGGTCGCAACGGAGAGTATATCCCATCGTTCATCAGCCTTGACAAGATGACCAACGAGGTGGTGGCCATGCGTGCTGAGAATGTCTATATCCCTAACGAGATTAAGGGCGTGCAGCTCACCGACCAGGAGAAGAACGACCTGCGTGAGGGCAAGAAGGTCTATATCGAGGGCATGACCGCCAAGTCGGGCAACGAGTTCAACGCCCACATTCAGGTAAGTGCCGAGCGTAGAGGTATCGACTTCATCTTCGAGAACGACCGTATCTTCAACCGTACCGCTCTCGGTGGTGTGGAGCTTACCAAGCAGCAGATTGAAGACCTCAATGCAGGCAAGGCAATCTTCGTGGAGGATATGCAGCGTAAGGATGGCGAACTCTTCTCATCGTATGTGAAACTCGATGAGGCGACAGGACGACCTAACTACACACGTTACAATCCCGACTCGCCCGAGGGTGCAAGAGAAATCTACATCCCGAAGGAGATAGGCGGTGTGAAACTTACCGCTGAGGAGCAGAAAGACCTGCGTGAAGGTCGAGCCATCTTCCTCAATGATATGGTGAACAACCGTGGCGAGGAGTTCTCATCGTTCATCAAGGCAGACCTTGAGACGGGACGACTGATGTACTCTCGCACTCCCGACGGCTTTGAGGAGCGTGCCAAGTTCGAGATTCCGAAGGAGATCTTCGGTGCCAAGCTCTCCGGTCAGCAGCGTGCCGACCTTCAGAGCGGCAAGTCGGTACTCGTGGAGGGCATGAAGGGCTTCGATGGCAAGAGCATCTCGCAGTATGTCAAGCTGAACTCCAACCAGAACAAGCTCGACTTCTATAACGAGAATCCCGACCGAAACCGCAACGCATCACAGCGTAATGTGGTAGCCGAAAAACAGGAGAAGCGTCAGTCAAAGGGACAGAGCATCTAATCCATAACTCGGACAACTCAAATCAATGTATAACTCTAAAATGAATTTTAAGATGAACGATAAGAATAAAGCACCTTTCAAGGTGGAAGATGTAAACTGGGACGAGCTATCAGGTATCGGTATCCTCAAGGATGAACTCGAACAGGCCGGAGAGCTTGAGACACTGCTCCGAGGCGAGAAGACAGGTGTCGTATCGCTGAGCCTTGTACTCCTCGGTGTAGATGTGGTGATGGATGCCACTTTGCAGCTTGTACGCAAGAACGACTCTCCGCTGCTCGAAATCATCGGTATCAACCCCACGCAGTAACACGATTCCATTACTAACCTGACAGCCGTTTCCCGAACCGTAATCGGGACGGGAGACGGCTTCTTTAATTCCCGAATAATTATGATAGCAATTATAGCAGAAAAGCCGAGCGTAGGTCAGGACATCGCCCGCGTCATCGGTGCAACAGAGAAGAAGGATGGTTACATGGCAGGCAACGGTTATCTTGTAACCTGGGCATTGGGACACCTCGTTTCCCTCGCCATGCCATCGGCATACGGATACGGTAAGGCTTCGCATGAGGATTTGCCTATGCTCCCCGAACCATTCCAGCTTGTGGTAAGACAGATCAAGACCGACAGAGGTATGGTAACGGACATCGGTGCCGCCAAGCAGCTCAAGGTTATTGACGAGGTATTCAGCAAGTGCGACAGCATCATCGTGGCAACGGATGCAGGGCGTGAGGGTGAGCTTATCTTCCGATACATCTACCATTATCTCGGATATACTAAGCCCTTCAAGCGTCTTTGGATCTCCTCACTCACGGACGAGGCTATCCGTGCAGGTATGAGCAACCTCAAGGATGGCGAGGCTTACGATAGTCTCTACCACGCTGCCGACTGTCGTGCAAAGGCTGATTGGCTCGTGGGTATGAATGCCAGCCGTGCATTGGCTTTGGCTTCGGGTATGCCCAACAACTCCCTCGGACGAGTGCAGACACCTACGCTGGCGATGATATGCAGTCGCTACAAGGAGAATCGCGACTTCGTTTCCACACCTTATTGGCAACTGCACATCACCCTTGAGCATCTGGGCGAGTTCCGTCAGTTCGCACATATCGAGGACTTCAAGAGCAAGGAGCAGGCAGAGGCGGCACACGCACGATTCTCGCCCGACTCAACGGCACTCATCACGAAGGTGGAGCGCAAGCGCACCTACCAGCAGGCTCCGCTTCTGTACGACCTTACCACATTGCAGAAGGACTGCAACACGCATCACGATATGAGTGCGGAGAAAACCCTTTCTGTGGCACAGGCTCTCTATGAGAAGAAGTATATCTCATATCCGAGAACGGGTAGCAGATATATCTCGCACGATTTGATGGAGCAGGTCTATGATTCCCTTTGGAAGATTGCCACTATGCCCGAGTTCAAGGAGTATGGCAAGCGTTTCGACTTCGAGCATCTGAATATGCGTAGTGTAGATGATGACAAGGTGACGGATCACCACGCACTCATCATCACAGGCGTAGAGCCTGAGGAACTGAACACCCACGAGCAGATTGTCTATACGATGATTGCAGGGCGTATGCTTGAAGCGTTCTCGCCACGCTGCGAGAAGGAATCATTGGTAATGGAGGCGACTGCCGAGGATATGAAGTTCCGTTCACGCTCTACCACCATCGTCAATCCGGGCTGGCGTGCAGTCTTTGCCCGTAAGGAGGATGCCGAGAAGGACGAGACTGAAGCCAACAAGGGTACGGCACGCTTCGCCGAGGGTGAGCAGATACCCGTTACGGGCTATGGCACAGCACAGCGTAAGACTATGCCGAAACCTTTATACACTGAAGCGACACTCCTTGCCGCTATGGAGACTTGCGGCAGGAACATCACCGATGAGAAGGCTAAGGAGGCAATGAAGGAACTGGGTATCGGAACACCTGCCACACGAGCCGCCATCATCACGACACTCTTCAAGCGCGACTACATCGAGCGTTCAGGCAAAGCGCTTGTACCTACTGAGAAGGGACTCTATATCTACGAGGCAGTCAAGGATATGCAGGTTGCCAATGTGGAACTGACAGGCAGTTGGGAGAAGACGCTCCTTCAAATAGAGCAGCATACTTTGGAGACACGCTCCTTTATGCACTCCATCGAGAGTTTTACCTCGCAGGTAACACGCGAGGTACTAGGACTGAAATTCCCTGCACCCAAACAGCGTACCCTCCCTTGCCCCAAATGCGGTACAGGCAAAGTGATGATACGCCCGAAGGTCGCCAAGTGCGACAATCCGGATTGCGGTCTGCTTGTATTCCGCAAGGTACTGAACAAGGAGCTTAACGAGCAGCATCTAGAGCAGTTGCTCTCATCGGGAACAACCAAGCTGATCAAGGGATTCAAGGGAAAGAAAGGCAACTCCTTCGATGCCGCCGTAGCCTTTGACGATGAGTTCAATGTAACGCTGGCATTTCCCGACAAGAAGAGAGGTAAGAAAAGATGATGTCAGTCATCCCGATTCGTAGGCAAAGGTAGTGAACCGCCCTCATTCCACCCCGCAAGGTCGTGCCGCTGGCGGTTTCGGCAAAAATCATCCTCGCACGGCTGCGGTATTTTTCCCGAAAACCTTGCAGGTGGAGGCGATTCACATCCAAGCCCACGAAATCGGGAACGACTGTTCCCACTAAATAATATAGGATATGAAAACAAATGACCCGACCGTAAGAAAGAGAATGAAGTGGATAGGTATGATACTCTTAGCCGTAGTAGCAGCATTAGGTTTCAGCTATCTCTATACACGAGGTGTATCACCCGTATGGGCTGCGGTAGCCATCGTATGTTTCCCTGGCTTCTTCCGATTCATATACAAGATTGCCTGCATCGTAATGGCAGCATTAATCCTCTTTGCCATACTCAGTTTCTTGGTCTTCTAACTCTTAAAGCAATGAAAAGGTCTTGTCATCGACATACAACATATAAGCAGATATATTGCGATATGGGTTATGGGAGCTGTCCTTCTCGGACGGCTCTTTTTGTAGGTGGACGATTCAAGAATGAGGATATGAATGAAGAAAGGGATAGAGAAAATACCAGCCATTGGCAAGCCGATGAACTACAGGGCAAAGTTGGCCAATGCTTCTTATCGGACAGCAAGGTCGGGCCACAGGTGGTTTCGGAGAAAATCATCCTCGCCGTGCTGCGGTATTTTCCCCGAAAACCTTGCCTTACCGGAAGCATTAGCCTTAACGCCCTCGTAGTTCAACGGACTGCCAAAGTCCGAGTATTAACCATATAATAAAAGATAAAGCTATGAATCAAGCAATCATCGCAAGTGTACCGATGGCACCGATGCAGATGCCTGTGGTACGTAGAAGAAGAGTAACGGTCACTGAACCTGAAATCAAGTTGCCGCCAAGAGGCTCACGAGGTCCGGTACATATATCGGAGCTGCTCAATCCCATTCTGGAGATAAGCAAGCACCCTGACCGTAACAGACTGCTTGCAGAGTTCTTCAACCAGTGAACATCACAAGAAAATCAATCAGTATTAACATTAAATCATAAAGTTATGTTTTTCACATCAATTTCACAGATGATGACCGAGAGCGTAGATCTGACTCTGGTCATCCGCAAAGCGAACGGACAACTTACTGTATCAACACTGCCGAAGGCTAATGGGCTGAAAGATGAGGCTGCAAACCACATCATTCCGCTGACACTAACTGGTACTCCCGAAGAGATGGATGCAGAGTTCCTGCAACACATCATGCAGCCTATACGCAAGGCTACGGGACTTATCTCCAATTTGATGGAGTTCGAGAAGCAGGCAGACAAGGCCGCTGCCAACAGCAAGGCGGCAAAGGATGCCAAGGCTAAGGAGACCAAAGAGGAGAAGGAGAAGCGTGAGAAGTACGAGAAGCATATGAAGAAGGCAGAGGAGCTGATCACTGCCAAGAATCATAAGGATGCCATCACCGCACTTCAGCAGGCTCGTATGTATGCCACTGCCGACAAGCAGAAGGAGGTAGATGAGAAGATTGCCGCACAGAAGAAGGCGATGAACCAAGGCTCGCTCTTCGAGATGATGGAAGAGACTCCTGCACCTGCTCCACAAGTGGCACAACCGCAGAATGTGGCACCGCAATCTGCACAGCAGACTATACAGCCGCAGGCAGCACCACGACAGATGCCGCCACAGCCACAACAGACGGTAATGCGTCCCGTGCAGCAGCCGATACAGCGACCTGTTCAGCAACCTCCACAGCCTCAGTATGGCGGGCAGCCTATGTTCACCGTGCCACAAGGCGGTTATCCTCCTCAAAATGTAGGACAGCAGCATCCTCACTATCCGCAGGGTGAGATTCCGATGTTCCCACATCATGAAGAGCCTCCTATGCCTGAAGAGTTACAGCAGGCATATATGCACGAAGGCCCTGCATACCGCCCCGAGGATTATGAGGAATATCCCGACTTCCCTCAGTCAATGTTAGAAAATCATTATTCACAGGCATACGCCCAAACAGTTTAAGACTATGGCACTTTTAAGAAACGAAATGCAGCGATCATTCACCTTTAAGAAAGGTACAGAGATGATTACACTTCCTGATCCCAATCCGAACGACTCTCCGGAGAGTGTGATGAGCTTCTACTCGAACATCTATCCGGAACTGACCACCGCAACCGTACACGGCCCGACCATCAAGGATGACAAGGCTGTGTACGAGTTCAAGACAACCATCGGAACAAAAGGATGATAACTATGAGTAAGGACACTAAAAAGAAGAAGTCATGCAGACCATTGGACGAACATCAGTCGGAACAGCTCGCAAGGATGATAATCGCATCGACCAAGCGGGAGGTACGATACGGTGTGACAAGAGTAGAGAGAGTTACGGCGCCAACGGGTGCCGTAATTCTTTTCTAAAGACACCTATTCTTCCCATAGCACCACAGACTATTATGAGGGAGAGCTATTGTGGAAACAGTTATAACCTAATCACGCAGGAGAATTACGAATACCTGCGTGATTCTTATTTCCGCTATGCCGAATTGATGAATGTAAAGGCGGAGCATACGCCAGGCAGAACTATCGGTGAAGGTATTGTCAATCTCTACAATGAGATGAACGACCTCGTAAATAAAAGCGGTATGTATCTCAACCTCGAAGATGACAATGGCTGTCTATACTTCAATGTGTGGAACACACATACTTGGGGTGAGTACACACTGTACTACTTCCCTGTAAAGTTCGTGGAGGAACTGAATCCCACACTCAGACGCATTGTCATCACATTCTATCATAATTTTATGAAAGAGAACGGTATAACCACTATCAACGATGAGGATGATATGGACTGGGCTATGGATATGCTGACTGAAGGCTGCTATGAGGATGAAGATGCCAAAGAGAGGCGAGCGAGGGAAAAGCTCGTGAAATCATACAAGGATGGTAGAGCATATAAACTCCTCGACAGGGTGTGGCGAAAGTCCTATTACAAGAACCTGCCGAAAGCCATAGAAGAATATGAGTGTAAGAATGGCTTTGAACAAGGTCTTATCGAACTGCTGAGAAGAGGACTTGAGTTCATAAAGACGGATAAAGCCATCATGTACTATGGCTATGACCCGTTCTATGACGAGGAGCCCGATTATCTGCCGATGACACTCGAACAGCAGATAAGAGTTGTCTATGACAGCGATGATATAATGACGGAACACCTTATCGACTTCTATAATTCCTCCCGTCAGGAGTCATACGATATTATTCCTGCATCAACCTTTGCCGTCTCTCCAAAGACCGACAAGGTTTTTACACTTGAAGATACCTACCCCGAAAGGTTCTTCAAGTGGGCAGATGATTTTATTCACTACATACGATAATCACTATGGATACCAATAAACTTACCAAGCAGATAAATACAATGCTGCGCCCCCGTGCGGCATTGATAGCATACTCCACAGATGGAGGAGATACATACTTCCTTGAAGTAAGGAGCATAGATAATGAGGGAGCCATGAGCGAAGGCCGTCCCGTAACGGTGGACTTCATCAACGAACTGATAAAGGGGTATTCCGAAAGGCACAGCAGCACACCGCATGGTCGCATCCCAACAAATATGCTATGGAGTGATACTCGTAAGGGCTACGAGAAATATATCTGGTACAACCCGCCACAAAAGCGTATGATGTTCTTCAAGGAGTCGCTACATATTGAGAATGCCGAGTACAACCTGCCCGGTGTCATCTATGAGGTGCGCGATGAGCGTATGAATATCTACGCATACATAGACAAGGAGCTGAAGCCCGAAACGGAACTCTACGCTGCTCCGTTCTTCAATGTCACGGGTTCAAGCGTCTGTCTCGGCTCGGCAAAGATTGACAAGCCGACAGAGATTACCTACGACAAATTACTTGAGTATTGGGAGAAGAAATTCTGGCTCACGGAGTTCTCACATCTCGGAGGTAACGGAAATCCCACAAAGAGTAACCTTGTTCTCGTAACAAAGGCGGCAAAGGATGCTCCCTTCAACCTCGAAGAGTTAAAGCCTCTAAAGAATTTGAAACTTAAAGATATACTACGATGAAAAGAGTACATTATACCGACAGTTATCTGCTCGTACCACAACACCCCGTAACGGTAAACCTTATAGGTGGTGGAGGTACAGGCTCACAAGTATTGACAAACCTTGCACGATTGGATGTAACGTTTCGTGCCCTCGGACATCCGGGACTATTCGTAACACTATATGATCCCGATATTGTAACTGAAGCCAACATAGGACGACAACTCTTCGGGTATTCCGACTTGGGGCTGAATAAGGCGAATTGCCTGATAACACGCATCAACAACTTCTTCGGGAATGACTGGAAGGCTGTGCCGGCATTCTATCCCTCCAATATGAAAGATGTTCGACAGGAACATCTTGCCAATATAACCATAACCTGTACGGATAACATCAAATCACGAATAGACCTTTGGAATATCCTCAAGGCTGTGCCTGCGTGCAACTACACCAACTATCAGACACCTCTGTATTGGCTTGACTTAGGCAATACGCAAACATCGGGACAGGTCGTCTTAGGCAGTATTCCAAAGAAGATAAAGCAACCCACCTCACAAATTTATCAGACCGTACCGTCATTAAAGGTCATTACCAAACTTGTGAAGTATGCCCGAATCAAAGAAGAGGACTCTGGTCCGAGCTGTTCACTTGCCGAGGCATTGGAGAAGCAGGACTTGTTCATCAACTCCACATTGGCACAGCTTGGCTGCAATATCCTCTGGAAGATGTTCCGACATGGTATGATAGAGCATCACGGACTCTATCTTAACCTCAGTACGATGAAGGTCAATCCGATAATGGTATAATCAATAGTAGCTGTCATATTCACACAAATATGATGGCTTTTTTTATGCTATCGCCCACTTTTATAACAATATAGCCAACATTTTTAGCGTTTTATATTATGTCACAGCCTTGAACAGCTATTAAGAAATGATAAAGTCGCCTTAATTTTTTGCTTTATTAGTAATTTTGTGGCCAAGGCATATATGATAAACAGATCGGACTAACCCGACTTAAATATAGGACGCAATGAAAATAGAAAGGAAGATAGCCATTGGCTATACTATTATTGTCGCCCTAATTGGTGGTATCGTATATACGTACCTGCACGAGTGGCGACAGATGAACAGATTGGAGCGTGAAGTGAAAGAGATTCACCGACTCCGACAAAATGTACATGAAGCATACGTGCATATGCTCGACCTCACGATGTTCGGTGAGACGATCCTCGAATGGGAGGAGGCAGACACCGCACTCTACCGTGCCAAACGCATGGAGGTCGACAGCATTCTCTGCGAGTTCAAGAACTACTATTCGGGAGAACGAATAGATAGTCTGCGGCATCTGATGGCAGAGAAGGAAATCCAACTATTCAATATCTTCCAACTCTTTGAAAAACAGGTTGAACTTGGCGAAGAACTTGCCGAGCGTGTCCCCGTCATCGCTTATGAGAGTACGCAGGAGCCCCCGAAGAAGAAAGGTGGTTTCTTGGGACTCTTCAAGAAAAAGGAGAAGACTCCGCCTCAATCCACAACTTCCACGAAACTCTACACCCTCAATCGTGATGTCATCAGGAAACAGTCCGAGCAGAGCAGGCAACTATCCGAAACGGCAGATAGTCTGGCACAGCGTAATCTCAACATCAACCAACGTCTGAAGAGTCTAATTGCTGCAATGGATGAGCGTGTCACGACAGACCTGCAAGAGCGTGAGCAACAGATCATTGAGACCCGTGAACGGACAAAAGTATGGTTGGGAGGTATAACAGCCTTCATCTTCCTTGCTCTGCTGCTCTCATACATCGTAATTATGCGTGACTACGGGCGTAAAGAGCGTGGTCGCCGCAAATTGGAGGCAAGCAACTGCAAAAATGCCGAGTTGCTTGAAATGCGTAACAAGATCATCATGACCATATCGCACGATATCCGTGGCCCGCTCAACGGTATCAGCGGTAACGCAGAGCTGGCTATGGATATGAGGGACAAGAAGAGACGCAACCACAAGCTCAGGAACATTACCATTCTATGCAAGCATGTCCTGCACCTTGTAAATAACCTCCTTGATGTCTATCGTCTGGATGAAGCCAAGGAGACTCCGAATCCCGTTCCGTTCCACCTGTCCGAGTCGTTGGAGAGAATAGCCGACAGCGTATCACACCTGATAAAGGAGAAGGGACTGCAATTCAAGCATCGCAACACAAATACAAATGTCACGGTAAAGGGTGATAAGGACAAGATAGAGCGTATCATCAACAATCTCATCACCAATGCTGTCAAATTCACATCCGAGGGAAATGTATGTTTCAAGGCTTCGTATGAGAATGGCTGGCTGACAATGAAGGTAAGCGATACGGGAGTCGGCATCTCCGAAGATATGATGAAACGCATATATGTACCATTCGAGCGTGCTACAAATGAGAATAATGCCGATGGCTACGGTCTTGGTCTGCCTATCACCAAAGGTCTTGTCACTCTGCTTGGTGGAACGATTGAGGTGGAGAGCAAGCAAGGTGCAGGAACGATCTTCATTGTTAAATTGCCTCTGCCTGTAACCGATGAGAGTGTGGAAGAGGAAACGGTAATGGATGATATCTCGCATCACCTGCCTGGCAGCGTAATCACCATTGACGATGATACCTTGCAGTTGGAGGTAATCAAGGAGATGCTGGAGCGTAACGGTGTCTCGTGCAAGACCTGCATCAATGCCAAAGAACTCTTTGAGGAGATTAGAAATAAGGACTACGACCTTGTGCTGACCGACATTCAGATGCCCGACACCAATGGTTACAGAGTCTTGGAATTGTTGCGTAAATCACGCATAGGCAATTCCCGAACCGTACCGGTGGTGGCGATGACCGCCAGAGAGGATGGCGACAGACAGGCTCTGCTGGATGCTGGCTTTGACGGCTGTATCTTCAAGCCGTTCTCCATGGTAGACCTGCTGCAACACCTCGCCTCCGTAGTCAAGGAGAGGGAACAGAACGAAAGTGCTGATTTCTCCGGACTGCTTGCTGAGGTTACAGACAAAAGGAAGGTATTGAGATTACTGCTGGAGAGCTGTGAGAAGGATATGACGGATTTGAAGATTGCGATGACAACAGAGAAGGTGGAGTCCATGCGTAATGTCGTACATCGTATGATGCCGATGTGGGAGATGCTCTCAATGGAGAACACACTCCTTGCATACCGCAAGGCATTGAAGGAACAGGATAATGATATTCAGGCATTATTGGTACATACAGGACAGATTATAACCCACATAGAGCGTCTAATGGAGGATGCCCGTAAAGAGATAGAGAGAATAGCCGATGAAGAAACGGATACTGATAGTAGAGGATAATATAGCCCTCTCGCATATACAGAAAGACTGGCTGGAGCGTGAAGGATATTCAGTAGCTACGGCTATGAATGAGCCCTTTGCCCACAAACTGCTACGCAAGGAACAGTTCGACCTGATACTTTCAGATGTGCGTCTGCCACAAGGCGACGGCATACACCTCCTTGAATGGATTGGCAAGGAGAAGATGGATATTCCATTTGTGATAATGACCGAATATACCTCCATTACCGATGCTGTCAAGGCTATCAAGATAGGTGCAAAAGATTATCTTTCCAAGCCTGTATATCACGAGCAGCTGGTGGAGATGGTCAAGGAACTGCTGAAGCCCATAGCAACGATGCGCAGCAAGGAGAAGGAACTATTCAAGCGTATAAGTCCAAAGGCAAGGGAGGCGGAGCATCTTGCCGAAATCGTTGCCTCATCGGACATAACGGTATTGATACTCGGAGCCAATGGTACGGGTAAAGAGTCCATCGCCCGAAGCATTCACTTCCACAGCACCCGTAAGGATATGCCTTTCGTGGCGGTGAACTGCGGAGCGATACCTCGTGAACTTGCCGCCTCGATGTTCTTCGGACATACGAAAGGAGCATTTACGGGTGCAGACACTGATAAGGGAGGTTACTTCGATGCCGCCAAAGGTGGTACGCTATTCCTTGATGAGATAGGCACTTTGCCATTTGAAATGCAATCCTCATTGCTTCGTGTATTGCAGGAGGGGACATTCATGCCTGTCGGCTCAAGCAGGGAGCGTGTGGCAGATGTGCGTATCGTTGCCGCCACCAACGAGAATATGGAGAAGGCTATTGCTGACGGTCGTTTCCGTGAGGATCTGTATCACCGTTTAGGTGAGTTTGAGATACACCAACCATCACTATGTGAATGTCCCGAAGATATACTCCCGCTTGCCAACTTCTTCCGCGAGAAATATTCGGCGGAGCTTCATAGGAAAAGAACGGGCTTCACGGCTGAAGCGGAACGGTTGTTGCTCTCACACTCCTGGTCAGGTAACATCAGGGAGTTGCAGAACAAGATTAGACGAGCGGTATTGATGGCCAAAGATACGCTCATTGACTATGCGGATTTGAACATTACTCCTGCAATACAAACAGATGCTTCGGAGGCTCCACTGCTTCCGTTAAAGGACGAGGAACTGGAGAAACAGAGCATCATCAGAGCCTTGCAGTCGTGTGGTGGTGTTAAGACAAAAGCGGCTCAAATGCTCAATGTAGACTCATCTACACTATACCGTAAGATGAAAAAGTACGGCATAAAATGATGATTGTGGGGGTAATATGAACCGCGTATCGGCAAAAAGTTGTATCTTTGAGCCGTAAAATTGAAATATCGTGACAGAACATTAATGGTCTCTGTCCGTTTACATAACATAAGTTCGCAAGAATCCTAAACAGAAATCTGGCAGTGGAAGTTAAAGTGATGAATTGCGTAATGCTTATGCTATGCGTATGCATAGCGTGGCATCGCGTGTATCACTTTGGGCTTGCCAGAGCCTCTGTTTAGATGCGTGATGACCACGCTTCTTTTTTGAACGGAGGTAACGATATGGCAAAGATTCAGATCATAACAGCAGTGACAATGGACGGCTTTCTTCCGAAAGCTGACGAGAACCTGATGCAGTGGGTGTTGAACGACTCAAAGGGTTTTCCTTATTGGCACGAGCGTAGCATCTACCGTCTTGTACCAAACTATCCGTTGCTTGACCTGCTTGCTGAAAGAGACTCCGACAAGAACAGATCCGACATCTACATCGCTGAAATATCCGACACGCAGAGCATAGAGTTTATGCGTGGACTATCACGCTACAACCTTATTGATGAGATGGTCGTCTATACTCTGCCACTTATTCTCGGCAAAGGTACACCCGTATTCGATGACCTTACTCCGAGCCGTTGGAATGTTCATAAGACCACAACCTTCCCTAACGGAATAACACGCATCATCTATCGCAACTCTTGCATTTTGCAATAGCAGATTGCGAAAAAGTCTTGCATTTTGCAATACTTTAAAAAGCCCCGATTTTTACGCTGAAAATTTTTATTTCACTGATACACAATGCTGTATCGGTGTCTTTTTATGTCATTTCATGTCGTTGGCACGCCAAATGCCCTTTAGATAGTATAACCTGTTGCGCAACACGGTGTAGTAACCCGATTATTTACACTTAAACAGATTATACGATGTTACAGATAAATAATGAAACCGCCCATGCGATGTTCTACAAACTGATGGAACGCTTCGATAAGATTGAGAAGATGCTGGAGCGACAGAACAAGATGAAGGAGTGTCTCGATGGCGATACCCTGCTGGATAACTACGACCTGAGCAAACTGCTTGGCGTGACTCACCGTACCCTTGCTCGCTACCGCCAGAAGAAACTTATCCGCTACTATATGATTGACGGACGCACATACTACAAGGCTTCCGAGGTCAAGGACTTCTTCGAGCAGAAGGGCTTGCCACTTCCGGCAAGCATGAGAAATAATCCCAATGTCTAACCTCAAAACAAGTATGGAATATGGAAATCGTATGTATAGATAAGAAGGCATTTGATGAGATATGCAGCCACTTCAACGAGTTTGAGGATAGAGTGAACAGACTATGCCGACCTAATCAGGATCTTGGCCTAAAGAACTGGATGGATAACCAGGATGTGTGTCAGATACTCCGCATCTCGAAACGAACACTGCAAGTGTACCGAGAGAAGGGCTTGATACCGTTTGCACGCATAAAGCACAAGATATTCTACAAACCCGAGGATATTCAGAGATTCATTGACAGCACTTATCACCCCATTAAAAAGAAAAGACCATGAGCAGCTTTTTTATAGACAAGACTGACCCGCATATCGCGGAGATACTTGAGCGTTTGAGACGAGTAAACAAAATTCTTCAAAAGACGGAGACTCTGGTACAACCTACATTGAACAATGAGAGGTTTCTGACTGATGAGGAACTCTCCAAGATACTCAGAGTGAGCCGCCGCACATTGCAGGAGTATCGCTCGGCAGGTGCAATACCTTACTACCTTGTTCAGGGCAAAGCTCTTTACAAGGAGTCTGAGATTGAAAAGATTCTCAATGATTCCCATAAACGCTGCGTAGAGGAACAGCGATGGGTATGACCCTAAACAATAGCAACGACCCCGATTTGAGGCCGTTGCTATTGTTTTTATACTGTTGTCCGCTTCCATTTGATACATCTCTCAAACTTCAGACCCTCATCTGCGAGTTCTATCTTCTTGTCTGCTGTAACCTCACGCAAGCGTTTCATATCCTCATCAACCTTCTTATCCGTAACATGGGCATAAATCTGTGTGGTGGTGATGGAGGTATGTCCCATCATCTTACTTACCGTCTCAATAGGTACACCCAGCGATAAAGTAATATGCGTTCCGAAATTATGACGAGCTTTGTGGTAGGTAATATGAAAGCCATACACCTCACTCAACTCCTGCATTAGCATTGACATATAGTTTCGATCCCAGGTATTGAATACCTTATCACTTTGCCGCTCATGCTTGTACTTTTCGATAATCCGAAGTGGTATATCCAACAGACGAATAGATGATAGTGTGTCAGTCTTCTTACGCTTGATGTGTATCCACCAGCTGCCATCTTCTGCCTGTGTTATATCGTTCACGGATAACCGTCTTAAATCAGCGTATGCCAATCCTGTAAAAGTCGAGAAGATAAACCAATCGCGTACCCGTTGCAATTGAGGCTTATCTACAGGCGTTGACATCAAGGTTTTAAGATCCTCCAACTTCATATGTCGGCTCTTGCGCTTAGGCAACGGTGGATGTAGTCGACAGTAAGGATCTCTACGCAAAGTGCCTTGACTGACGGCTCGCATTGTCATCTTTTTCAGTCTATACAAATGTTCGTGTACCGTCTTGGGACTTAGACGACAATCGCTTTGCAGGAATATCTCAAAGTCGTCATAGAACACCTTGTCAAGGCTTCGCAATGTGACATCTTCCACACCTCGTTTCTCCTGAATAAACGCTGCAAGGTGCTTGTATGAGCGTTGATAACAATCGTAGGTCTCCTTGATTCTATCCACGCCAACACGCTTCTTGAACTCCTCGTTATGTTCACGGAAGAGGGCAAGCAATGTTACAGGCTTTTGGCCGATACCCTTGACTGCGTTCTTGACAAGTTCTGCGGTAACAAAGCCTAAACTCTTCTTGATATGATTATAGTGTTCGGTTATCCCCTTGGTAAGTTCGTCAATGGCTCTGTTTACCGTTACGGCATTTTCGCTACGACCATCGGCACGACCCTTATCGGGATTCCAGATAGAAGGATTCACCGATACTTTCGTACCGATTTGTTCCCATTCAGCATCAATGCTAACTTTACACAATAGTTGGCACATACCATCCTTGCGTACTTTCGTGCGGTTGATGTAGAACAATATGGCGAAGGTACTGCGACGCTTCGTGTTCTGATTCTCTGTATTCTTGTCTGTTCTCATATTTAGTCGCTTTAATGGTTTCAAATGGCGATTGTAAAGCGTTCACTAATCTTGCTGTCGAGCCTTTTAGTGTCAGCATCAATCTTTTCATCGGTTACTTTGGCATAAATCTGAGTGGTATCCACCCGTGTATGTCCCAGCATCTTGCTGACCGTTTCCAATGGTACACCATGCGAGAGAGTAATCTCTGTAGCGTATGTATGTCTGGCCGCATGAAAGACGATTCTACGGTTGATACCGCATATTGCGGCAATCTTTTTTAGGGAAAGATTTACGTCTGAATTGCTGTACATAGGCAACAGCTTTCCATTGGGCTCTACATCACGATACTTATTAAGTATATGTAAGGGAACCTCAAGGAGCGGAACCTCATACTCGACCTTGGTCTTTTTACGGGAGGTCCGTATCCAGAGCGTGCCGTTTTCATCCGTTACCAAATCTTCTTTGGTCAACATACACATATCTCCATAAGATATTCCGGTGTAGCAGGAGAACAAGAATAAATCTCTGACGATGTAAAGTCTTGCATTATGCAATGGTGTTGTCATAATCAACTCTAATTCCTCTGCCGTGAGATACTTCTGTTCACGCTGTGGGCGTTCAGGCTCGTAACCCCAGAATGGATTGAAAGTAAGAATACCATCTGCTACGGCTTCATTGATAATGGTTCTAAAAGAGGTTGTAAGATGGACTATCGTACCAAGAGCCAAATGGCAGTCTGTTCGTAAGTGAAGATCATATTTCTCAATAAACGAACGATCGAGTGCCGTAAAGGGAATATCTGGCAGTTTGTATTTCTCATTGAGGAATTTCTCTACATGCATATAGGCATACTTGTAAGCACGAAGAGAACCTGCGACACGATTCACACCTACACGTTTCTCGAAGTTCTTGATAAAGGCGCGGAAATAACTCATCAAGGTCTGCTGCCTCGAAGCCATACCCAAAAGCAGGCACTTGACATCTTCGGCACTTACTCCTTCTCGTATTGCCGATTGTTCTTGATAGATATGTAGAGCCGAGGCTCTGATCTCGTCTAACTGACGGTTGATTTCGCGTGCTGCGACACTCTTGCCCGTAGCACGACCTGAGTGCCACATTGTATGTGGCACAGACATCTTAACGCTGAATGCCGCTTCTGAATACTTGCCGACATTCAACCTTGCCATTACGGGGCAGTTCCCTTTGGCATCTGCTTCGCTCTTTTTGAGGTAGAACGACACCTTTACATCTGCCTGATTCATAACTCATTTCTTTGGTTGCAAAAATAAATTTTACAGAGTTAATGAACGGCATGTAGAACATAGCGGAACAAGGCAACAAGTACTTGACAATTAATCTCATTCCCGTATTTTTCTTCCAACGAGAAAAAATGATTACCTTTTTCAGTGCAATGATAGAAAAAACAAGCGTTCTTTGTGGCTGTTGTAGGGTATGTGCAAGAGATTAAAGATGCTGTTTCTACCAACTTTCCCTTCCATAAAAAGGCAACGGATAGGTAGCATTTCTTTCTCTAATACCCACCATATACGGCTCCTTCTGCCGAAATTAACAATATGGTGAGGTAACACAAAAATGGTATATGTACCAACCACTTATCAAATTTCACCCTTATCCTGCCATTATTACGCAAGTTCTTTGTATCTTTGACACATTAAATACAGCTTTAGCGTCAGGACGTACGCAGTACGGCGGTTGTGATTCGCTTTCAAATTTGTATCTTTGACACATTAAATACAGCTTCGGAAATGTAACTGCAAGGACAAGCATAGTTGTGATTCGCTTTCAAATTTGTATCTTTGACACATTAAATACAGCACAATTTGTATAGCAATTTAATAGTCAAACAATTACAAAATCAATTAGAATTAAAAATTAAAGCTGTATTTTATCAAAAAGTCGGTTAAAAAACCGGCTTTTTGTTTTTCAAAAGAGTTCGAGTTGTTGAGGTAAAACCTGTGGCTTTACCTCTTTTTCCCATAGAAAATTTCCATCATACCGAATTGTTTATCAGTAACACAGAGAATACCTACTTTTCCAAACGGCGGTAAAGAAAGCTTCACCCGGCGGATATGTACATCGGCATTCTCCCGACTAGGACAATGCCGTACATAAATGGAAAATTGGAACATAGTAAACCCATCTTGTAACAGTTTCTTACGGAAGTCGGCATATAATTTACGTTCCCGTTTCGACTCTGTTGGCAAATCGAAAAATACCAATACCCACATAATACGATATTCGCTGAATCTATCCATATTAATTATAATTCTGGATAGATGATTTTACGTAACTCCCCGTTAAAACATTTGTATAAAGAGGCGGTAGTTTGGGCGACTGCGACCATCAAAGGACTACGCCGCCCTTGAATGCCTACCTCTACCACTGGTAAAGACAATAGCTTTGCTTTCAATTCGGTCGTTAACATCGAATAGTCTTTTCCACTTTCCATGATTTCACAGACCAAGCCATCGACATAGGGGCGATAAGGCTCCATCACATCATCGGCCAAACAATATGCATTATAACGATTATGATGATGTATGCCCAAGGTAGGTAACAACCCGCTAATAACGAGCGACCGGGCGACAACAGCCCGAAGAATGGCATAACCATAATTGAGTAAATTGTTGGGAGGATCACCGTCTCTGTCTCTGCGAAAACTATCGAGGTGAGGGAATATACTCGACCAATAATAGGCGGCAGCCCGTGCCTCTATATTATCGATGTCTCCACTACGGACTTCGCCCACCCATGCCCGCATATTTTTGGCTACAATTCCCCGACTCTCCAAAATTGCAGCTTGATTGGCAATCTTTTGCTGCACTGTCTGTTGCCAAAGTTGCTTTTTCAAAGGTAACGAAGCATTAAGTTGGTCTCGGAACCGTTCGTTTTGTGTCGTGTTCCCACAAAGGGGTAGTACGAGTCCCACAGGCAAACGACTTTTATCGCAAGTGATAATAGCGCAATTATTTTCGAGAAGGGCTTCGAGCAATCCTTGTGTGATTGTTATCTGCGAATGATCGAGTACGACCACTCCTATATCTTCGATAGGAATCGTCCGCTCCGCCGCCTTTTTGAAAGTATCGGGTAATGTGTCGTTATTCGACACTTCTGGCAGACGCAGTACTAGCTGGGCATTGCGCAAACTCAGATACGAGGGATTCCCAAAATATAATGTGCGTTTGATCATGATATTTCCTTTATTTCACCCAAAACTGAGATATGCACCTTATGAGGATTTAATCCCAATAACGACTTTATACTCACCCTTTTTAGTTTTCCCATCTGCCTAGACAATTCCAAATTGAGCTTTCCATCGTACTTATCTTCGACAGAAGTTTCTGTATGATACCTAAAATTATAATCACCTTTACTTAATTTTTGTACTCGATAAAGATATTTGTTCAATAATGCATAGTCTTGTTGATCCATAGCATAACGATAATCTTCCTCATTCATTCCTAAAATAAACATCTCATTTTGCTGCAATGAAAGAACAAATTGCCATTTTACATCAGGTAAGGATTCTAAAACGTTTTCAGATATATCGTTTCGCTGAAGTATATTATCCCAAATAGTATCTGGTTGAGTGACAATAGCCGGTATACCTACCCGACAGCGATCCACTGCTTCCCAAAATGTAACGGTTCGTTCCTTATACTTGCCATCTTCATCTCTATAAATAGCAACATGATGATTGTTCCCCGGATTGACCCAAGCAACAGGATTTCCCTTATCATCTTTTTTGAGTGGAACTAACGTATTAATCGCCGGCTTCGCAAAACAACGAACCGTGCGAATTGGAATACGACACTCCTTATCTATATATACAGGTTTAGCAAACGCCTCTTTGGGATTATCATTATATTGAGCAAGCCTACCGGAAAGGATTCTATGAATACGCTTGTCCACAACTTTTTCCTTATCCAACATTTCCCGATTAATCGAGGTTATCGGATACTTCATTACAGCACGCTGCTTTTGTATAACATGACCTAGCTCATCTTTCTCCCACACATAAATTACGCCATATACACTCTCTTCGCTCAACGCACCTCGTGGAATTAAAACTGACTGGACGGAAATACGTTTTCGGTTCTTACGAATATATCGCTTGCCGGGAGTCACCGCACGCTTACCGGCTCTAAACGACACTAATATTCTATCAACAGCCTCACGGACTTGTGCAACTGAGAAATGAGGTTGTGACTGTATATAACGTTCCAAACTCATTTTGTCGAAATCCGGTCCTTCTTCTGCTCTCAAATTATTCAGACGCTGAATATACGCCTGTTTGGTACAGGCAATCGTAAGTGCATCAATGGCATGGTGGCGATGATCGAATCTCTTACTCCAATCCTTTATTTGCTCTCTCCTAATGACACTGCCCCTATGGTTTACCTCTATTACCTCGGTTAAACCCACTTTCTTATATCGGTCAAAATTAAGATCGTGTAATACGGTATCCCAGCCCCAAACATGTCGCAAGAAACTGGTAACCGAACCACTCGTAGCCGTCACATTATAACAAACCGATGTCAGAATCTCTTTGGCTTTCCTTGCTATATACTGACTCTCTCGTAATTGTCGATCTATGAAATCGGTAGAAATTTTATCGACTGGGGTTAATAAATTTTGCAACTTGGTCTTGCTGATTTGATTGTTTGTGTACATTGTGTTAACTCGTTCGACATAGTCGGACAGGGCTTTTTCGCCTTTTGATTTCATATAATCATATGCAGTGCGATTATTTTTCTCTTTATTACAGCTACGACAAGAACAAACTTTATTTGCAAAACTATCGTCGAAATACAATGATTTAGGAATAATATGTTCTACCTCGACATCAAATCCTCGCAAAAAATCCCCCACATCTACCGGTTGCCCGCAATAGATACAACAGTGTTTCGATTCCTCCCACATTTTATATTTCTGTATGCGAGATCGAGTTGGCACACCATATTCAACTATACGTTTAGCAATTTGCTCATTTTCCCTTTGATTCTTATTTATACTTTTATATGTATTAGAACGTTCTTCTTTACTTTGTTTCAATTCACGAGCCAACTCCACACGGATCTCATCGAATCGTCCATATTTTTCCATAAGCGCATTCACCACATTAACCATTTGATTGAGAATCTTCTCAACCACTGGTTGCCGAAGCTCGTTCTTTTTAATCGCCGGTAATCTATCCAGCAAAGCGTGCGCCTCATTTTCAGCCTTTGTATAGTTATTGCTATGGGTATACCCAGCAGCCTCACAAGCTTCTGCATAGTTCATGCCTAACTGCAAAAATGGCAATATGCGACGTATAGCCTTGCTCGATTTATTTCCAAAACCAGCTTTCACCAAATCGATAGCGCTCAGTCGTTCTAAAACCTCGTCATCATCAATTCCGAATTTCTGTCGCAACACCGACTGTAACTGCTCCCGATCGTCAATCGAATACAATACATGCCACAGCCGATAAAGCGGTTCCTGCTCAAACGACAGACTAATCATGGGAATAATCTCACCCGTTTCAGTATTAACCATCGACGAAGATTCCTCTTGAAGATTAAATTGCAACAATCTTTTCTTATCAGGATAATTGCCCAAAGCTCGTTCGATTTCCACTCGGGTTTTGTTCCCTTGTATTCCAGTCTTAAACTGCTCACCCAACCGGTAACCATACGTCTTGGACAAACCCAACAGTTTCAAGAGATCGCTACCTTTGAGTTTCTCGTGAGTATTCAAAAAATCAAACAAAGCTGCTCTTTGCTCCGCCGAAATAAAAACAATTTCATTCCGACGGTCCTTGACTACAATATTATTGATACTCTCCCACAAACGGCATACTTGAAACAATGGAGAAGTGCGCGGTGCTACCTTAGGGCCAGCTTCGGTCTTTTTACCGGCCGCATTCAGATAGAAACGCTTTTCAAATTCACAGCGCGACACCAAGTATTTGCACGACTTTAACGGTCGTTGGTAATATATAATCTCATCTCTAATACATCTGATTGTCTCATCAGTCAATATATCGGGATAAAATTTTCTTTGACAATTCATAATACAATCAAACTCCTCGACATAAGCCTGACGGGGATATACTTGTTCTTTACAACGAAAAAAAGCATTTTCTGTCAGTCTTCGAAAAAATAATTCCCCAATAGTCAGTCTCATCTCTTTCAATTCATCATAACGGGTTTTAACAGTTTTTACATAATCGGTTATTTTCTTATCACCCGAAAAATCACTTTTTATTGACTTATATCCACGTTTTTGATTCAAATGTAACAAAACTCTCCCCAACTCGTTCAACTCGATTCGTTGCGTAACAGCCTTTGCCCTTAATCCCCACAATTGAAGTTTAGGCAAATGAGATAAAGAGTCATCGGGTAACATTCCTAATGTATCCAACTTATTCCTTAACAATGTGCGACGCAATTGATACCTGTCATATCCTTTACGTTGAGTCCTTTTTTGAGTCCTCTGTGAATTTATAGACACCCCATTTCCTTGTGTAAAAGAAGATAGTTCTGCGGCTGTAAGCGATACAACTCGGCTACCCATAGCTACCAACTCCTGTTCTTCTGAATTTTCTCTTATAACAGCCCAACCTATACTCGATGAACCTAAATCTAATCCTAAGATGTTTTTCATGCCTACTATATATTTTATGGTATTATTATATTTAATATGTAAACATAAAAAAATTTATCGAAAAATACAATAGTATAAAAAAATTATATGTATATTTGTCAACACAAATTTGAAAGCAAATCACAATAAGGATTATTCCGTTGTGAAAACATTTGGAAGGGGGAGTATTCATACTCCTCGTTCTTTTTTATATATCTCTATTTTATCAAAAGCTTTTTAAGAATATCTCCGTCCCCAACCCAAAATCCCATTCGCAAAATTATAATCACTGCTGTCATACCCTTCTCCAAACGATTTCCTTTAAGGATATTAATCTATATATTAGATATTATCAAAGGGTTATTAACCGAAAATCAGGGGTATGGAGTAGCGTCGGGAACGACGGGAAAAGACCGAAGAAACCACCGTTTCTTCGGGGTAGAGGTGAAAAGATAGGAAAGGATTTTTGTTTGTATATTTAACCCCTCCGTCCTTTGGACAGCTCCCCTATATTTTGCTGCGGGACACGGCTGGGGGAGAGGGGTAAAAGTGTCGCTTTGAACAGCTTTTTACCTTTTCGGAACTTTGGGGGCGTTCATGTGTCTCTCCTGCCTTGCCTCGTTGTGAGTCCTATATACAAAAAGAGAAAGCCGAAGGGGTTCCCCTCTCCGGCTTTCTCTCCTATAAGTTGGCGGCTACCTACTCTCCCACTTGCGCAGTACCATCGGCGTGGCGGGGCTTAACTTCT